>PKTI01000009.1 GCA_002869235.1 Candidatus Parcubacteria bacterium
CAGGTCATATGTACCGCCGCCAGGTGTTTCTAGACCAACAATCTTACCTTGATAAACATCCAAAAGAGAAAAACTTCCTATAAAACCGCCTGTGGCCCTCAACTCATTGTTGTTTTGAAACAATATCAAGTATCTTTTTTCACCATCATGCCCCAACAATTCTACCAAAAGAGAAAAAATGTCATCTAGACTTTTCAAGTCTTGAGTTATTGATGGTAAATAGTTGGCCAAACCTTCAAAATGAGGCTTTAATTCAAGCGGCAAATCATCAATGTTTATTTTTTCCAAATCTTTTTGTGCTTCTTCTAGATATGGTAAAGTCTCTTTTACCTGTTGGTGTATAGTTTCCAAATATTCTGTTAAGTTGCTATTTTCATGTAGTTTTTGATTTAGGATTGAACCAGCTTGAGAAATATTGGTAGCTACAGCCAACATATTTCTACTCAAAGATATTTTTTTGCCAACAACTGGTACACTACCAGCCGCTTCTAGCATCCAATCTTGATAGTTGTCTAGGGTTCTCTGGGCCTGGTCAAAATTGTACAAAGCTTCTTCAAAACCAATTTGAGCATTTTCGTACGAATTTTCTGAAGCTGATATCACACCAGCTTGGAGATTGATTACACCTTGCTTGCCCAATTCAAATAACTTGTTTTTGTCATCTTGTAACTTACCAAACAATACCAATCCCCTAATTGGCAAAACAATAACCGCTAGGACCAAAGTAAAAACCAAAACCTTACTAGCTACATATTTGAGCTTTAGAGGCTGCAAATTTATATTTATATAAAAATATCTTTTGAGATTAATACCAGAAGTCTTGGGTTTATGAAATTCAACTTTTTTCGTTTTTTCACTTTTTCTGGTAAATTTTTCTTTTAGCCTCTGCCATTTTGATTGGTATCTTTCTAATTTGGCTTTTTTTATTTTTGTTGCCTCAATCTCCTTTTGCTGTCGCAAATCCAAAACATGCCCAGAACGTACTATATTGTCCTGTTTTACATAGTTGACGACATCTTGGTATTCATTGTTATCCAAATCACTCTCTTCCTGTGCTTTATCAATGATGTCTTTCTTGGCTTGCTTGAGTATCTGGTTATAAGTCAATTCTTCTTTTATTAGTTTGTCCAGTTTATCTAGCGCTCTTTTCTTTTCTTCTTTAGCTTTTTTGGCATCCAAAATATCTTCTTCAGCCAACAAAAATTGATCTAAGTCTTCAACTAGATCTTTTTTGATTTCTTTGATATCAACTTTTTTGATTTTTCTAGTACGCTTTTTTGGCGTAACTTTTTTCTTTGTCGGCATCTAGTATATTATACCAAATTTTGGAAGATATCCAAAATATTTTTTCCCATCTTTTCCCAGGAATATTTTTTTATATGTTCTCTGCCAGATTTGATCAATTCCAGTTTTAATTGTGATTGAGAAATAATCTCTTCCATTTTATCAAGTAGATCATTTTTGTCTTTTGGGTCAAAGTACAAAACACTATCTTCTAGTATCTCTGGCAGGCAAGAACTATTGCTTGATAAGACTGGTATGTCGTGTGCCATAGCCTCAAGTGGCGGCAAACCAAATCCTTCATAAAGAGAAGGAAATACATAAGCTTTGGCGTTTTTATAATAAGAAGCTAATAAATCATCAGCCACATGACCAACTATAATTACATTTTGGTTTTTTGTATTTTTTTCCAAACGTTTATAAAAATAATTTTTGTTTCCCACTAATATAAGTTTGTATTCAGGGTGTTTTTTACTAAAGTCATCAAAAGCTTCAACTAGAAAATCCAAATTTTTGTGCGGATAAGCATTGCCTACATACAAAAAATATTTTTCTGGCAGATTATAAGCTTCTTTTTGGCTAGCCACCATAGAGCTCACGCCTTCATAAACAACTTCTATTTTTTGATTCTCTTGATCATTTAAATCAAAATACTCTTTTATATCTTTGGCCGTAAACTTGGAAACCGCAATTATCTTTTCAGCATTTATCACAGCGTGCCTTATGACTTGGTTGTAAAACCAATATTTCAGTTTAAAAAAAACTTTACTGTGTGTAGTAGCTCTTTGACTGGGAAACTTGGTCATAATCAAATCATGGATAGTAACTACAAATTTTCCAGAATAAAAAATTGGTACGTTGAAATGTGGAAAGTAAACCAAGTCAGGATTTATTTGATACAAAGTATAGGGTATGACAAATTGTTCTTTGAGGCTATACCACTGACAATCACATATCTGAATATGAAAATTTTTGGGCAAAGAAAGCTCGGGATCTTCTTTGAAAAGCAAAATATACTCATTTTCATGATCAATTTTTATTAGTTCCTCCAATAATTTTTGATTATAACGACCAATCCCGCCTGGTTTGGTACCAAAAATTCTAAAATCAATTGCTATTTTCATTTTCTAAATTTATAAAATTGTCTAATTATGTTTTGAGCTTGTTTTTTACAATCTGGGATATTCAGGTCTTCTTTGTTGTCAATCAAGTACTTATAGAGATCTTCATCTTCTATCAACTTTAAGGTTGCCTCATAGATATCACCAACATTATAAGGATCTACATACAGTGCTTTTTCTTTCATTATTTCTGGCAAGGATGTTTTGTAGCTGGTTACTACCGGAAGATTATGGTACATAGCTTCAAAAAGCGGAAAACCAAAGCCCTCATAAAAAGATGGCCAGATAAGCCCCCTAGCTCGAGAGTACAAAGCATCTTTTTCTTTGCCGTCTACATAACCCAAATAACGTATGTGCCTGCGCTTATCTATACTGCGTATTATGTTTTGATAAATCCACCCCTTGGACCCAACTATAACCAGCTCATAGTCTGGATGTTTTTCTACTATTTGGTCAAAAGCTTTTATAATCGCATTGATATTTTTTCTTGGTTCCAAAGTACCAACGTACAAAAAATAATTACCCTTAAGCTTGAATTTTTCAATTAATTCTTGAGACTCCTCTTTTGACAAATCATTTATCATCACACCTGGATATATTACTGTAATCTTGTCTTCATCAACAGTAAAAAATCTCATAATATCTCTTTTTGTGTTTTCTGATACCGCGATTATTCTATCAGCTTTTTCCGCTAGGTTTTTTACGTTGACGAGTTTGTGCCAGAGTCTTCTTTTGAGAGAATAAAATTGTTTGCTGTGCAAAAAAGACAAATCATGGATAGTCAATATAGTCGGCACGTCTTTGTTAAATTTGAAAAAGTTTATATTTGGTAACCAAAATAAATCAAGTTTTACTGGTACCCTTTTGCTCAAGTCCGGTCCAAATCCAAGGGTGGTTCCAAGGTTGAATAATTTATTGGAAAAACGCCAATGAACATGGTGTATATTGTCGTATTTAAAATTAGTCCATGCCTTGGGTACTTCTTTTAGGCCAGTGCTGATCAAATAATAATTGTTTTCTCTATCATTTTCCAAAATATAATGAATAGAATTATAAATATACCTACCAACTCCACTCAACCTAGTACTAGCCAAGGCTCTGATATCAATGCCTATATTCATATAGAATTTACAAACTCATTAATTCGTTGCCTAAAAACAGATTCATCAAATTTTTTGGCGTGTTGTCTGATTGTATTTCCATCATATTTGTCAGCCTCAAAACGTAATATTTTATGAGCCAATGATTCCCAAGTCTGCTCTTCAAAAAATGTACCGCTTAGACCTTCTACCACTGTCTCAAGTGCTCCTCCTCGCTTGTAGGCTATAACTGGCCTACCAGAAGCCATGGCTTCTAAAGCTGATATACCAAAATCTTCTATTTGCGGATATATAAAAGCTTTGCATTTTGATAAATAATCATTTCTTTCCTCATCACTGACTTCGCCCAAAAATTCTATATTTGAACGGGACATTTTTTTTAGGCGTCTAAACTCTGAACCAGAGCCTATTATCTTCAAAGGAAGTTTCAAATTATTAAAAGCCTTTATGGCCAAATCGACTTTTTTGTAAGGACGTAGACGACTAACTATCAAATAGTAATCTTCTACTTGCTGATTCGTTTTAAAATCTTCTACTCTTACTGGCGGGTGTATAACCACAGAATCTCTTTTGTAATGTTTGGATATTTTGTCAGCAATATACTGTGAGTTGGCAATAAAAAAATCTACTTCCTGAGCCTTGGAAAAATCACACAATTGTAATTTGTCCAAAAGTTTTGGCAAAAATATCTTCAGTATCTTGCCCTCTGGCATTTTGTCTATATATTCCTCTTTGTTGTCCCAAAGATACCTAGTAGGCGCGTGGCAATAGCAAATGTGCTTGGTATTGTTTCCTGTTTTTGCTCCTTTGACAAAACCCGAGGAAGAACTAATCACTAAATCATAAGTACTTAGATCAGTTTTTTCCCAATGTTTGGGCATTTGCAACAGAAAATACCTAAACATTTTGTTTATACCAGGTATTTTTTGTAAACCTGATGTTATTATTTTGCTTTGATCAATAAGATTTTCTGTAATCTTTCCATCATTTATCAGGGTGTATATAGGTGCCTGTTTGTGCATATCAGACAAAATCAGCAGTACACGTTCTGCACCGCCAAATTGAAACAAATGATCATGAGCCAAAGCTACTTTTTTCATTAAGCTTGATCCCCTTTAAACATGGCTTTTGGTGTTTTGACAAGTATTATCAAATCCAAAAGCATTGACCAGTTTTCTATATAAAATATATCCAATTTTGCTTCTTCAGTAAACAACAAATTGCTCCTACCAGATACCTGCGCCATACCCGTCATACCTGGCTTGATAGTCAACAATTTTTTGTAACCTTTTTGATAACGAGAAACCTCTTCTGGTTCATGTGGCCTAGGACCAACCAAGCTCATCTGACCTTTGAACACATTGAAAAGTTGTGGTAATTCATCAAGGCTAGTTTTTCTCAACCATTTTCCTATTTTGGTAATTCTAGGATCATCTTTTATCTTGAACAAAGGTCCGTCATCTCTCTCGTTTAAATCCATTATTTCTGATTTCATTTTGTGAGCATCTTTGACCATGGATCTAAATTTGTACATAGAAAAAGTGTTTCCTTTTTTACCGACTCTTTTGAGACGGACAAAGGCTGGCCCAGAAGATGTGCTTTTTATTATTATAGTCAAAATTATAAACAAAGGAGACAATACTATTATCAACAAAGTAGATAACAGTAGATCAAAAAATCTTTTAGCTACCCTACGCCAACCATCCAAAGGAGTTCCTTGAATTTCTACAATAGGCATACCAGCTACACTATTGAGATCAACATTTATGTTTTGTGCCTGAAACAAGTTGGCAGCATAACGTAAAGTAATTTGATTTTCCTGACAAAAAGTCAGGGTATCTAGTGCTAGTTCTTTGGCTACATTTGTATCAGTTTGAAATATAGTATCTATATTCTTCTTTTTTATATCGCGCACAAATTCTTGAGAAGACATCAAGCTTTCCAAGTTGTCAAATTCTGCTATTACTTTGTATCCTAATTCCGGTTTTTGAGAATAAGTTTGTACTACAGCTTTTCTACTTTCTTCTTTGCCCAACAAAATGACATTGGCCAAACCACGTCCTTTTTTGAAAAAATAATTTCTAATCAAAATTATTATCACTCTAGCCAAGAAAAGATATACTATAGCTGCTGCCCAAGAAATAATAATTATAAAACGAGAAGAAAATAATTCTCTTTGCCAAAATATAGACAAAACCAAAAATATTACCACTGTAGAAACACCAGTAATAATTTTGGGAAGTTCCCTGGCCAATTTTTTATTGTGCATAGTATAAAAACCTGACAGAGCAAAAATAACAACCGCAAACAAAGCTACCTTGAGTACTAATTCAAAATAACTACTCAAAGGCATTTCATAAAAAACCGGTCGTACCTCGCTGATTGCTTGAGAAAAACGCAAATAATAAGCAGATAAAGCAGCTGCTACAATCAAAACAAAATCTATAGGCACCAAGGCAATATTAGTAATAAAATCAGGCTTTTTCATAGTATAAATATCATATCATTATGGCTGTATTTAGTAAATATAACTCATCTTGACAAAAACACCAAAATATTGTATATATATAATATAAGGCTTAATAACTTGGGTGATTGCCGTCCTGCTTTGCAGGAGGGAGGAAAGTCCGAACACCACAAACAAGATAGTTGGTAACGCCAACCGCTTCCAGTGTGAGCTGGGGGTAGAACAAGTGCAACAGAAAATATTCCTGCCGCAAGGCTAAGGGTGAA
>PKTI01000055.1 GCA_002869235.1 Candidatus Parcubacteria bacterium
ACCACCGACACGACGTTCATTTTTTTGGTTGTCTTCATTTTCTTGGAAGTGATATGGAGTCAGGTCAATGACATTGTCCAAAAATCGGGTCAAAGTACGGGCAGCTTTTTTGAGCTCATCCCAGTCCATATCATAGGTAGGGCCTAGATCGTCTTGGCCAACCTCTCTGGCAAAACTAGCTAGGTAGAGATGGCCTAGATTACACACACCCCAGCCTGGTAGACCTTGTTCACCACAAGGGTTGGTACAGATGACTTGGTTGAAGTAATGTGAGTTGGACATCTTGTTGTAGCGTTCCATAAATACTACCCCTGGTTCAGCACTAGCGTGAGCAGAAGCGACTAGCTTTTCCCAAAGATCACGAGCTTTGACGGTTTTGTAGACTTTGGTAGGATAGCCAGCTGCTTTCCAGGCGTGTAGATCACCTTTCCAGGTGTTGTCATATATATCAGAGTAAGCTGGGTTTTCATAATCAGGGAATTCTAGGTTCCATTCACGGTTGTTTTTGACTGCATCCATGAAATCATCAGATACCATGACAGATATATTGGCGTTTTCTATTTGGCCAGCTGCTGTTTTTGAAGCAATAAACTCTATGACATCTGGATGCCAGTCCCATTGCATGAGCATCAAAGCTCCGCGACGGCTACCACCTTGTTCTATTAGGCCAGTAGCATAGGAAAACAGCCCAGCCCATGATACAGAGCCAGATGATTTGCCGTGGACGCCTTTGACATAGGCATATCTAGGACGAAGAGCTGATAGTGACATACCTACGCCACCACCACGAGACATGACTTCTACCATTTGGTGAAGACTGTCTTTTACTATAGCTTTTCTAGAGTCTAGAGGACTTGGTAGGACATAACAGTTAAACAAAGTCAAGTTGGAAGTATAGTTGCCATGTTGGTCTACATTGGCACCAGTCATGATACGTCCGCCTGGTTGGATATACTTTTTTTGTAAAGCTTCAAAGAATTCCTCAAAAAACTTACTTTTTTTGTCTTCACCTTCTTCTACAGAAGCTACAGCTTTAGCTATTCTTCTATGGGCATCATTGATAGATTCGCGTGGTTTGTCACATTTGAAGATATCTTGAACAAATTCAAAGTTATTTTGCTTGTCAGCGTAGACACCAGTGAGCATCCTCAGACGAGCCTTATCGCCTGGGAGCATTTCCTGGATTATACCTAGGTCTTTTTTGGGATATTTGCGGTCTTCTTTGGTAATAACTATTACTAGATCACCCAGGGCAATATCTTCTCTTTTGTCTTTGATAGAATATCGGTCCAAAAAAATAATCCTACCCAATTCATCAAAATTGGTAGAATTATTGATTATAAGTTTGGCTTGCTTGCTCAAAGTGACATTTTCTTCTTGAAGTTTTTTGACCTCTTCAGAAGTGACTTCTTTGCCTTTTTCTAAACGGATATTCTTTCTTTGTTCACGGTAGAGGATAAAGTGCTTGGCAGTTCTAGCCCAATTTGATTGGATCAAAATGATCTCAATGATGTCTTGGATCTCCTCTACGCTAGGGACAGTGCTTTGGCTGAATTTGTGCTCTACTACAGAAGTGACAATATCAGCTAGCTTGTGAGCTTCATCGTGTCCATACTCACCACTAGCTTGGCCAGCCTTATAAACAGCGTTGAATACTTTGTTTTTATCAAAATCAACTACAGAGCCGTCTCTTTTTGTGATTTTTTTGACGCCAATAGGTGCCTGAGCCTGTTTGTCCATCTTTTTACCACGAGTTTTGAAGTAAATTTTGGCTACTTCAGGAAAATCATTGTCCAAGAGTACAATATTAACAGCACTACGGATATCATCAGTAGTGATCTGACTTTCATCGACCAGGTTTTCTTCCAAATACGATATAACTTGACGGGATAGCTTCCCAGAAAGGGGATTATCCTTCAAGCCGGCATTGATGATTGCCTGAGAAATAGATTTTTTAATCTTATCTGGTTCAAAAGTTTGGTTGCTACCACCTCTTTTGATGACATGATCGATCTGCATGGGTTTATTTTGTTTTAGACTGATTAGATTTTAAATCAAATTTTAGACAAAAAAAGAAACACGATATTGAAATTTGGCTAAAAAACCACTATATGTTGTGTTCTAATTTATTATAGCACACAAGATATGCCCTTGCCAAATTTTCGTGTTTTGGTGTTTATTTTCGCCCTCCTTAAGGGGCTTTTATTATAGACCAAGGAAAATAAATTGTCCAATCTAGGGATTTTTTTGGCTATTGTCAGCCAATCGCATATCTGTTAGTATAGATTTATGCCAAAAGTATTCAAAAACAAAATGAAGAAACAGGGAAATAGACCCAGAGGACCTCGCCGTGGACCCAAGAGTAATGAAAAAGTAGACTTGATGGATCCGATTCGTTATCAGGGTGGTCTAGATGAAGAAAAGTATCCTGTTTTGCCTTTGGGAAACGAAGAAACTGAAGAAGAGGAGATTGAAAATCCCCTCAACAAACGTTAGTTTTTGTTTTTTGGCTCAACTCAAGACAATTGGCTCAGCAAATTCAATCACTTGGCTCTCGTAGCCGAGTTTTTCTTTTATGCTTTGGGAAAATTTTTCCAAAACCTTGTCATCTCCGTGGCTAAGGAGTATTTTTTTGGGATTTTGGAAGTGTCCTAGCCAATCAAGTAGGGCATTTTTGTCAGCATGAGCAGAAAACCCGTCTATTTGGTCAACACCAGCCTTGACTGGTACCTTGCGTCCATAATAATCAAAATCAAAAGCTCCGCTCAGTACTTTGTTGCCCAAAGTACCTGGTACCTGGTAGCCCATAAATAGTACGTGGTTGTTTTTGTCAGATAGATAGCGACCAAAATGATGCAGCATTCGGCCACCCTCGACCATACCAGAGCCAGCTAGGATTATTTTTGGTGGAGGTACAGAATTTATTTTTTTGGATTCTCGAGAATGATTGGTTATTTTCAGATGTGGGAATCGGAAGATGTCATTGTCGCGTTTTAGGGTATCCTGGGCATCTTCATTGAGGTATTTTATTTCTTCTTTGTATATCTTGGTAGCTTCAGCAGCCATAGGACTATCTAGATAGACCGGTACCTTGAAGTCTAGATGGGTTTCATAATAATCATTGAGGACCTTGAGTATGTCTTGAGTACGCTCAATGGCAAAGATAGTAATCAGCAAAGTAGAATTGTTGAGGGTAACTCTTTTGACAGCATCGATAAGTTTTTTGTCTCTGTCAGCCAAGTCTTCGTGGACACGATCACCATAAGTACTTTCACAAACTACCCAGTCAGCTTTGTCTATATAATCTATATCTTTGACTAGGGGCATATTGTGTCCACCAATGTCGCCAGAAAAAACAATGCTTTTTCCATCTACTTCTATTTTGGCTGTAGCTGAACCTAGAATGTGTCCAGCGTTGTTGAAAGTAAAGCTAATACCTTGGCCTAATTCTATTTTTTGATAATAGTCAGCTTTTATCCAGCTGATATTTGTCTTCATCAAGTCAGTAGAGCTGTATAGAGGGGTGAGGTTTTGTTTGATTGATTTTTCAGTCATTATTTGTAGGTTGTCCTCTAGGACTATTTTGGCTAGTTTGATAGTAGGGCCAGTAGCATAAATCTTGCCTTTGTAGCCATTTTTGTAGAGTACAGGCAAGCGGCCACAGTGATCCAAGTGAGCGTGAGTCAGTATAACTACGTCTATATCTCGGGCCGAAAACAAAATATTATCCCAGTTTTTGAGATAGTTTTTTGAGCCGCCCTGAAAAAGACCACAGTCTACAAGTATCCTAAAACCATTTATATTGAGCAGGTGACAAGAGCCAGTGACTTCCTGGCTAGCACCATAGGATGTGAGTTTTATGTTTGGCATTTTGTTTTTATTTTACAAATGGATTTTTCATATCAAAAGTTATATGAGGTGTTTGTTCGTTGATTTGTTCTAGACTAATATTGTATTTTTCAGCATATTGGAAATCTACTGAGCCAAATAGAGCAGCGCTATAATCAAAGCCTAGTTTTTTGGCTACAGCTCTGACTATTTTTTCATCCTTGGCTTCTATTTCTACAAAGGGTTCTAGAAACGGCCATTCATCTATAGTCACTTCGGCGCCATCTAGCAGCCATAGCTCACGTTTACTTTCTTGATAGGCCCTTTCTTGGCAGCCTATCATATTGATGATATCTCTGGCCTGGTCAAAGTCACTTATTTCTACGCAGAGTTCTTTTTGGTCTTCTATTTTTTTGTTGTCAGCTACTATTTTGAGACTCATGGTACTTTTGTCAGCTTCTTGTCGGACCCTCATCCAACTGCCTGGTATATCTATGCCTTTGGGCAAGTGCCAGACATACCTTTTCATGAGAAATTCAGGATAGATCATTTTAGCGCCAACTTTTTTGAGAGTTTGTCTGACTTTGTCTTTGTCTATATCTGAGAAAGTTGCTTCGTACTCTATTTTCATAATTATTGTTCTATATTTCCTCGTAGTTTTTCTAATTTTACTTGATCAATTATCATTTTGCGAATGGCATCTATTTCAGCCCTTTTAGAATCAAAGCTTTCTTGAACCTTGAATATCGCTAGAGCCTGCTCCATGATGTTTGCCGGAGACATTTCTTCGCTATCAGCTATAGCTTGAGCAAATGCTCTGATAGAAGATTCTATATATTTTATTTTTTCAGCGATTACAGGGTGTTGAGTCAAAACATTAAAGACTTCTTCAACAGACATACCTGGTTTTGTTTTTTGTAGTAAATCTTTAATCACAGCTTCAAACTGATTTTGTCTGTTTGAGAATTCTTGTTCAAATATTTGGGCGATTTCTTCTACATCCTCTATAGAAAGGGTACCGGTTTTGGCTAGAGCTTCTAGGTCAGTTTTATCATAAGAACGTTCACTGTGTAGTTTGTAGTAAGCAACTTTGGCTGGATGAGAAATTTTTATTTCTTGCCCTTTAAAATCACGCTCTTGTCCAACAAACCACTCTTCTGGCAACTCCACTCCAGTAGAGCCAATTGGCTTGCCTTCGGCATTTCGTTCTATGACGTGTACATCTACAAAGTTTAGTGATTGACCTTCCAAGATATTGCCGCCCTCATCTATAGCAGCCAGCATTAGATGTTTTCCTTCTTCTATTTGTTCGCCGCTAGCAAAGTTTATTCTTTGCATCACATGCCCTTTACTACGATCGGAATCATCTTCTGGGTAAGACAAGAAAAAACCATAGCCCATTTCTTCAATATGTTGGTCAGTGTCAGCCAATTCGGCAGCTTCCAATGATATATCTACATCTTTATGTATGCCAATATATTCACCTTTTAGTATGGAGATGTTTAGAGCGCCATCAATATGCCAATTATTGTTTGTATTTTCAAATATTTGTCCAAGTTGGATCAAATTGCGGTCCATTGCCTCTATTTCAATTTCGGTCGGAGCGCGTCTTTCTGCTTCTTGATCAATGTGTTCCATAAAATCATCAAAAGGGTCTCTTTTCTGAAATATATTAAGACGAGCACCTGTTTCTTCGGCATTGTCTGGATTTGCTTTTATGGGTTGATTTTCTGGTTTTTCCATATAAAAATTATAGCATTTTTGAGATAAAATAAAAAACCGCTCCTGGCCAAAGCCAGGAGCGGACAAAGTATGTTTTTAGATTTTTCCCACTAGGTCTAGGCCTGGTTTCAGGGTATCCTTACCTGGCTGCCAATTGGCAGGGCAGACTTGGTCACCGTGTTTGGCTACAAATTGAGCAGCTTGTAATTTGCGTGTCAATTCTTCACCATTTCTACCAATGCCGTCACCATGTATTTCTATGGTTTGTAAGATTCCTTCAGGAGATATGATAAATGTACCTCTTAGGGCCACACCCTCTTCCTCGATCAATACGCCGTATTTGCGGCAGATTTCATGAGTAGGATCAGCTACCATAGGGAATTTTATTTTTTGGATTGTTTCACTATCATCATGCCAAGCTTTGTGGACAGGAACAGTGTCAGTAGATACTGACAAGACTTCTGCATTGAGCTTTTGCAATTCATCGTAGCGATCAGCAATATCACCTAGCTCAGTAGGACAGACAAAGGTAAAGTCTTTTGGATAAAACATAAGTATTACCCATTTGCCTTTGTAGTCAGCTAGACTTACTTTTTTGCTATCGTCATTGTGATAGGCTTCAGCTATAAAATCTGGAGCCGGTTTACCTATTTTGGGAGTATGGTTGTCGCAGCAAATTTCATCTTCACAGCAACAGCCATTTCCACAGCATTCCTTTTCTTCTTGCATATATTTTTCTTTCTTAAGTGTTAACTAATTATTTAATAAAATTTATCTCTTTTAATAATTCCTCGCCTTTTTGAAAGCCTAGTTCATAGGCAGCATATATCTTGTCTTTGTTTTTTTCTCTTTTGGAGTTACCAGTTTCATCGTATAAGACATGAGTATTTTTGTGTTTTTTGAGATTACCTACATAGGTGTAACCATAGATATTGAACAAATGTTTTATACCATAGCGTAACCCCAAAAACCTGGTTTTGAATATCACGTCTATCATGTCTGGTAATATATGCTTGGTTACCTTTTTGACGGTTTTTTTGTCATTGAAAATATAAATAATTTTTTTATCTGGATTGGTTTTGACTACTTTGGTGAGAAAGTCTCTTGAGGGCATGACACCTCCGTCTATATAGCCGGTATCATCTTTGGTATAAGCATAAGGAGGAACCTTGGAGCTTTGTAGCAATCTTTCGACAGTATCTTTTTTGGCATCTACAAAAAGATTTTTTCTGGTTTTGGGATCAAATACGCGAACATAAAATTTTATAGGGGTATTTTTGATCCTTTCCAAATCTAGGGGAACAATCTCTGTTTCTAGTTTTTTGATATATTCTAAATCAATAATATCAAAGCTCTTGCCTAGCAAAAAAAGTCCTAGTATTTTTTTGGCAACCACCATAGGAGACAGTTGTTTGAGAAAATCGTGTCTTTTGAGTAGATAGTCATAGTATATTTCTCTGCCAATTTCGGATCTGCCGGATAAAAAATAAGCAGCGTTGTGAGCGCCTGATGATACGGCGTATATACTATGGATGCGCGGACGGAGATTGTGTTTTTGGAAAGCGTTCATCACTCCGGAACTAAATACTCCCTGAATGGTGCCTCCTTCCATAACCAGAATAATATCTCTTTTCATTTGTTATAAAGTGGTTGTTTATATTTTATTTTGCTTGCGCAAATTTTTCGCCTACTACTTGCCAATTTATTACCTTCCAGAAGTTTTCTACAAATTCAGCTCGACGATTTTGATATTTGAGGTAATATGAGTGCTCCCAAACATCTATGCCCAGTATGGGAGTATGTCCTAGAGAATATGGGCTATCTTGGTTTGAGGTTTTTTCTATTATTAGCTTGCCATCGGCCACTGATAGCCAAGCCCAACCAGCACCAAATACTGTCATAGCAGCTTGGTCAAACTCTTCCTTAAATTTATCAAAACTACCAAAAGAGTCAACGATAGCTTGGAGTAATTCCCCCTCAGCTTCTCCACTGTCTTTGGCTGGTGCAAGTATTTCCCAAAATAGGGCGTGATGTACATGTCCACCACCATGGTTTTTGACAGCTGGTCTGACATCTTCAGGTACAGAATCTATATTTTTCAAAATATCTTCAGCAGATTGTTCTGTTAGCTTAGGATATTTTTCCAAAGCTTTGTTGAAATTTGTTGTATAAGCTACATGGTGCTTATTATGGTGAATTTTCATTGTAGCTTCATCTATATATGGCTCCAGAGCATCGTATGTATAAGGCAAGTCTGGGGTTTCAAATTTTTTCATATATTTATTCTTTAATAATTAATTTTATTTGTTCGAGCTTGTCGAGAACAAAACTTCTCGATGCATTTTATTTACTCGAAGAAATGTATACTTATATCTTAACCAAAATATTTTTCAGTGTAAAATCTTATCAATTGTTCTACTTCTGGTATGACAGATGGATTGCCAATACCAACTTTGGTTTTCTTTTGTACTTCTTCCAAGTTCTGGGCTCCCTCTAGGACAGCCTCTTCTATATCATGATCAGTGACTTTGGCTTGCTTGTCTATGATGCGGACTTGCTCTTTGATGACTCTATCTTTTTGTCCGGATTTTATAAAATAATTATTGATAGCAGACCTGAGAGCCTTGTCGCCTAGTACAGAACAGTGTATTTTTCTCACTGGCAGTCCACCTAGTCTTTCGGTGATGTGTTGGGCTTTTATTTCCAAAGCATCATCTAGTTTCATGCCGCCATTTTCAGTTGCCATGACAGATAGCATAGAGGTGGCAGAGATAGCCGAACCACAACCAAAGGTTTGCCATTTCATCTCTTTTATCTTATCTTCTTTTTCATCTATCCAGAGCCAGACTTTCATCATGTCTCCGCAGGCTGGTGAACCAACCATACCCAGTCCATTATAGCCTTTGACATCTTTGGCATCTAGGATGAGGTTGCGTGGTTTGAAAAAATGATCTTTTATTATTTTGCTGTAGGCCCAAGCCTCGTCAGAACCCTTGGGTACTATATCGATATCAGCGGCTGCTGATTTTTTTGTTTGTGACATATATATAATTGAGTTAATTTTTAGATTATAGGTCTAAAATTTTTCTTTCGGCGTCGACAAAAGTTTTTTCTACTTCAGCCATGTCGACATTGGCTGGAGAAGCTTGTCTTAATTTTTTTACAATTTCTGGGAAATTTTCTAGGACGTGTTGTAGGTCTTTTTTGGTAGTACTTTTGCCCATAGTAAAACGGATAGAACCGTGAGCCACTTCATAGGGAGCACCCAAAGCACGAATAACGTGTGATGGTTCTAGGCTGCTAGAAGTACAGGCAGATCCAGTAGAAGCCATGACGCCTATTTCGTCCAAATAGAGGAGTACAGCCTCACCCTCTATATCCAAAAAAGAAATATTTATATTGTTGGGCAATCTTTTTTTAGGATCACCATTTAAGATTGATTTGTCTATAGTTTTGAGAAGTTGTTCTATAAACCAATCACGCAGCTCTATTTGTCTTTTGTTTTCTTTTTCTTTTTCTTGGTAAGCAATATCAAGAGCTTCAGCCATACCCACTATACCAGGGACATTTTCTGTACCAGAACGCATTTTCTTTTCTTGGCCACCACCGTCTATAATAGGGATTAGTTTGGTGCCTGGTTTTAGATAGAGCACGCCAACTCCTTTGGGACCATATATTTTGCTACCATTTATAGTTATCATGTCTACGTGTAATTTTTTGACATCAATATCTAGTGCACCAGCAGCTTGGCAGGCATCAGTATGAAAATATATTTTGTCCAAGCCTTTTTCTACTCTTTCCTTGTTGAGTTTTTCTATATAAACTCCAATTTCTTGGATTGGTTGGATAGTACCTATTTCATTATTGGCCATCATGATACTGACAAGTAATGTATCGTCTTTGATGGCTTTTTTGACATCTTCTAGTGAGACGAAACCATATCTATCAACTGGTAGGATAGACAATTTGTGTCCTTGACTGTTTAGTCTTTGACAAGAATTGAGTACAGCTGGGTGTTCTACTTTTGAAGTGATGATATGAACAGGTTTTTTGGCTGCCCAAACACTTCCCTTGATGGCTAGGTTGATACTTTCAGTCCCTCCACCAGTAAAAATGATTTCATCTGGCTGGCAGTTGAGAACTTTGGCAATTTTTTCTCTAGAATCTATAATAGCCTGTTTACTTGCCAGAGACAGTCTATACAAACTGGAAGGATTGCCATATTTTTCATTCCAGTATGGCTCCATGGCCTTTACCACACGAGGATCGGTGGGAGTAGTGGAAGCGTGGTCTAAATATATGTGTTTGTTCATAATTATTTTTTTAGTGAGTCAATGATTTCCTGGTCAGAGGGCATACCTCTTTTGAGGAAAACTATCTTTCCTTGTTTGTCTATCAAGACTACTGATCTTTTGATGCTCTCATGACCAAACATAAATTTGAGAGCCTTATATTTGCGAGATACTTTTTTATCACTGTCTATCAAAAGGTCAAAAGGAAATTTGTACTTGTCTATAAACTTTTGATGGGATGTGTCATCGGCGTGATTAACACCAAATATTATGGTGTCCAATTTTTGGAATTTCGAGAAGTCATTCCTGACAGCGCAAAGTTGTTTGGTGCAACCAGGTGTATTATCTCCAGGATAAAAAATTAGTAGTACGTTTTTTTTGCCCAAAAAATCTTTGAGAGCAACTTTTTGTCCGCTTTGATTTTTGAGTGTAAATAAAGGTGCCTTATCACCAACTTTGATAGGAGGAATATCCTTGTAATTTGTCATAGTGATTTATTCTTCAGGATAAATCTGTTTGCCATTGTCATCTGTAATGATGATAGCATTTACAGGACAACTTTTAGCAGCTTGAAGGATAGTGTCTTCAGCATCACCTTTTGGGTCTTTTATTACAGCAATACCTTCATCATCTAATTCAAAGGTTCCAGGGGCTACTTCTACACAAGTAGCTACGCTAGTGCAAAGTTCTATATCTACTTTGATTTTCATATATTTTTTAGGGTTAATTATTGTAAACAGTATACTTATTTTAGCTTAAATTTGCCTTTTTTAAAACCTTGACAAAATATGCTTTATATGATATACTTACAAATCCAAAATAGGCATAATGTGCTGATTTTGGGCTCTTTTACAAGGGTTGTTATAAAAAAATATTTCCAAGACTGTATTTGCGGTGGTTCTAGAACCAGGTTTCAGCCGAGCCCTAGGGCTCAGGAGGAGGAAGGACAATGTCCAAGCAGATCATCGAAGGAGCGGAGATTTGTCTCATGCTCAACGACCGCGAAGGACCGATCACGATCACCAACACCGAAAGGTGGCAGCACGTCGGTCGCTTGACCGATCAGAGCAACGCCATCATCATGGTGACGGTCAAGCGTGACAGCGGCCTCTTCGGCCTCAACGTCGACGGCTCCAAGAACGTCACCCTGAAGCGGGATCACAGTCCCGACAACAACCAGACCGCGTTCTTCAGCACCAAGGTGCCGATCAAGGCGTCGCCGTCCGACAGCAAGGACGACACCCTGTTCTACACCGAGTACCCGGCCAACCACATCCGCCTCCTGGCGGTGGAGACCAACGGCAGCATTTCGCTGTTCGAGATCTCCTTGGTCAGCCAGAAGGGCGAGTTCTTCGTCGGTTTGCAGCGGGTCTACCAGACTCGCGTCTACAAGGACGGCACCGACGTCTACTGTCCGCTCTGGCCTGACAACAAGTGGCCGCAACTGATGGAGCTCCTGGGCGCCCTGCTCAGGAACCATCGTTCCAAGCTGCTGGATCGCAGCGAGTGTCCGCCGCCGGAGAAGGTCCGTGCCAAGTCCATCGAGGACAACACCGGCCACGTCCTGTGGTACAACCTGGCTCAGGGATTGGGCTGTGTCATGACCAAGCGGGGCGCGGCTCGCGTCCACTGGAGCAATCTGGCCGGCATGAACGGGCAGTGCTACTTGGAGGAGGGCCAGCTGGTCCGCATCGGCGAGCTCGGCAAGCCCGCGGCCAGTCTGCGCAGGCAGACGAGTTTCCGCCGCGAGGCCTACGAAGTCGAGGTTGCCAACTAGGCAACAACAACCCTCAACCCGGCGCGACGACGATCAACGTCGTCGCGCCGGAACCCAACTATCTTTCGAGGTAGTTTTTTCTTTGACTAATAAAACAATAAATGATAATTTAGTTTTGTACCCGAACCTTGAGAGGAGGTGTAATATTGTCGGAAAAAGACAAAGAGCCGGGCCTGCTAAAGGTCGTATACAGCCAATATCGAATTTTTCACATTGTAGTGGTCATAATCGCCATTGTTGGCAGCATACTCTTCATAAGAGAGATCAACACTGAATCACTGGCCAATGGCGGTCAAACTCTAACCTTGTGGCGAAGCGTTGTTGTCACGATATGCTTTTCTCTGATGGCGTTGGTCATAAGTGGTGCTATAGTTGTTTTGGCCATTGTTGCCGATGTGATTGAACGAGGCGGAAAGCCTCACTCTTCCTGATTTTCCCTGCTAGGCGGGGATTTTTTTATTTTTTAGGGTCAAGTTGAGCTTGTCGAAACTTGACAAAAGCGTTTTTTTGTGCTATCCTTATTGTATAGCTAGAATTGGTGACCCAAATTTTATTTGGCCGCCAATTTTTTGTTTGTAGCTATTTATCAAGTAAAAAACTTCCAAAATATAAACATTAACAATTTATTATGGTAGAGGAAAACAAGGTCGAGTCTTTTAAATTAATAATTAAGCCAGGAGATAAAAAGCTCAAAGCGGGCGATTACTGGGCAATAGTCGCTTTGTGCGCAGTTGGGGCTTTTGTTCTTCTAGCAGTAGTAGGAACAGCGGTATAAAAACAAAGACATGAAAGAAGTAAAATCATTTCGACTAGCAGGATTGTATTGCAATCCTAGTGTGGAGAGTCACGAAAACTGGTCGATACTAGCACTTTATCTATTTGCTATTGTGCTACTTGCATAAACTTACAACTAAATAACAAAAACAAAAACAAAAATGTACAAAACATTTTATATCTTGCTAATTTTTAGCATGGCGCCAGTGGCGTATTGTTAGATCGAACATTAAAAAATAAAAACAAAAATAAATATGTCATTTTTAGACAAATTGTTGGGAAAAAACAATAAACAAATAATAAAACAACCTGAAAATGAAATAATGAAACGACCGTCAGAAGATATAATGACAGTCAAAAAAGAAGATCAGCAACCAGCTGATAATCAACAAAAAGAATATACAAACAATAAAGACTCTCCTCCATGATAAACCTCCCCCTCTCGTTTTGGGGGCGGTTTTTTGTTTGCCCAAAAAATGTTATAATAAAAATGATTTTATTAAAAACAAAATAGACATGAAAACAAAAAACAATCTTAGTTGGAAAGTCTGCGGTGAAGCTGGTTTTGGCATAAAATCTGCCGGTATGATGTTTGGCAAGATATTTATGCGAGCTGGTTATGAGATTTTTGACTACACTGAGTATCCTTCACTTATTCGTGGTGGGCACAATACTTTTCAATTGATAGTAGATACTAGACCGGTAAATAGTGTGACCAAGTCAATAGATATTTTGGTAGCACTCAATCAAAACACAATCTCAGAGAATCTAGATGAAGTAGCTCCTGGTGGGGTACTTATTTTTGATAAAGAAAAAGTAAAAGTTTCTCCAGCCAAACTGCAGAACAGAAAAATAAAAGGACTTGGCTTGCCACTGACTACTATGGCCAAAGAAGCGGGTAATCCTTTGATGAGAAATGTAGTAGCTATTGGCGCTAGTATGGATTTGGTAGGACAAAACCTGACTATTGCCAATAGGGTAGTCACACAAAACTTCAAACGCAAAGGCAAAAAGATAGTGGATCAAAATATAAAAGCTTTGAAGCTGGGATATGATTTTGCCAAAGAAAATTTCCAAGGAGAAGCTATTTGTCATTTGCCTACCATAGAAAAGAAAGACAATATTTTGATCACAGCCAACGAATCTTTGGCTTTAGGTACATTGGCGGCTGGTTTGAATTTTTATGTAGCTTATCCGATGACACCATCTTCATCTATACTTCACTATTTGGCATCTATAGCCGAGAAGGCTGGCATTGTAGTCAAGCACGCTGAAGATGAAATTGCAGTACTCAATATGGCTTTGGGAGCAGCTCATGTAGGTGCTAGAGCTATGGTGGCTACTTCAGGAGGAGGATTTGCTCTTATGGTAGAAACACTCGGACTAGCTGGCATGACCGAAACCCCAATAGTAATGGTAGACGTACAGCGCGGTGGTCCAGCCACAGGATTGCCAACTTGGACAGAGCAGGGAGATTTACAATTTATTTTGAAAGCTGCACCAGGTGAAGTACAGAGAATAGTTTTGGCTCCTGGAGACGCAGTTGAAGCTTATGAGCTGGGAACGCAAGCTCACAATTTGGCAGAAACTTATCAATTGCCAGTTATTATTTTGTCTGACAAATTTATTGCCGAAGGCAATACTACTATGCCACTGCCAAGTGTAGCTAAGGTAAAAATAAAACGTGGAAAACTTTTGACCCAGGCACAGCTCAACAAAATAAAAGAGTACAGACGTTATAAAGTCACAGAAGATGGTATTTCACCAAGAGCTCTACCTGGTATGAAAAAAGGTCTTTATATTGCCAATAGCGATGAGCATGATCCTTATGGTTTTTCTGAAGAAAGCTCTGAAAATAGAATTGCCCAAGCTGACAAAAGAGCGCGTAAGCTAGAATCTTTTGCCAAAAATTTGCCAGAACCATTGGTCTATGGCAATCCTAAGGCCAAAAATACAGTTGTGATTTGGGGTTCTAGTAAGGGAGTTGTACTTGACGCTTATGCTCACCTGGAAGCAAAATACAAAAAGAAAATAAAAATACTTCAACTGCAATACATCTGGCCATTTCCAGCCAAGTTTGTTAGCAAGGTTTTGGAGGCTTCCAAAAATACTTTGTTGATTGAGACAAATCAGGCTGGCCAATTGGGACAATTGATTGCTCAAGAAACTGGTATAATGATAAAAAATAAATTATTAAAATATGATGGCCGGCCTTTCTTTAGAGAGGAAATAACCAAGGCTTTAAAAAAGTTTTAAAATAAAAACAAATATGAAAGCAAAAGATTTTGATACAAGTTATAAACCATCATGGTGTCCAGGTTGCGGAAACTTTGGCATGCAGATAGCCATGAAAAATGCCTTGGTTGAGCTGGGACTCAAACCAGAAAATGTTTTGATAGTTTATGGCATTGGTTGTTCTGGAAATGGGGCCAACTTCACCAAAACTTATGTCTGGCATTCACTTCACGGCAGATCACTACCAACAGCAGTTGGTGCCAAACTAGCCAACAAAGATCTCAAAGTAATTGTCATGGCTGGCGATGGCGATGGTTATGGTGAGGGCATGGGGCATTTTATCCATGCTTTGCGTGGTAATGCGGATATAACTTATGTGACTCATAACAACAAATTGTATAGTCTAACTACTGGTCAAGCTGCACCAACATCTGACAAGGGCACCAAGACAAAGTCCACCCCAGATGGGCTGATAGAAGTATCGGCCAATCCAATGGCATTGGCTTTGTCAGCTGGTTGTAGTTTTGTATCTCGTGGTTTTGCCGGAGACGCTGATCATCTCAAAGAATTATTTAAGAGCGCTATAAAACACGAAGGCTTTTCTTTGGTGGATGTATTCCAACCTTGTGTGACTTTCAACAAGATAAATACCTTTAAATTTTATTTTGATAGATTGTATAAACTAGAAGAAAAAGCTGGCTACAAGAGCACAGATATATATCAGGCTATGAAAGAAGCTTTGGTCTGGGGCAACAAGATACCTTATGGACTTTTTTATAAAAAACAAAGAGATACTTATGGCAGCAATTTGCCACAACTTCAGGGTAAGGCTCTAGTCAAAAGACCAATGAAGGTAAAAGACATCAAGGCTTTAGCTAAAGAATTTGCTTAATGAAAAAAGTGTCTGACAACAGGGGTCTTACTTTGATAGGCCTGATAATGGTAGTTTTGTTGATAGCAGTACTCTCAGCAGCAGTTTTGATTTGGATAGATCCTGGAGCTATAGTAGGTAGTGCAGAGGATAACAAAAGAGAGCAGGATGTTTTGGCTATTGCTACAGCTATATCTGAGTATGTAAATGATCACAATGGTGTTTTGCCAGTTTTGGGATCTGTCACTACTGAAAAGAAAACTCTTTGTTTTGAGCAGGGTGCTTCTACTATCAGTTGTGGTGGTTCTACAGAATATTGTCTGCGTATTGCCCATGAAGATTTTTATAATAAATATCTACGTGAATTGCCAATAGACCCAGACAAAACTAACAATACAGACACTGGTTATTATCTACAAAAAGACAGCAATGGATTTTTGGTAGTTGGCGCTTGTTCGGTGACTGGTTCATCTGCTGTGGCCAAGACTACTAGCGTCAAAGTAACATGTGATGCTTATGCTGGAGGGCATTGTTGGTATTTGTCTGCTAGTGCCGGCAGTCATTGTGATGCAGTCTGTGCCACCCAAAATAAAGTATGTGTAGAAAAAGCTCAGTATGCTTCTGATGTTGATTCAGGCGGCACAGGCTTTTGTGCTCTAAATAGAGATTTGGCGGACAATCAACTTATTTGTGGATCTGGTTGTGCGGTGACTACAGCTGATTCACCAGGCAATTATAATGGAGCCTCTACTTGTGTATACAGAGAATATCCTTTGGTTTGTGATTCTAAAAATGTAAATTATTTTAATCTTTGCCCTTGCGAATAATATCTTTTTTTGTTCAAAGTCTCACCTCTGGTGAGATTTTTTTATTTACCTTAATTTATGGTATAATATAGTATATGTTTTTAGAAAGAATACAAAAACACCTTAGATCAATTTTTATTTTATCTTTGGTGTTTACTCAGGGTTTGGTTTTTATAGCAACCAAAGCTTCTGATGGTGACAATTATAATTTGCAAGCTACTTTTATTGAGCCAATCTTGGGGCAAAATATTGAAGTAGGTCAAAGCTTGTCTTTGCAGGCGCAACTGGAAACAGATGGTGCGGTAGATTTTTCTACTGTGTTTTTTACGATTGAAAGTATAGCTGGTTTTGGTGAGATGAATTTTGAAGCCCAAGGTCAGGCCGGTAATTATCAGGCAGCTAGCTCTTGGGACACCTCAGCTTGGCAAACAGGTACGTACAGAATTTTTGCCACAGCTTATGTATATGACAACGAGGGATTATTACAAGATACATATCAATCAGCTCCAGGCTTTGTAAATCTTTATAGCAATTATCAAATAGCCGCCGATGCTCTTCCTGCTGCTGGCGGGGAGATAAACTGGCTTCAGCCAGATCCGGACGAAGCATTTCCGCCAGGAGAAGTTATAACTGGGAACACTATGTCATTTCAGTTTGAATTACCAGGAGGTAATTTGAACATTGCCAATGGCCCTACTATAGAAATAAGACCATGGGGAGAGGCTGACAATACCCTGATGACATTGTCTGTGGGGAATGACGCAGGAGATACCTATGGTACTGGCCCAGTAGATATTTCAGGTCTAGAAGACGGTGTATACAACGCAGTTTTTGAGGGCTTACTTGATGAAGAAAATGGAAATATAGATAATCCAGGTGAACCAATAAGCGCTGCTATTGGCTTTACTGTAGACAGAGGTCCAGTAGCAGTAGATTTGGTTTTGCCTGATTTGCAAATACTCCATCCAAACAATAGTTAAAGAGAAGTGAGTGACAATTTGCGTATACAGGTAGCTGTAGCTGAAACAGAATTTGGCGCTAATATTTTTTATGCTCGTTTAGGTGATGACAATCATGATCACGAGGTCTTTGCTATAGATGATATACAAGAATACGGTGGCAACACTACTTATAGTGTGAATATAGCTATAAATCCAGATGAATATCCAAATGGCGAATATCCACTTACTTTTTATATGTCTCAGGCTGGTAGTGCTGCTGGAGATATAGTGCGTCTGCAAACACCAGAAATTATTATTAGCGTAAACAACGAAGTAATAGATACAGAAGAGCCAGATTATTCTATTTATTTGGATAGTCCTACAGTAGGCCAAATAGTGCCTAGAAATTTTTTGTTAAATTTTCATACAGGTTTTGTTGCTTCAGAAATAGAGATTACTTTGACTAGTCAGGACGGTTTATTTTCTGAATCAGATGTCATAAATTTGCCTGGTACTTATTGGACTTGGGGAGCAGAGCTCCCTGGTGTCTGGCCAGCTGGTCCATCAAACCTAAATATTTTTGCTACTCATGCTAGCGGCACAGTAGAAGAGAATTTTTCTATCAATATAGAAACATTGGAGCAGCCTGTAGAAATAAATCCAGCTGATGTGACTTTGAATTTGCTGCCTGGAAATGCTCAAGTATCAGGTCAGACTAATTTGAAAGCGCAAGCTAACTTTTCTGGGTTAACAGTTGAATTTTTTGCCCTGGATCAACTTCAGGAACAGGTATGGCAAGCTACAGCTGGTGAGGTAAATCAGCAATATGTAGTTGCTCTTGATACTACTGATTTGCCAAATGGCAATTATGAGATAAATGCCAAAACAGAAATTGATGATACGGTGATATATGCACCAAATGCTTATACAATCCAAGTGTTTAATGGCGAGGCTCAAGACAATGAAAATCAAATATATTTTGATATTTTGGATAGCTATAGAGCAAATGAAACAGGAAGAATTATCAACTATCATGTTTTTAGTGGGGAGGACTTTGGAATTTTGGTTGATTTTGATTATTATGACGAAAATCACGAGTCAATACCAGAGAGCGCAGATTTTGCTCCCAATAATTTTACCTCACTTTTTAGTGAAGATTGGGAAGATGTGGGAAAATATAATATTGATAGAAATAGTTATCCGGAAGCAAATTATTTTGGCAAATTACAAGTGATATTATCTAGCGCCAATTTAAATAATTTTTCAGATGGTAAGTACTATGTAGAAGTAAGTATTTTTGGTGGTGAATCAAATGATCTATTAGCCAAGGACGAGGTGTCATTTGAAGTGACAAATGGTTTGGCAGGAGATTATACACAATCAGAATCTCATAATTTTAGTTTTTACGGTTTGGCAGGAGAAAAAAGTGGCTTATTTAGGGTTGTCTCAAAAACAAGCTCCTTTGATCTTGATGGCTATGATTTGGTTTTGACCAACGATGAAACTGGGGAAGAGATAACGATTTTTATACCTCGTAGTTCTGCAGAGGAAGTACGCAGGACAGGGCTTGAAGGCTTTTCAAATTTACCTGGCGTACACGTTTATATGAAAAAAGACATAGATTCAACTCAGATACCCAATGGTACTTATTCTTTAAGAGTTCCTATTTATGATCATGATTTCGGTGAGTATGCAAAATTGATTATAAACAATACTATTGAACAGGATAATTCAGAAAACAGAGTTAATGTAAATTATTCTCGCGGAGATGTGGCCATAGTACTATATACTACCTGCCTGGATGTAGGCATCTCAGATCCAGACGCCTGTTCTAGATTTAGGGCTACCTTAAACAGCCTGGATGATTCCTGTATAGAAGAGGGTATTTATGAAGCTGCTGCTTGTGAAGACTATTTGGCACGTACTCAAGTGGAAGCTGAATGTCAAGCAGAGGGCATAGTCAATTCTGATGAGTGTGTAAATTATTTATTAGAAAAATATAGCAGTACTGTAGATTGTCAGTTGTCAGATACAAGTACTTGTAGTCAAGTTTTGCGAGATAATTTTCTCAATCGTTTGGTAGTGGCTCGCAAAAAACAAGACGCCATCGGTGAAGTGGTTGACCCACTATTTGGTCAGACCGTAACAGCATTGGACCTAAATCAAAGATTGTTGCAAAAAGGTGTGGCAGATAGGTCAATGGCCTTGGCGCCTACAGCTGATAGTAATGTTTATGTAGCCAAATCAACCAAAGAAACAGTTTTGGAAGATGAGGATAGGCTGACAGTACTCAACCAAGCGGTATTGATATTGGATAGTGATGGTGACGGCTTGTCAGATGATCTAGAAAAATATTATGGTACTAGAGCTGACAACAAAGATACAGATGGAGATGGCTATGATGACGCTACAGAAATCAAAAACGGTTATAATCCAAATGGTGAAGGTCGTTTGGACAAAGAAAGGACAACAATAGATAAAATAATTTTGTCAGACAATGTATTGGAGCAGCCAAAGGTGCTTTCCAAGAAAACCGACAACAATTTTTCTGTAAGACAAGTTGAGAGCACCGAAGGACAGCTAAGTCTTGGCGGTAAAGCCGATGCCAACTCTTGGGTATTGATATATCTTTATAGTGACCTACCTTTGGTCATGACAACCAAAACTGACAATAGCGGTAACTGGGTTTATGATATACAGGATTCTCTGACTGATGGACATCATCAAGTATATGTGACGGTCAATGATGATACTGGCAAGATAGTCAAACAATCAAAGCCAATATCCTTCTTGGTCCGGTCAGCCCAGGCAGTTTCAGCAGAAGATTATTTTGATGCTGCTGAGTCATCAGATAGTATCAGAAGTATGACTATTTACTATATTTTGGGAGCTGTTCTGCTAGTATTTATAGCTTTGGGTACAATTATATTTGTGCATAGTCGTAAAAACAATAATATAAACATAGGACCAGGCAATGGCCAAATCTAAAAATCTTTTTTTCTTAAAACAAAGCCATCAGGTAATATATGGTATTATCCTGATTGTTTTGATTCCTATATTTATTGTATTTAATACCTTGAGGACTGTTGATTTATTTAGAGACAATATTGACATAAGTCTGCA
Source organism: Candidatus Parcubacteria bacterium (assembly GCA_002869235.1). GTDB lineage: Bacteria > Patescibacteriota > Patescibacteriia > UBA1558 > GWA2-36-10 > BM519. Next base: position 20,370 of record PKTI01000055.1, read on the forward strand.
GAGGCAAGCTTTTTCTTTGGCCAGAATGTTTGATAGCGCCATCTATCAGGGGGCTGATGACATAGACGATGCTCAAGAAAAAATAGATTTGATTCAACAGTCCAACCCATCTCTTGATATTTTTAATATTTATATCCGAGAGGGGGATGAGTTCAAGTTGGTAGCAGGTTTTGACGAAGCTAGTATAGGCCAAACGAGTAACGATCTTAATTATGTAATATCTTGGCACAGAGAAGATGATAGTGGGACAGCCACAATCATTTCCAAAGAGGGTAGTGATAAGAGAGTTCAGCGCTTTTGGGAGCTAGCAGTGCCACTTCACAATCTTGAAGGTGATAGGGATGCGCTTTTGGTTTTGAATATGTCTCTTAAGGTAATGGATGATTTGGTAGCAGATAGTCTTTGGGATTCAGGTATCTTTATAGTTATTACTCTTTTGGTTGTGGTTTTACTTTTGATTTTGAACACCAGATTATTTGAACACGCTATATTATTTAGAAAACTCAAAGAGGTAGATAAGATGAAAGATGAGTTTATTTCTATTGCGTCTCATGAATTGAGAACCCCTATCACAACCATCAAGGGATTTTTGTCTATGGCTCAAGAAGGTGATTATGGTCAGCTCAACGAAGCTGGAGAAAAGGGATTCAAGATAATGGAGGCCTCAGTTAATCGTTTGGGAAATTTGGTGGAAGACTTACTCAATGTTTCTCGCATTGAACAGAATCGTTTAGTTATAAAACCAAAACCAATTGACACCAAAGAGATATTAAATTCTTTGGCTGATGAATTTGATTTGCGTATTGGGCAAAAAGGATTGCAGTTTAAAAGAAGTTTTGATGATGATTTGCCACAAATTTGGGTAGATGAAGACAAGTTTAGGCAAGTAGTAATAAATCTTTTGGGCAATGCAGTCAAATATACCAAGAAAGGTGAGATAGAGCTCATTGCCAAAAAAGAAAGTGACAATATGCTCACAGTTACGGTCAAAGATAGCGGCATTGGCATGTCTGCTGAGGAAAGAAAAAGTTTGTTTGAAAAATTTTATAGAATTCAAGGCGAGGAAACTCGTGGTATTATAGGGACTGGTTTGGGACTTTGGATTACCAAGCAGATTGTTGAGTTGATGGGTGGTCAGATTTTTGTTGATAGTATCAAGCATGTTGGTTCTCAGTTTTATTTTACGGTACCTATTTATGATTCCAAAATACACAAAGTAGAAGAGAAAAAAGAAAACAAAAAATAGTATATGTATTCACGTTCAATTTTAAGATCAATAAAAAATTACCAGGTTAACCTGGTAATTAAGGTTTTGATAATATCTGATTTTTTGATTTGGTCCTCTTATCAGTTACTCGCGCCTTTTTTTGCTATCTTCATTACTGACAAAATTGATCACGGAACCATAGAGGTAGTAGGTATTGCCTCAGCTATTTATCTGATAGTAAAATCAATTTTTGAAATACCAGTTGGCATACATATAGACAAGAGTAAGTCAGAGACAGATGATTTGTTTGTTTCTATTTTGGGCACAGCTTTGATGGCTGTGGTTTATTTTTCTTATATTTTTATAGATTCAATTAGTCAGCTTTATATATTACAAGGATTTTTGGGCTTGGGAGCAGCTATAGCTTTTCCTGGTTGGTATTCTATCTTTACTCATCATATAGACAAAGGAAAAGAGGCTTTTGAATGGAGCCTCTATGATGTTTTGTTGGGCGTTGGTATGGCAGCCGCAGCGGCTGGCGGAGGATTTTTGGCCAACAATTATGGTTTTGATTTGTTGTTTCTAGTAGTTGGTTTGTTTACTATAGCTGGAGCAATACTTCTTTTTACAGTTAAGCGAAAAATAAGACACAATTAGTTTTTGATATTCTCTAAAGTTTTTTTGATATCTTTGGATTTTTGTAGATATGAGCCGATAGCAATTATGTTTGCTCCGGCTTTTTTGATAGCTGAGATATTTTTGTCATTTACGCCACCATCTACGGCAATATTTATATCGGGAAAGTGGTGTCTAAGAGCGCTAATATTTTTGAGCACCTTTGGCTGAAATTTTCTACCTTGAGCACCAGGTTTGATGCCCATTATTTGTATGGTGTTGAATTGGGGTATTAGTTTTTTTATTTTAGCTAGGGAAGTGTTGGGATTAATAGCTAGGCCCGTTTGGATTTTTTTGTTTTTTAGTAATTTGTTGAGAGCCAGTATACGATCATGGTCAGTATTGGCCTCATAGTGCCAGATTATTTTTTTGACATTTGATAGACCAGACCAGCGTATAGCATATTTGGATGGTCCGTCTACCATTAGATGTACTTCTAATTTGTATCCACGGATTATGTTTTTTATGACATCAGGTCGGATGTCATTCTTTTCTTTGACAAAGACTCCATCCATGATATCTACTTGGATGTATTTGAAATGTTTTTTTATTTTATCAAATTGTTTTTGAAAACCAACTTTATTTTTTACCAAAATAGCTGGCACAATTTTTGTTTGTTTGGGCATAGTTCAATTTTACTCACTATGTATGAATCTTTTTTATTCTTCTTTTGTATCTAGCCTTGTTGCCAAACTCTGTTGTCAGCCAACCATTTATAATTCTCCGGGTTTGATCTTGGGTGATACGCCAAGCAGGTAGGCAAATTATATTTGAATCGTCATCGTAGCGAGATTTTTTGGCAGCTCCAACTGACCAGGCAAGAGCGGCTCTAATTCCTTTGAATTTGTTGGCAGTCATACACATACCCTGGCCACTACCACAAAATAGGATGCCCAAGGCATTTTTGGACTTTTGGACTTTTTTGGCCACAGCTTTGGCATAATCTGGGTAATCATCTTTGAGTTGTAGTTTTACGTTACCCAAATCTTCTACCTTATAGCCCTTGCCCTCTAGATAATCCTGGACATATTCTTTTAGCTTAAAGCCATTGTGGTCGGCCCCTAGATAGATTTTCATATTATTTTATTTTTAAAGTTTTTGATTTTAATGAAATAGCAAATATTCCTAGTACAGACAGATAAGTAGCGGTGTATTGAGATTGTACCTTGTAGTCTGGATTGAGGGCGCTGATCATGATAAATGCTACCATTAGTATAGTCCAGACAAAGACAAATACTTCACCGTGGTATTTGGATAGAAATTTACCACTTTTCCAACGGCTATATTCTTTGGTGCCAGTAAAAATAGAGAGAATGGATAGGTATATAATGGTGATATTGGTTAAAAGATGAGATAAATCCCAGATTTTAAAGAAGGTCAACATAAAGACTATGGCTGTAAGCCAGGCCCAGAAGTTGGTCAGACCCTTCCAAAATAGTAATTCTTTTTTTGTTTTTTTCATAAATTCATTTTACCATATTTTATCTTTGATATAAAATAAAAAGCATGTTAATATATCTTTCTAATATAAATTTATGAGACTTATTTTTCAATATATAAAAGAATACAAAAAGATGTTGATAGGCGTCTTGGTTTTGGCTGCAATCAACCAGTCTTTTTCTTTGATGGACCCACAGATTTTTAGGATGCTAATAGACAACTATGCCTCCAAAGCAGGGGAATTGACTAGCGATGAATTTTTTCGTGGATCTGGATTACTACTCTTGGCTTTTGTAGGAGTGGCCCTAGTTTCTAGGATAGCCAAAAATTTTCAGGACTACTATGTCAATGTAATTACTCACCGTATTGGCACCAAGCTTTATGCCAAGAGTGTGCATCATTCTTTTTATCTGCCTTACAAAGTTTTTGAAGATCAAAGCTCTGGTCAGATTTTGCAAAAAATGCAAAAAGCCAAAGAAGATATTCAGCAACTTATCACAGGCCTAGTCAATCTTTTGTTTGTTTATGTATTGGGCATTACTATTGTTTTGGCTTATGCTTTTTGGGTCAACTGGATTATTGGTCTGACAATATCTTTGATAGTACCATCTTTGGGTATTACTATATTTTTGATTTCTCGTCGTATCAAAGTGGTCCAAAACAAGGTAGTCAAACAACAAGCTGATCTAGCTGGCTTTACTACTGAGACTTTGCGCAATGTAGAATTGGTCAAAAGCCTGGGCCTAGAAAAACAAGAAATAGATCGTCTCAACAAGGTAAATGATAATATTTTGGAGTTGGAGCTAGAAAGAGTCAAGCTTGTCCGTACCCTTAGTTTTATCCAAGGGACTTTGCTCAATGGCTTGAGAGCCTTGATTATGTTTGTCATGCTTTATTTGATGTTCAACAAAGGCCTTAGTCTTGGAGAATTTTTTACTCTTTTGTTTTATTCTTTCTTTTTGTTCAATCCCTTGGCAGAGTTGGGCAACTTGGCAGAAAAATATCAAGAAGCAAAGTCTAGTAGCGAAGCCCTGGACAAAGTTTTGCAAATGCCTCCAGAAAAAGAGCCAGAGAATCCAATACCAGTTGGCAATATAAAATCAATTTCCTTTGATAAGGTCAGCTTTGCTTATCAAGACAAGGCCAAGCATGCAGTCAAAGGTTTGAACCTCAAGATACAAGCTGGCCAATCAATAGCTCTAGTGGGCCCTTCTGGTAGTGGTAAGAGTACTATTATAAAATTGCTGACAAAATTGTATCGTCCCCAAGAAGGTAAAATCGCCATTAATGATAATACAAGTATAAATGATGTAAGTAGTCGTGACTTTAGAAAAAAAATTGGCCTAGTATCTCAGGAAACACAACTTTTTTCAGGTACTATCAAGGACAATTTACTTTTTGTCAGACCAGATGCTACAGACAAAGATTGTTTGTCAGTGCTCAAGTCAGCCTCAGCTCTGACTATAGTAGAAAGAGGGGACAATGGCTTGGATACCAAGATAGGAGAAGGTGGTATCAGACTTTCTGGTGGAGAAAAGCAACGTTTGGCAATTGCCAGAGCTCTTCTTAGGGATCCTGATATATTGATCTTTGATGAGGCCACATCTAGCCTTGATTCTTTGACAGAAAAAGATATTACCAAAACTATAAAAGATATTGAAAAGAGTAATCCAAACTTGATCACAGTTTTGGTAGCTCATAGATTATCTACAATATCTCATGTAAAAAATATCTATGTGTTGGAAAAAGGTAGTATAGTAGAGCAGGGCACTCATGAAGAGTTGATAAAGTCGGATGGACTTTATCAGGCCTTGTGGAAGCAGCAGGCTGCCATAGTAAATTAGCCTTGACTAATTGCCTTATTATTGTTATACTTTGCTTTGTTTAAAATATAATGCCCCCACCCGCCTAGACTCAATGTCCTCGCCTCGATTCGGCGAAGCAGGTAGTCGAGGTTGGTAGTTCAACGGATACCTGCCTGCCGGTAGGCAGGGAACAGCGCTTTTCCTCGTGGGTTTATTTATAAAATTTTTATTCTATTCTGCCCCCATAGTTCAACGGATAGAACAGCGGCCTTCTAAGCCGTCGATGTAGGTTCGATTCCTGCTGGGGGTACCACGTAAAGCGAGCATAGCTCGCCACGTGGCACGGCCACGTGTTGTTAAGAAAAGCGATATGTATTATGTGTACGTTTTACAAAGTTTAAAAGATGGATCTCTTTATACGGGTTTTACTAGATCGGTTAGTAAAAGGTTTTCTGAGCATAATAGTGGTTTGGATAAACACACTATTAAACTCCGTCCTTGGAAAATTATATATTATGAAGCCTACCTATTAAAGAAAGATGCTATTAGCAGAGAAAAATTTTTAAAAAGCGGATCTGGTAAGCGATATCTAGATAAGCAACTTAAAGAATATTTTAAAAGTCATCCACGTAAAAAGTTCACGTGACGTTCTATTTTTAAAAATGGCGCGCCACGTGAACTATGCGTAGCATAGTTTTTACGTGGTGCCTATGGTGTAATGGTTAACACAGCGGTTTGTGGTACCGCTAATGAGGGTTCAATTCCCTCTAGGCACCCCATCAAAATGATAGCTAATCTTAGCTATTTTTTTGATACATCCAAATGGGTTATCGAACTTTTTTGTTGTTTTTTTGACACAATGTAAAAAATACTTTACAATTAGTAATATATATTTTACATATTTTTAAATAAATTTATGAATTATAAAAATTATTTACAGATTAGATCTCTAATTACCCTTTTGATTGTCTCTATAATATCGATGGCAGTCATTAGTAATAATTTGTATTTAGCTATAGTGGGTATTTTTATAGGCGTATTATTTATTTTTTTGGTAAGGAATAAATTTAAGAAAATTGTTGTTGATGAAAGAGTACTCTCAGTCAGCGGTAAAGCTTCGCGGATAACTTATGTGATTGGTACTATATTTTTAGCTTTACTTGGGCTTTTCTTTATTTTTTTAGCAAAGTTATACAAATATCCTTATCTTGAGTCATTGGGAATAGTATTTTCTTATATAGCTTTATTGATGATTACAATTTATTCAATCTCTTATCATTATTATAATAGAGAATATGGCGCAGATGAGTAATAAAATAAAAATTTTTCGCGCTGAACATAATATGACGCAGGAGGACTTGGCAATCAAGTGTGATGTGACTAGACAAACGATAATTGCCGTGGAAAAAAACAAATATATTCCTTCCTTGGAGTTGGCTTTTAAAATAGCTATTATTTTTAAGCAGTCAATTGAGAATATATTTAATTATAGAGCAGAATAATTAACAAAAATATATGAACAAAGAACAGTTAAAAATTTATAAATGGTTTGCTAGAATTTTTGCCTTAGCAATTTTATTATTGGGCACACCTTTTTATTTTGGTTATGGCAATCCATTGCCGTTTGTAAATCCAGAATATACTTTGGCGTAAAATTTTGGCCTTTCAGCATTTCCTTTGATTCTTCTAGGCTTAGCTCTTGGTTGGAAATATGAAAAGCTGGGTGGCTATTTGATAATCATTCCAATGATAGTTGGCTTTATAGTAGGCATAGCAACTCAGGCAGATTTTCCTAGTACTTTTCTTATAGCCTTAATTCCTGGAATTTTGTATTTAATAGTTGGTTATAAAAAATAATTTTATTATTTTTTCAATATAGCAGGAATACTAAAATTAGGATTTTCATAACAAAAAGTTCTGAACACGTCCCATAAGGGATCCCACAAAAACAAGTTTATAAAAATATAAACTTGTTTTTGTTTTGTGGTATAATATAAATATGTTAGAACAATTATTTATATTATTAAGCGTATCAATTGTTATTCAAATAATTCTTTTTATCCCAGCTTTTATATATAAGACAGACAAGCTAACCGATTTATCATACAGCTTTAGTTTTTTTATCTTGTCCCTTTTTGCTTTTTGGCAGAGCCCTCAAAATACCGGGCATATTTTGTTATTTGCTATGATATCTTTATGGGCTTTTCGGTTGGGCGGATATCTTTTTGTTAGGATTAGGAAAATAAAAAGAGATAAGAGGTTTGATGGTATTCGTGAAAATTTTTTTAGATTTTTAAAATTTTGGTTAGGGCAGGGAGTGGTAGTTTGGCTAGTTATGATTTCTTCTATTTTATATTTTGGAGAATTGGTGCAATTAAATTATTTTGCCTATACTGCTATTGTAGCTTGGGGCATAGCTCTTATAATAGAAATTGTGTCTGATTGGCAGAAATATGTTTTTATAAATAATAAAGAAAATAAAGGTAAGTGGATAGAATCAGGACTTTGGAAGTATTCCCGTCATCCAAATTATTTTGGGGAGATATTACATTGGGTAGCTATTTATTTGTTTGTTTTTGGTAGTTTAGAAACATTAGGTAAGCTAATTGGATTAATTAGTCCAGTGGCCATTTTTGTGATAATAGTTTTTGCTACCGGATTACCTATATTAGAAAGAGAAGCAGATAAAAGATGGGGAAGTGATCAAAATTATATTAAATACAAAAAGAGAACAAGTGTTTTAATTCCTTGGTTTAATAAAAAAATATGAAAAAGAATTTTGTGCTCAAAATAGCAGTTACCATTGCCTATTTTGCCATGATAATAGTGAATTATTTGGCTAACGCTCTGCCCATTGGTGGAGTGACCACTGGCCAAGCATCGGATAATTTTGCCAACCTTTTTACACCAGCGGGCATTACTTTTTCAATTTGGGGTCTAATTTATCTATTATTATTGGGATACACAATCTATCAATTCAATTGGAAAAAAAATAAAAATCAAGATAAGTTATTTAAAAAAATTAACAAGTTATTTCTATTAACATCTTTGGCTAATATGGCTTGGATATTTGCTTGGCATTATGGAATAATATGGCTGTCACTTTTAATCATGATAGCTTTACTTACTTTGTTGATTAAAATAGCTGATATTGTGAACCACAAAAAACAAGACGCCGTAAATACAATATTTGTTCGCTTGCCCTTTAGTATTTATTTTGGCTGGATTACTATTGCAACTATTGCCAACGTAACAGTTTTTTTACAAAGTATTAATTGGAATGGTTTTGGTATTTCTGACCAGACTTGGATGATTGTTGTTTTATTCGTTGGAGCAGCCATAGGTATCATCAGAATGTTTAAAGACAAAAATATTTACTACGGTTTAGTTTTGGTTTGGGCTTATTTTGGTATTTGGATCAAGCATACTTCGCTAGATGGATTCAACTCAACCTATCCAAATATTATAAATGTTGTTGTTTTTTGTATCGCTCTTTTTATAATTAACATTGGATATTTAGGTTACAAAAAATTAAGTTATAACCAAGGTCAGTAAGGGACAAAATAAAAAACACCCCCAAAAGGGGTGTTTTTAGAACTAGATTTATATTTTAAATCTCTGCCGGAACATTTTATGAGAATTCTTAAAGCTCAAAGGATAACCTTCTATAACTCCTTGCATAACCAAGATGGGTATTTTTTTAAAATAAAGTTTTGATCTGTTTAGAAATTCAGCATCTTTTTTACCACGATAGAGTTCATAGACTCTCTTAGTAAATTTATCACCAAAAGCCCAGAAGCTTGTAAAATCAATAGCGGGGTCTCCAAATTCACGGTCGCTGAAATCAATGATATTTAATTTTTTCTTTTTAGAATTCCAGAGTAAATGTTCCCATTTTAAGTCAGTGTGTATCAATACATTCGGACCATCATAATCAAGAGTAGTTTTTAACTCAGTGAAGAATTTTTCAATTGCCGCAATTTCCTTTTTATTAAGTTTAGGAAAAATTAATTTTTTTGCATTAAGAACCATATCTAAATAATCTTTTTTTGGATTTGCGACGGGGACATTAAATTTTTTAACAGCTGATTTTGGAGTCGAGTGTAAAAAAGTTATAAAGTTGGCTAGCTGTTTAGCAATTTTTTCTTTATCAGTAGAATTTATTTTTTTGAATTTAGATGGGCTTAATTCTTTGCCACCAAGTATATTATATCCAGCGATTGATTTATCTTTAGAAATATAAGTATAGTTAGGAATACCGACGGAGATTTTATTTTTTAAGTACTTTAAAAGACGCGTTTCATCATATAGCAATCCTTCTACGTCTTTGGAAACACCTTTTGTAGTACGAAATACTATTTTATCATCGAGGATAATAGCAAAATGATCCCAGCCATGGTCAAGGAATTTATATTTTTTCCATTCTAATTTTGGAAATTCATCTTTTATTTTTTGTAAAAAAATCTTTTCATTCATATATTAAATTGTAGCTAATTTAGATTATTTAATCAATTTTGGAATATTATATTGAAATTTAGACCAATCTAGGGTTCTGAAAGTGTCCCTCCGCCATCTGGCGGATGGCGGATTAGATCGTTTTTTGTTTTGTGATATAATGAATGTAAGGTGAATAGCGAAGACAGAGGGGGTGGCCTGGGCCATGTTATTAAAATAAATAAAACGTAGTATATATTTTATGAAATCAGACCAAATAAAAAAAATAGTAAAAAGTGGTTATTCCAAAATAGCCAAAGAATCCAACTGCTGTTCCAAGTGTAGTTGTGGTTCAAAAAATGATCATGATATTGCAAAAGCTATTGGCTATTCTAAAGAAGATATAAATAATATTTCAGAGGCTGAGATGGGGCTTGGTTGTGGTAACCCAGTAGCTATCAGTAGTATAAAAGAAGGGGATGTTGTATTGGATCTTGGCAGTGGAGCTGGTTTCGATGCATTTTTGGCGGCCAAAAAAGTAGGCAGCACAGGCAAGGTTATTGGCGTAGACATGACCGAAGAAATGATTACCAAGGCCACTATTATTGCTGCTAAGCATGGCTATAGTAATGTAGAGTTTAAATTGGCGGATATTGAAAAATTACCTCTAGAGGACAATTCAATTGATATTATAATCAGCAATTGTGTTATTAATTTAGCTCCAGACAAATCAAAGGTATTTGCCGAAAGCTATAGAGTGCTCAAGTCAGGCGGTAAGATGTATATTTCAGACATCGTGTTACTGGAAGAATTGTCAGAGGAGCAAAAAAATGATGAAAAATTGATTACTGGTTGTGTGGCTGGAGCAGTTTTGAAAGAAAAGTATATAGATATAGTAAGACAGGCTGGTTTTGAGTTAAAGATTTTGGGAGAAAACAAAGATATTAGCAAACAACAATATCAAGGTATACCACTTGAAAGTTTATCTTTGGAAATTAGTAAATAGTTTTTATTAAAAAATGAGCCAGTATTGGTTTGTTTTTTATTTATTTTAAAATAATGATATAATTTAAGTATTATGAAAAAAAGAATAATTTTAGCAATTTTAACGGGGGCGTTATTAGGTATATTTTGTATTATAGGAGTTAGTTATAGATTTGGTTTTTCAGGAAATGAACTTTTTATATTTGCCACTTGGTTCAACCGCGTAGTAATGGGTATTTTCATTGGGTTGGCAGGACCGTTGATTTTTATTAAAAATAGATTTAATTTTTTAATTAGAGGAGCAGTTTTTGGTTTTATTATTAGTTTTTCTTTTTATATTGCAACAGAGTTTAGAGATACCATAGGGTTTATTGCGGGCATATTATATGGAGTTATAATTGATTATATTGCTACAAAATTTAATAAAGTAAAATAAAATTATACTTACTATTTTTATATTGATAAATTTTAATTTGAAAATATGAAACTATTTAAAAATCAAAAAGGTTTCAACGACACAATTATTATGACCATTGTCGGCGGAATTATTGGAGCTTTGTTTATTACAGGAGTTTTTGTGTGGCAGGAAATAAATGGTCAAAAAGAAGAGGCAAGAATATTGAGTGCTATCTCGGGCATGGTTGATCATCTCGCAGAAAGTAAAGAAAACAAAGACTCAGAAGATGTTGCCTGGCGTGTGCATGAAAATTTTAATTTGGGATTTTCTTTGGAATATCCTGAAAATCTTACTATCATAGATAGCAGTGATGAAGGAGCTAATTACATGGATTTTGTAAACTATGATGTAAATGATCCTCAGCGTAAAAGAGGTCTTGGTCAAGATGATATAGACATACAAGTACAACGTCATGATTTTAGTTCTAAGTTTACGCGAGAAGATCTAATAGATAAATTAAAATTTGAGGGTGTAGAATATTTTAGTCAGGCCACAGTCAAAGCAGCGGCAGAAGTTGAATTAGGTGACTACGTTAAATATTCTCAATATACAGTTTCAGGTCCAAGCGGCCCAATGATGAATTATATTGCACTTGATGAAGATAGTGACCGTTATTATTATATTCTTGTTTTTGAGCCTGGATATACCAACAACAAAGAGCTTATTGAAGAAATAGTATCAAGCTTTAAATTTTTGGACGAATATATAGATATTGATGATTTAACATATTTGGGCTATGGGTATTATAAAGATGGTCAAAGTGTATATTATAGAGGATTAGAAAATAGACCGATTGAAGGCAAGCAATATGAATATGAACAAATACCCGTAGGTAAAATTATACAAATGGAAGATGTAGATTACGATACATTTATTTCATTAAACAAAGAGTGTGGTATGGGTTCATGTAGTGGAGTGGGAAAAGATAAAAATAACATATATGTTGGAACAATGATTCATCCTCGTTTAAGTGGGGTCAATCATAATGCAGATGTAGAAACATTTGAATACCTAGATTATAATTTTTATAGAGATAAAGATAGGTTGTATTATTATGGTATGGGCTGGGGTGTAGCAGATTATGTTGACTTAGATACATTTGAGTTTTTGAACCATATGTATATGAAAGATAAAAATAATGTATATCAATTTGTAGATGGTTTTAGAATATTAGAAGGCGAAGATCCAGACACATTTGAACTGCCCCAATACTAGAGTATTATTTTTTTGTTAAAAAGATCAAGTAATGATGGTTTATGTTTCAGCTGGAATAATGTTATTGGCAATTGTAGTTGCTGTATTTGTTGTCAAAAAGTTAGCACCAAAAACAGACCTGTGGAATGTACCAAGTCCTTGGAATAAACATTTTCCATTTTCTACTATGGGTTTGAATGGTCTGAAGAGGTATTGGAAGAGAATTATTTTACCACTTTTGGTACTTTGGATTTTGGTTTTAATTTGGGGGGCTATAAAGTTAGGATTATAATATAAATATTAATAATTTTAAAAATATGACTCCTAAAAAATTAAAAAAAATCAGATGGACAGCTAGAATAATAGCTTTGTTAATTTTGGCTTTAGGGCTGCCATTTTATTTTGGTTATGGCAATCCATTACCATTTGTAAATTCTGAATACACTTTAGCAGAAAATGTTGGGCTTACAGCCTTCCCTTTAATTTTATTAGGCTTGGCTCTTGGTTGGAAATATGAAAAACTAGGTGCTTATTTGATAATAATTCCTATGGTAGTTGGTTTTGTAGTAGGTATAGCAACCGAAGCTGATTTTCCTAGCGTTTTCTTGATAGCCTTGGTGCCAGCAGTGTTGTATTTAATGGCTGCTTATAAAAATTAAAAATTAATTAGAAAAATATTTTTATGAATATATTTGAGAAAATAGCTAACACTGTTGATTTTTTCCAAAAACAAACAGTGACAGCTTTGAGGATTATTTTTCCTCTTTGGTCCATAGTGGCTATGTTTAGTATTCTCTATGTACCAGGAAAGATTATGGTGCAAGGAGATGAAGCTGCTACTTTAAGCAACTTGATGACTTATGAAAATTTGTTTCGTTGGAGTATTTTTGGTAATTTATTGACCCAAGTACTTCTTATATTTGCCGCTTTACTTTTGTACAAATTGTTTAAGTCAGTTGATAAAAAACACTCACTCATGATAGTAGTATTTGCTTTTTTGGGCATACCAATTGACATGGTAAATAATTTAAACAAGTTTGCGGCTTTGCATATAATTCATAATCCTGATGTAGCCGATTCATTGGCTATATTATTTTTGAATTTGAGTGAGCAGGGCTTGATAATAGCTTCTATATTTTGGGGTTTATGGCTCTTGCCTTATGGTTGGCTGGTTTACAAGTCTGGGTATTTTCCAAAATTTTTAGGCACCTTAGTTATTATTGCGGGCATTGGTTATTTATTGCTTGTTTCTATATCTATTATAGCTCCAGAGCAAAAAACATTAATTGAGTCAGTTAATTATCTTACTATGGGAGAATTGATATTTATGTTTTGGTTGATATTTAAAGGAGCAAAACTGCCGTCGGTAGAAAATTAATTTTTATTTAAAAACCACTTTTTTATAAAGTGGTTTTTTGTTTGGGATAAAAAAAGGGGCCGACCAGCGTGGGTCAGCCCATCATGCTCTTGTAGCATGTTATTTTGAAAAAACGATTGTATCTTCCTTCAGGTCGACGATGATCTTATCACCTTCCTGAAAGTTGCCTTCCAGGATCAGTCTGCCCAGACGGGTCATGATCAGCCGTTCGATGGTGCGACGCATTTCGCGAGCCCCATACTGTCGGCTATATCCTTGGGTGATCAGAAGATCTTTGACTGTGGCCGTGACTTCGGCCAGCTCCATGTGTCGATCACGGAGGACCCGACTCGTCTTGTCCAACTCTAGGTTGACAATACTTGTCAGAGCTTCGTGATCAAGATCGTGGAACATGATGATCTGATCAAGTCGATTGAGGAATTCTCTCCGGAAACCTCTCTTCATCAAGGCCTGCGCCAGAGCTTCATCGTCGGAGATCGACGATTCTTCACTGGCAAAGCCGAGTTGTCTACTGGTTTCCGGTACCACATTGGAGGTCATGATGATGATGGTGTTTTTGAAACTCACCTTGCGTCCTTGACCATCGGTCAGATGACCCTTTTCCAGCACTTGCAGCAGGAGATCGAAGACGTCGACATGGGCCTTTTCGATTTCATCGAGTAGGACCACGCAAAACGGTTTGCGTCTGACCTTTTCGGTCAACTGTCCACCTTCTTCGTGCCCCACATAGCCGGGAGGAGCTCCAACCAATCTGCTGACAGAGTGCTTCTCTTGATATTCGCTCATGTCGATTTGCACTAGAGCGGAGCTATCACCAAAGAGAGATCCTGCCAACANTCTGCAACTAGGCTCTTGCCTACTCCGGTCGGACCCATGAAGATGAAGGACCCGATCGGCCTATCCGGATTGCGGAGTGCTACCAGACGGTTGCAGACTGCCTCGATGGCATGGTCTTGACCAATCACCTTGGCCTTCAACTGCTCTTCCAGATCGAGGAGTTTTTGCTTTTGCTGTTTACCGGTCAGGATGGGAATTCCTTTCCAGCTGGTGATCACCTGAGCAATATCTCCTTCGGTGACGGTGGTTTCGCCACTCATACTCTTACGAGAACCGGCTTCGTCGATCAGGTCGATGGCCTTATCGGGAAGGTTCCGGTCGGGGATATACTGCACAGACAGCTTCACCGCAGCCTCCAGGGCATCATCATCGTAGGTGACGCCGTGGTACTCTTCGTAGTTGGCCGCCAGTTGGTTGATGATGCGCAGAGCTTGCTCCTGGCTGGGCGGATCTACTGTGATGGGCTGGAAGCGTCGTTCCAGAGCCTCATCTTTTTCGATCTCACGATACTCATCCAGGGTAGTAGCTCCGATGCAAACGATGTCACCTCTAGCCAGAGCCGGCTTGAGGATATTGCCTACGTCCATATTGGATCTGGAAGCAGAGCCGGCGCCGACGACGGTGTGCAGCTCGTCGATGAAGATGATCACTTCAGGATGATCTTTGATCTCCCTCAGCAATTTTTCCATCTTCTCTTCAAAGCTACCCCGCCAGATAGTACCGGCTATTACGCTACTGAGATTGAGTGCCAAGATGTGCTTGTCGCGCATCTTTTCCGGGACCTTGTCGTTTTCGAAGACGATCATTCGAGCGATTCCCTCGGCCAAAGCAGTTTTACCTACTCCGGCGTCGCCGATGAAGACCGGGTTGTTCTTCTTGCGGCGACCAAGAATCTGGAACGCACGAGTGATTTCCTTTTCCCTTCCGATCACCGGATCGAGCTTACCCTGACTGGCTAGCCAGGTCAGGTCCTTGGAGCATTGTCCCAAGACGGATCGAGTCCCTAGCGAGAGCTGGGAAATCTGCCGTGCTTGAGGTGCTGGTACGGCGTTGCCCGACACAGCTTGTCGAGGCACTCTGGCATTTCCAGCAGAACGGTGTCGCGGCTGCTCAATCCCAGCCAATTGGTAGAGCCGGGATTGGAGCAGGACGATATCGATACCGCGGGATGTCAGAGCATCTCGAACTTTAGTATGTGGCACGACGAGCAGGCCAAGGAGCATGTGGACTAGGTCCGGCTGCTCTTGGCCACTCATTCTGGCAATCCGTTGGAAGCTATCTCGGGCGCTTTGCAGCAGACCCGGATGCTCGGTTGAGGTGTTTTCGACGATGCAGCCGGTCATGTTGACCGCGGTGAGATCGAAGGCATCCAGGGCCTCCTTGATTTCACCTTCGGCAGCATCGATGATTGACAGCAGCACGAATGAGGTCGACAACCTCCGGGAGGAAGCCGTCGCCAGATCACGTGCTGTTTCCAGTATGGCCTGGACCAGATTGCTTTCCGGCACGGCTAACTCCCTTCGGTGTTGATCTTGTGTCGGACGGAATAGCTTCGCCGACAGGTGGGACAGGTATAGCTGTCTTGATCCACTCGAATCAGCTCATCCATTCCGTAGACTACCATCTGACCGGGGCAGGTGACGCCATATGCGTAAGCACCTCCATCGGTCTTCTGTGTCAAGTTGGCCCCCACGAAACAAGTCCTTTCTTCGGCCAAGCAGGAAGTGAACCACTCGGACCTCAGTGTGGGGTCGAGCAAGAGCTCCATACTCAGTCGGAGTAGACTGTGGCTGGAGGGCCAGGTCTCGAAGATTGTGGCTGGTTGAGTCGGATCATCAACATCCGTGTAAAACATCTCTCGTGCTTCGGCATTGAGATCGACACCATCAGCATAGTCAAGACTGGTATTGCCTCGAATACACTCGTAGCAAGGACCTTCGTGGCCGTCGACGACGATGTTTTTGTAGTGGGTAGCTCCTGGAAATGCGGTTGGGACGACGTGCTTGATGCCTCGGCGACGAAGAAGCTCGCAGATGGCATAGTTGTCGTCGTATGTCCGCCCAGTAGCGACTACCACCAGGTCTGGCTGCCAGCTGTCCAACGTAGCTTCGAATTGCTCTAGGCTGTGCGGATCTCTGTCGCTGACCTTGAGGTCGGATGTTTGGAACTCACCAGCCTTGTTGCCGATTTTGTCGGTCAGATGCTTGATGAGTGCTTTGGGTTTGGCTTGTCCGACTGCGTCTGTTCCCAGAAGTTGACGAACTGGATTGAAGGCGCTGAAGCTCTTGGGGTCAACCAAGAACAGGCTCCTGCAAAAGTTGATCAGCTCGCCAATCATCAAGGAAGCAGTGCCACAGCCTATCACCATGACTCGTTTGTCTTGGAGTATGTTGATAGGCGGTTGGGGTACGAAGTAGCGTTGTTCCATCACTCTCTGGATGTAATCCAGTTTAAGTTCAGGATTGACGTAGTGTATCCACCAAGGCCATTTGGCTTGACCGCGGAGGACAAGGTTGCGCCCTTGCCCAAACATGAGGTCTTCCAGGTCGTGTCGCTCGTAAGGGCTTCCCCTTAAGAGCAGGGCCTTGGCAAAGTTCATGGCCAGATCACTTGCGTCCAACCAGGTCAGACGATAGCCGATATCGGTAGACGTCAAGACGTTTTCCGATCGGATACTATCCAGCGCTGAGCTGGGATCCGGGAGCTCCGGGTGCTTGACCAGAACCAGAGAATTGACAGGCACGCCTGACAACATCAGGAAGAAAACCATGGGCACATCAAAACGTGCGAGCTCATGGTAGTCAGCGATGTTGCCGGCAGCAACGATCAGGTCCAGGCTCTTGGCTTGTTCAGCTTCGAGTTTTTCGACCTGCTCGTGTCGCCAGTCGGCGATCAACTGGTTGTGGTTGATGATCTGTTGGGCTATTGCCTGTCCGATGTTGCGGTTGGCGTACTGCCTACCGTAGGACAGGACAAAGGGTCCCTGGTCAACGGTCTTGGCGGAGTCAATGAACAACATGTCCCTGACTCCGCAACGGGCAAAGGCGTCGGCAATCAAGTGTGTCAGCTCGAGGTTGAAGAAAGCGATTCGCTTTCCCTCGAGCTGACGCCCGATTACCGGCATCACCCGATTGAAGTAGAGTTCTAGGTCGTTCATCGTTTACTCTCCTTTTCCAGCCACTGGGCCAGTTGTAGCAGATTGTAGTCTGCTAGCTTTTCTGAATCTGGCCACCAGGTGGGTAGATCCAAGACAGGATAGACAAACTCACCGTTTTGGTAATCAACAGCATAGAGCCTCAAGTCCTGATAGGGGAAGCGAGGGGGTATGCAGATTACGTACTCCGATGGGCCTATCTTCACTACGTAGCGTCTCCAACCAAAGGATGGCAAGTTATTTCTCAGCACGGGGAAGTGTCCCTTCAGTAATTCCTTGTTGTGGTTGCACCACTGGGCACCGGATTTTGTCCGATAGTAGGGTGCGGACCGGGCAGCTTTGATCAGGGAGTGGCCCCTGGAAACAAAGCGAATCTTGACTCTGACTATGCGCGCCTTTTTGTCTGGCGCAAAGCAATGTAGGTCAAAGTCTTTACCGTTGGGACTGATCAGGAAGCTAAACATGGTGTCGAGCCCCTTTGATCTGTACCAATCAACGGAGTTGAAGATATGACACTTCTTGTCTCCCTCTGATAGGGAACGTGCTTTGAAGGTGTGGGAATGCATCTTGGCGCAGGCCTCGATCTGAGGATAGCGCCGGATCATGGCTTCAACCATTGGGTTGAAGTGTTCATTGACACCTGGGTTGAAACCGGCATGTCCAGGACCGTAGTCCTTGAACCTATCGTGTGGCCAGAGCACATGAGTCACGACTACTTTGTCGATATCATCAAGACCAACCATCTCCAGAGGAGATTTACTGGATCTTGTCTCTAGCGCAGCTAGGGGGTACATAGCGCACTCAAAGCGCTTGCCCTCTCGCTCCATACCGATGTCAAACCACCGCTGTACTTCATTGGTAGCTTTTCGCCAGGCATCACTGCAGAAGTAGACAGTTGGCAGCTTGCGCATGACAAGACTCCTCTTGCGGGTGGTTGGGGTGATAAGAAAAACGGGGCCACAGCTCCTGCTTGCGCATTTGCCGTAGCCCCTTACGATCAGCTGAGCTGAACGTGGCGGTCGTATTCCCGCCGGAATCTATCGCTACGGCCGGACTTGCCGATCCAATTGTAGAGATTGTGTACGGAAGTGCCGAGCGAACTGGCGACGTTTTGGAGTTTGCCGACAGCGACGAGATCGGCGACCATTAGGTCGATGATGACCTTGGTCACTATTCGTTGCTGAAGGACACTCCGCATCGTCATTTGATGCCATGAACCGAAGATGCACAACTGGAGAAGGTTGCTACCCATGTCCGAATAGGCGTGGAAGTCGGAATGCGAATGGCGAGAGCCCGTGAAGAGCACCTCGTCAAAGTATTCCTTTGCCACTAGGACGCGGGGGCCACCTCTTGGCCAATTGTGGGGATAGAAGGCGAAAACGTTTGGGGCAAAGTAGACCTTGTCCTCGCGAGTCATGAACTGGCTGCGAAGCCAGTCAGCACTCTGATCGTCCATTCGCCGTAGGCGAGAGTGGACTTTCTTGAGGAAGGGCCTACCTCTGACGCTTCCGCTCTTGCCGAACTCTCCGCGAACCATGTGGCCTATCAGACTGGGTATGCGCCCAATCCAGCCGAGGAGTGCTTCCCGAGGGAAGTTGTATAGGGATGAGCAGCAGATGCAGCTCAGACCAGCTCCTTCGGCTACCGTCAGCAGGTCACCGCACTGTGGGCAAAACACGTTGCCCTGTCGGATCTTGGTGTCGGTAGAGACCGTCAGGTAGAAGTAGGGGAAATGCCGTTGCATGTCCTCGATTTCTTGCCTGAGCAGTTCGGGGTTTCTGCTGGTCCAGCCGATGCCGTCACAGACGGCATCGGCATCGATGGACCAGCGTTGGAGATGCCCGGTCAGGTCGTACTTCTCTTGCACCATGGCTAGTAGAAGCCGTCGCCTTCGAGGTCGGTCCGGGTCGGTCCGGTGGCCGGGCGACTGTCTCCCGAATCGGGAGGAGTCGGATCCGAATCCGGTTCCGGCTCGGGTCGAACTTCGTCGTCGACCTCGAGATCGAGCAAGCTCGGCGGCGCTTCGGTCTGGCCGAAGGGTTCACCGGTCTCCTTGACGACGATCTGGGCGCCCCTCGCCTCGAGGTCGTCACGGAGCTCGTACTTGCCGTCGGTCTCGTTGAGCACGTAGACCGACTTGTCGGGCTTGTGGTAGATGCAGATCGCGATCTTGGCACGACCGTCGGTGGTCTGCCCCATATCCAACTTGGGGACCAGGGGCTTACCAGGCTCGCAGCACTGGCAGAGCAGATGGTTTTCCGCCGTCGTTTCCGAAGTGGTTTCGGCAGCGGCATCCGCGCGAGTGTCTTCCGACATCGCTTCCTCCTTCTCTTCTCTTGCGGTTGGTGGTTCTGAGGCTACGTCGACGACTAGAAGCGTCGGCGGCCACCTCGACGGATGTCGGTGGGCTGACCCGAGGATCCCAGGTGCATGGTGTTGGCGAGTATCATGTTGTTGATATCGCTGACATCCATCTCCGGGAGCTCCGAGGTCAGTTCGCCCAAGTCTATGTCAGACTCGGACGGACGGTCTTCATCACCGCTGTTGGGGCAGGCGATGCCGGGGGCATCGGGGCCGACGCCGACGAATTGCGTGATCCACTGCGCCAGCTGGGTCTCGTTGGTCACCTTGTTCATCAGGACGAGGTAGCCATCGAGAAAGTGGCGTTTGATCACGTTTTCCGCCGTGACGGACGAGATGCCGAGACGGTCGATCAGGATGCCGCAGGTGATGTAGCCGTGCGTCTCGCGGGCGATGATCGTCAGCATCTTGGTACTGGGAGGCATGCTGCCGGCCACGAAGATGGCCAGCGACAGTGCCGCCAGGATGATGCTGAGGTAGATCAGCGGTACGATGACGAACGGGGTGGGGAAGGGGGTGCCGAACAAGAGAAAAATCAAGCCGGCACCGACCAGCCCCCAGATACCGTAGGAGCGGAATTGCTTCCGTTTCCGACGGTACTCGATGATTTGACGATTCATTCCAGCTCACCTCCTAGCGAGCGATTGATGTGAGGTCGGGGCGAGCTAGGCTCGCCCCGACACAAGAAACGATCGCTCCCTACTAGGGAGTGGAGCCGTCGTCGTGGTCCTTCCGCAGGTTGCGGGCGGCTTCGACACCCATGATCTCCAGGTTCCGGTCCGCGGTGGACAGGCCCTGCTGGAGAACGGTGTGCGGCACCGGCGACTGGCCATTGGCAATGGCCGCCGCGCGTGCCTGGTGCGAAACCAGCCACATCTCGAGACGGATGTCCAAGTTGCTGTCCGCGCTCTGCAGCAGCCGCTTGTATTCCGCCTGACCCTGGCCGGACAGGATGTCGGCCTTCTTCTGCCAGTCGGCAGTCTTCTTGTCCAGGGCCGCGACTTCGCGACGCTGGGACGACTGCGTCTCGGCGATGGTCTTGTCCCGCTCCTCCTCCACGATCTTGACGACGTTGTCGACCTCCTGCTCGTAGTAGGCGGTGACCACGTTGTACTCACCTTCAGCCTTGGCCTGCTTCTCCTGGGCTGCTGCCAGTTCCGCTTCCGCGATCTTGGCGACCTTGCCCATGAGGTTGGTCAGCTTGGTCTTGATCTGGGCCAGGATGGAGGTCTCGTAGTCGGGATCCTGGATCACGAACTGCGAGAAGTGCACATCGAAGTCCTTGAGGCTGTACTCCTTGCGCATGATCTCCCCAGTACGGGGATCACGTCGAGGAATAGCTCGGGAAGTGATCCGCACCTCGCCGTCGGAGGTGATAGTGGTGTCCGACTTGGTGGTGACCAGGTAGACGCCGTTGTTGAGCTGATCCAGAGCCCACTGGGTGAAAGTGGCCTTGTGGGTGGTGTAGGATTCTTCCGCCGGCATCAGGGTAGCCGTCAGCGTGAGCGTCTCCGTCACGAGCTGGTTGATGGCTCGATCCAGGAAGTTGCTCTGGTTGCGGTACTCTATGTGCATGGCGATGAACTTGTCTTCGTCCTCGCCGATGGTGTAACGGACGGAACCGCTGATCTTGGCGGTACCACCGTCACTGAAGCGGACGCCGACCGACTGATCAGTCGGCGAACCTTCGGTTTCATCGGCCGAGAACCAGAAAGTTCTCGAGATCTCCCACTCGTGCTTCTTGTCGAAGCCGAGCAGGTAGCGACCGGGCTCCATGCGGGCCGAGTAGCTACCCTTGCCGTTGATGGGCTCGATGATGTGGTAGTAGCCGGCCTCGCAGTTCTTCCAGAACGCGAAGTAGCAGATCAGGCCGACGAACACAAGAGTCAGGGCCGCGACGAGAGTGCGAAACTGCCCCGTGCCCTTCTTGGTATTGGATTCTCCGAAGCTGGACATCATGTCCTCCTCATTCTTCTAGGGGTTTCAGAGTTGATCTTCTGTCCGAGGGACGTCGGCGTTGCAGCTAGTTGCTGCCACCGCCGGCTTCGAACGTCAGATCGATGCCCAGCTCCTGCTGGAGCTGATGGTCGATGGCGTTGAGAACCACGATACCCGCCGGCATGCTGCCAGCGTCGTAGGACGTGGTCACGTCGGGAACCAGGCGTTGCTTGACCAGAGCATCACGGTAGGCCTCCCAGGCCTTCTTGTAGTACTCCTGCTTGGTCACGATGGCGCCGTCAGCCTCCATGGCCAGACGACGTTTCTCGGCCTCGCCCTTGCCCTTGAGGATCCAGGTTTCCCTCTGATCCAGGGCGGCGTAGTAGTTGTCTTCGGCAACGGCCAGGTTCTTCTCCGCGTTGATCAGAGCCTGCTTCTTCTGGTTCTTGACCTCGGCGATCTTCTTCTCCGCCTTCTGCTTGGCGTCGTAGCGAGCAACCTCGACGTCCTTCTTGCCCGTCGCTTCGGCGGTGAGCATGTCCTGCTCAGCCTTTTCGGCAGCCGAATTGGCGGCGATGATGGACGTGAGGAACTCGCGTTTCTGCCCGATCAGACCGTCGAGACCTTCGAGGTACTCGATGTCGTTGATCACGCACTGCGCCACGCGGATGTTGAAGTTGGAAACCACCGTTTCCTTGCGGAGGGGCTGGTTGGTCTCGGGGTCGCGAGCGATCTCGACGATGAATCGCATGTTGAGATTGCCGTCTTCGTCGG
>PKTI01000022.1 GCA_002869235.1 Candidatus Parcubacteria bacterium
CAAAAAAGTTTTGACGGCTTTTCTACCAGCTGGCTTTTCTTTTATGAGTGATATGTCTAGATCTCCATATAGAGTCAGCGATAGTGTGCGGGGGATAGGAGTGGCTGTCATAGACAATAGGTGAGGCACTTTGTCTTCTAAGTTTTTGTTTTTGAGGCCCTGTCTTTGCCCGACCCCAAAACGGTGTTGTTCGTCTATAATGGCCATAGCCAAATTTTTGTAGTTTACTTTTTCTTGAATCAAGCTATGTGTACCAATAATAAATTTTATTTTACCGTTTTTTATTTGGGCGTTTATTTCTTTTTTACTCAGTTTTGTATCATCTCCTGACAATATTTGGGCTCTGGTAAACAAGACTATCTGTGAATGATATTTTTTGGGGATTATTTTTTTGGCAGAAACAAAATGTTGATTGGCAAGAATTTCTGTAGGAGCCATGAGGGCTGTTTGAAAATCAGCTGAAATAGTAGCCAGCGCAGCCAACATAGCTACCACTGTCTTGCCAGAGCCCACGTCTCCTTCTACCAATCTATTCATAGGGTGGTCTTTTTGTAGGTCTGCCAATATATCTGCCAAAGAACTTTGTTGGTCCATGGTCAATTGGAAAGGTAGTTTATTTACAGTTTGGTTTAGTGTTTCTTTGTGGGGAGATATTTTGTAGCTTTTTTGTGCTTGATAATCTTGTTTGGCTAGACGATATTTGCACTGAAGGTAGAAAAGTTCCTGAAATTTTAGTCTTTTTGTGGCTAATTTTAGCTTATTTTCGTCACTAGGAAAATGTATCTCCTTGATAGCTTCATCAAGCCAGGGGTACTTTTCTTTGTTTAATATTTCTACAGGCAAGGGATCTTCTATCTCAGGGGTATCTTTTATGGCCTTGCTCATGAGAAAGCGAAGTTGTTTTTGGGTGATTTTTCCGCTGAGATGATACATGGGCACTAGGCGAGCGCTGTGTATTTGTTCGTCTTGTATGTTTTTTACTTTTTCATAGACTGGGCTAGTAAGCTGCCAGACAAGGTTTTTTTTCTGAGGCTTTCCGCTCAGGTATATTTCATCGCCAGGTTTTATTATTTGGCTGACAAATTTTTGTCTAAACCATATAGCCTTTATGTCATCTGTTTCATCTCCGGCCAGCATTTCAGTAATCATCATTTTTTTTCTAAATGACCGATAACTCCGCATGTTTTTTACTTTGACTTTTATAGTACTGATCTCATTTTCTTCTAGTTCGGATATTTTTTTTATCTGACTCAAATCATCATATCGCCAAGGAAAATACCACAACAAATCAGCAATAGTTTTTATACCTATTTTTTTTAGATCACGCTCTAGTTTGTCCGCAATAGAGTGTAATTTGTCTATTTCTAAGTTTGTAGTCAGTCTAGGAGGCATAAATTGAGGTTAAATTAAGCTGAACGTTTTGTTCAGCTTAAAAGGGTCTTTTTATGAAATTTATTTTTATAACTTCAAGGCACGTGAGAGGCTGTCGCTAGCTGGTTCATCTTCTTTGTCTAGGTTTTCTTCTATAAAATCCAACAGTATGTGTCTTAGCTCTACGGGGTTACTGTCTTCAAGAGGTATGGTTATCAAAGGTAGTATATGATTTTTTGGTTGAAAGTATACATTTTTTATTCCTGGTGGTTGGTATACTATGTAGAAGCTTTCAATATCTTTGTATTCTACTAATCTATCTTCAATTAGTATGCCATCTTCAGCAACAAAAAAGTTCAATTTGTTTGGTTCTTGTCTTTCTGTATAAAAATATACCAAAGCAAACAAAGCTATCAATATTACAAACAGAGGGTTTTGGTAAAAAGAAATATCAAATGTTCTATCAGCATAGGTAAACACTGTGATGCTAAAATCAGAAATTGATAATAATATAAGTATTATAAATATTATTGCAAACCAAATATACCATTTTTTGTTGCGAGTTGGTTTTTCATATTCATGAAATTCCCAATGAGCCAATATTTCACCAAAATCATCGTCTGCATGCTCCGCGTCTAGTTCTTCATTTTTTGGCTCTTTTTTTTCGTTTTTGGCCATAATTTTATTTTTAGATTTAACGCCTATATTATAACATATTTTGTAAAATAAAAAAACGACACTTTTGTGTTGTTTTTATAAAATGGTGTCCCCGGTAGGAGTCGAACCTACGACCTTTTGGACCGCAACCAAACGCTCTATCCACTGAGCTACGAGGACAAAAATGGCTATTTAATTGTATTTAGCTTAAGTTAAATACAGCAAGGGGATTTTACACTATTTTACCCGATTAATCAAGGCCAATTAGCTTATTTATCTATTATATTTTTTTCTTAATTTATTTTATACGGCTTGATATCTTTGTAGTAATTTGCACCTTTTTCGTTAAATATTTTATAGTGCTTGAGTATTATGTCCAGGGCTTCTTCATTGGTCTCAGCAACATACACGTTGTCTATGTCATGAGGGCTGATAAATCCTACTTTCATAGGATATTGTTTTATCCAGGCATACAATTTTTTCCAAATTTTCCCCATAAGAATAATAGGTATAGGATGTACATGTTTTACTTGGGTAAGCTGCAAAGCATAAAAAAATTCTAAACATGTCCCTATACCGCCTGGCATCACAACTACTGCACCAGATAGGGCCATAAAATAATCCAAGCGATTTGAAAATTTATCGAAATCTTTTTTTATTTCTAAATATTGATTATCTTTTATTTCCCATGGCAACGTGATTCTAAGGCCAAATGAATCTGATTTATTATCCTTATCTCCAGCTGCGTGTCCAGAATTTGCTGCTATCATCAGACCAGGACCTCCTCCTGTCACTATGTCAATATTATTCTTGCCTATTTCTTTGGCTAGGTCAAAGGTCTGTCGGTATAATTTGTCATTTTTTTTGATCCGGGCCGAACCAAATATAGCTACACGGAATTCTCTTAGATTCAATTCTTGTTTTATTTTTTGATCTACCAAATCTTTTTTATGCAGCCATTTTTCAGCTTTGTCTATAATATCTTTCATTATTTTTATTGTTTCTACAGGGTATTTGCCTATAGCTGTTTCTTCAGAAAGCATAACGGCATGTGAACCATCAAATACAGCAGTAGCCACATCATTGACCTCAGCTCGAGTAGGTTTATTTTTTTTAGTCATGGAAAGCATCATTTCTGTAGCAGCAACAAAAAACTTTTGTTTAAGTAAGGATTTTTTGGTAAATTCTTTTTGTAGGGGAGGTATGTCCGCCAATGAAACTGCATTTGCCAAATCACCGCGTCCAATCATAATACCATCTGAAGCATCTAGTATTTTGTCAAAATTTTTGACTCCAACACGGGTTTCAATCTTTGAAATCACAAAACAACCAGGCAAAGAACGACGTACAGCTTCAATCTGTTTTGGGCTTTCAGTAAAAGACAGGGCAATATATTTTATATTATTTTTCTGGGCGTATTCTAGTATATCTAGATTTTTGATATCCAAAATCACTTGGATTTTTTTCCGGACTTTAATTTTTTTTAGGTTATTTAATATACGATCATATTGTTTGATGTCTCCATATGAAGTATTGATGCGCACAAAATCAAAACCTTGCTCAGCCATTTTTTGAAAAGTTTTAAGATTCAAAGATGCTGGTCCGATAGTGGCAATAATGTTTGTTTTATTTTTTTTCATTACTTGTTTTTTTAGTATCTTTTGTTAAATAATAACATATAGGTATACTAATTAAAAGCTTAGTAAAATTTAGATAAATTGTAATTTAACAAACAAGAAAACAGCCCTGAGTGTAATCGAAGGGTTCTTTTTAACATCCTCGTGCTAGCACAAAGTAGTGAGCTAGATTAGATAGTAGTTATATACCAAAGTATTTATTTGTCAGTTTGTGTTTGTTCTGCTTGAGGTTTTTTTCTTGTGATAAAAAATGATTGCAAAATAATAAGTAAAACAGCCATAGTCATAACTAATTTGAAGGCAGCCCCCTCCAAAATATCAGCAAAGACAACCACTATAATAGTCAAGGCGTATATACGAATTAACCACAAATTGATGTTTAATTTTATATCCATAAATATATTATAACTTTGTTTTAGACATTGAGCAAACTTAAACAAAAACCACCCTTTTGGGCAGTTGGGTCTTCCGATAATAAATTGTCGTGGCGGGCTACATCGTGCTGGAACTGTATTCCGAGTAGTAAAATAATATTAAAAAATAAAATTATAAGTATTGTAAAATAGAATTTTATCTTATATTAGGCTAATAATTGACTTTTTGCTTTAAAAATGGGATTATAAAGTAGTATATTAAATATATTTCATGAAAAAAGAGGCTGAAGCTCGAATAAAAATAAATAAGTTACTTGAAGATTCAGGGTGGCGTTTTGATGATAATAAAAACGGTAAAGCCAATATCCAACTTGAGGCGGGCGTAAAGTTCAATGAACTGGATCAAAATTTGGAAAATGCTATAACCAGCGACGGTCGTCGTGGGGCTATTGATTTTTTGTTACTGGACAAAGATGGTCGTGCCCTTGTTGTTTTAGAAGCAAAAAAAGAATCAATTGATCCGTTTTCTGCCAAAGAACAAGCTAGAAATTATGCTCGCAACGTCAATGCACGTTTTGTTATTCTTTCAAACGGCAATATTCATTATTTTTGGGATACCAAACATGGCAACCCAGAAGTAATTTCAAAATTCCCTACCCAAGAGTCAATTACTCAATTTGAAAAATGGGAGCCAAATCCAAAAGAGCTTGTTGAAACAAAAGTAGATGAAAATTATATTATTGAATCGCAAATGCCGGTCTTTGCCAACGATCCGGCTTTTCAAAACACTGACACTCGAGGAGAATTTCTAAAAAATAATAATTTAAAACAACTCCGACCATACCAAGTAAATGCAATAAAAAGCTTACAAACTTCAGTGCAATCAGGACAGAATCGTTTTTTGTTTGAAATGGCAACAGGCACAGGAAAAACTCTTATTTCCGCTGCTGTCATCAAGCTATTCCTTAAATCTGGTAATGCACGTAGAGTTTTATTTTTAGTTGATCGCCTTGAACTTGAAGATCAAGCATTTAAAGCATTTAGAAATTATCTAGGCAAAGACTATGCAACAGTGATTTACAAAGACTCACGAGATTCTTGGCAGAATGCGCAAATTGTAGTTTCCACAATTCAAACGTTTCTAGCAGGCGACAGATACAAAAAAGAATTTTCACCAACCGATTTTGAATTTGTAATTTCTGATGAATCACACCGATCTATTGGTGGAAATAGTCGTGCTGTATTTGAATATTTCGTTGGTTATAAATTAGGGTTAACTGCTACACCAAAAGATTACCTCAAAGGATTTGACGGAGAAAACACTGACACGCAAAGAGAATTTGAAAGAAGACAACTTCTTGATACTTACAAAACTTTTGGTTGTGAATCAGGTGAACCAACTTTTCGTTATGATCTTGTCGCCGGAGTAAATGAAGGTTTTTTGATTAATCCGATCGTGGTAGATGCTCGAACAGAAATAACCACTGATTTACTTTCTGATGAAGGATTAGCGGTCCATAAAACAAATGAAGATGGTGAATTTTTTGATGAAATATTTACTGAGCGACAATATGAAAAGAAATTTTTCAATGAAGAAACGAACATCGCTATGTGTAAGGCTTTTATGGATAACGCACTTTATGATCCGGTAGCCAAAAAAATGGATGTAGAGTTATTTGGCAAATCTATCGTTTTTTGTGTTTCCCAAAAGCATGCCGCTAAAATTACAAATATTCTAAACAAGTTGGCTTTTGAAAGATGGCCAGATAAATATAATGAATCAGATTTTGCTGTTCAGGTTACTTCTCTTGTACAAAATGCTCAGCAAATGACTATAAATTTTGCTAATAATATGCTTTCCGGTAAGGCGCAACAACCAGAAGGTTATGATTCCAGTAAAACTCGAGTTGCCGTTACTGTAGGCATGATGACTACTGGTTATGATTGCCAAGATATTTTAAATCTAGCCTTGATGCGTCCTGTTTTTTCTCCGGCAGATTTTGTGCAGATAAAAGGGCGAGGTACTCGCAAATATATTTTTGAATATGAGGATTATAATTCAGACGAAACTATTATTGAACCAAAAGAGCATTTTAAATTTTTTGATTTCTTTGCCACCTGCGAATATTTTGAAAATGAATTTCCTTATGATGAAAAAATTAAGCTACCTGCAATTAAACAAATAAAAACTCCTGAAGATGCAACTGCTAATCAAGTAGAACAGGGTGAGTTTGTGGACGAAAACGGAAATAAAATTTTTAAAGGGCCAATTGACTTGGCGGAAAGTGATGAAATTGCATCAGTTACTGAAAAATCAGTTGGAGTAGATGGTATGCGTATTGATCGAGAAGGATTTAGACGGGCAGTCGAAGAAGATATCCTTAGTAATGAAACGCTTAAAAATCTTTGGGAAAATGGTGACAGCGAAGAAGCGGAGGATTTTGCCAAAAAACACGTACTTGATAAGCCAAAATATTTCCTTAATTTAGATAAAATTAGAAAAATTTTCAATATTGATCGTCGAATTAGTGTTAAAGAATTTTTGCAGGTTGCTTTTGGTGACAAAGACGCTTTTGAAATGAAAGATGATTTACTGGAATCAGAATGGGATAAATTCCAAGAAGTAAATTTTAATAATCAAGAAATTGATCCGGAAAAATACCAGGCAATAAAAATGTTTTTCAAGGCGTATATTGTAGATGAAGAAGTCCGCGATATTATCAAACGAAACCAGCCGGCTGACTTTTATCACTGCGCTTCATTTGATTTTTCCGAATATCAAAGGCTAAATGGTTTTAAAGAGCTCGTGCCACGATACATTAAGGATTATGTATCACTTAATACTTTTATGAATTAAAGCTTATGCTTACATCAGAAACAAAACGACATATTGATGCGGCTAGGCAAGTCCTTGTGGGCGTAGTGCCAAATCCAACATCACAAATTGACCAAATCACCAACGCACTTATCTATAAATTTATGGATGACATGGATCAATCAGCTATTAAGGCTGGTGGTTCGCCGTCTTTTTTTACTGATGATTTGGAAATATATGCTTGGACTCGTCTGATGGATAGCAGACTTGGCAATCAAGAAAGAATGAATTTGTATTCAGAGGCACTGATCAAATTTTCACAGGCCAAACAATTGCCCGAGCTGTTTAGAAATATTTTTAAATCTGCTTTTTTGCCATATCGCTCACCGGAGGTTTTTGGATTATTTTTAAAAGAAATAAACTACTTTGATTATTCTCATCCAGAAGATTTGGGCGATGGTTATGAATATTTACTTTCTATAATGTCATCTCAAGGCGATGCTGGACAATTCCGTACCCCTCGTCACATTATTGATTTTATTATTGATGCTATCAATCCGACCAAAGGCGATAAGATACTTGATCCAGCCTGTGGCACAGGTGGATTTTTGGTGGGTTCTTACAAACATATTCTTGAACAACATGATGGTAAAGATGATCCGAATAAAAAAGAAAAACCGCTTACACCAGACGACAGAAAAAAACTTTTTCAAAATTTTGAGGGCTACGATATTGACCCTGGTATGGTGCGAATTGCCCAGGTCAATATGTATCTCCATCAATTCAAAAATCCAAAAATATTTCAATATGATGCCTTGGGAATGGATGAGCGCTGGAATGACAAGTTTGATGTAATACTTGCCAATCCACCGTTTATGTCGCCAAAAGGTGGTGTACGTCCGCATAGTAAATTTAGTGTGCAATCTAGTAGGTCAGAAGTTTTGTTTGTGGACTACATCATGAATCACCTCAAGCCAAAAGGACGAGCGGGTGTGATTGTACCAGAAGGAATAATTTTCCAATCGGGCAGTGCACACAAACAGCTGCGCAAAAACCTTGTCAATGACGGACTATATGCGGTGGTCAGTTTGCCTAGCGGTGTATTCCAGCCATATAGTGGAGTAAAAACCAGTATTTTACTTTTTAATAACGAACTAGCAAAAAAGACCGAAGATATTTTATTTATAAAGATTTTAAATGATGGCTTTGATCTTGGTGCACAAAGGCGCGCTAATAATAGGAATGACCTGCCTCATGCACTAAAAACTTTACAAGCACAAGATATTACAATACAAACAGGCAGTGAAAATTCATTATTATTAGAAAACAGTCTCTTTGCATGGAATGTAAGTAAATCCAGGATAGCTGAAAATGGCGACTACAATCTTTCCGGAGATCGCTATCGTACAGCGGTCGATTACGCCAATTCTAAATGGCCGATAGTGGAGTTGGGAGAAATTACAGAGATTAGAATGGGAGAAACTTTAATAAAGGGTGATTTGACTGGAAATGGACGTCCAATTTTTAGCGCTGACACTTCTGACGAGCCCTGGGCATATTCAGATAAAACAAAATTGTCTTTTGGTAAGAAAACGATTGTTATTGGTGCTCGAGGAACAGTCGGCTCAATTAAACTCCCTCAGGCAGATGATTTTACTTGTACACAAACAACGATAGCCGTGACTGTGAGCAAAGAAGTAAATGAAAAATATATATATTACCAATTGAAAAATTTTGATTTTAGTTCGATCAAAGAGGGTGTTGGTATTCCGATGATAACTGTCAAAGCTGTGTCAAAAATTAAAGTCCCTCTCCCGCCTCTAGAAATCCAAGAGAAAATCGTGGCGGAGTTGGACGGATACGCAGGCATTATCGCCGGCGCCAAACAAATAGTTGATAATTGGAAGCCAAAAATTGATATTGATCCAGAGTGGGAGAAAGTGAAGTTGGGAGATGTTTGCGATATTTTTGGTGGCGGCACTCCACCGCGAACAGAAGAAAAATATTGGGGTGGAAATATTCCTTGGCTTTCAGCAAGATATTTTTCAAATGATCATAGGATTAAAGGTTGCGAAATGATAACCGAGCAAGGATTGAAAAATAGCTCAAGTAAAATTGCTCCAAAAGGTTCGACAATATTAATTACACGCGTATCAGTTGGGAAGTTTGCAATAGCCGACCAAGACTATGCAATCAATCAAGACTTAACAGCTTTAGTGTCAAAGGGAAAGAATTTAGATCCGCAGTATTTATGGCTTATTACCGAAATAGTAGCCGAAAGAGTTAAAGATAGTGCTATTGGTGTAGGTGTAACTGGAGTTACTAGAGATTTTGTCATCAATCA
This sequence comes from Candidatus Parcubacteria bacterium, assembly GCA_002869235.1. Lineage (GTDB taxonomy): Bacteria > Patescibacteriota > Patescibacteriia > UBA1558 > GWA2-36-10 > BM519. Next base: position 9,199 of record PKTI01000022.1, read on the forward strand.
AGAAATCCCCCTCCCACCTCTCGAAATCCAAAAACAAATCGTGGAAAAAATCGAAGCCGAGCGCGCCCTTGTGGAATCTGCCAAAAAACTGATTGATATTTATGAAGAAAAAACCAAAGAAACTATTGCTAAACTTTGGGAAGAATAATTATGAAAACTAAAAACTTAATCATTAAAATTGTAAATCGGTATATCGGCGTAGAAAGTGGTTATCTAGGAGATTTTACATACAGGACTCATAGCGAATTTTATCCTGAATATTGTGATTTGGTAAAAGATCCGTATTCTATAGAAGGGACCACAAGAGAACGATTTATTACGATCTTTCAAAATTCTACACCAAAAGAGCAGGCAAAGATTATTCGGGGTATCATTGAAAGATTTCCTATTGGGGAGGGCCCAAAAACTAGAACAAATGAACTACAAACATCCTTATTAAAAGAAGCTGAAATCTTGGATAACGGCGATTATTTATCGGAGCCTGATTTATTAAGTGCTGATCATGTTCTTGAAATATTAGAAGATGCAAAAAGCCTAATAGAACATAGAAAAGCTGCAAGCGCGGTAGATAGAGTTCATACTGCATTTCATGGGTATTTGCGGGAAGTTTGTAAAAATGAAGGGATTAATTTTTTAGAAAAAGATGGACTGGTCGTATTAGTAAAAAAAATTTTCTCCGAACATACAAAATTAAAAATTGCAGTAAAATCAACAGAAGTACAAAATATTGTAAGAAATCTTGCCTCCATCTCAGATTCTCTTAATCCTGTGAGAAATCAAGGAAGTAGAGCACACCCAAATGAACATGTATTAGAGGAGCCAGAAGCAGTATTAATTATAAATACAGTTAGAACATTACTTAGTTATATTGAATCAAAAATCAGGTAGCTATATGTATGAAGATCCTCAAAAAATTCTTAACTATTTACCCATTCGCAAGAATAAACTCGAAAATGACTACATAGAGCACCTTTGGAATGCTTTTCTAGCACTAGAAACTTCGGAAAGTACAGGAAAATCTTTTTCAATCATGCCGTTTCACCTGCTTTTTATGCTAGCGTTACAATACAAAATTTTAAGAATTTCCCAAATACAAACTGAATCTTGTAACCTTTTCTTTTGTGGAGTTGCTGGTAGAAGTAAAGACGTGCTATTGTCAGATGAAAAATCAGTTTTTGATATAGCTTTAATCAATGAGCGTACCATTCCGGAAATTTTTCAATTGGTTGGGTTGGACACAAAGGGTATTAAAAGTATTAAAGATTTAATTGACCAGAGAAATAATACTCTTGCGCATGCCAAGGGTGGTATAGAGATAAGACCTGAGGAAAAAGTTGATAAATACATAAAGACATTAGAGGCTATTCAAAAAAGTTTTTCTCAAATTAATCAAGATTTAATTAATACTTGGTTGTATGATATACAAGGTTGTGAGGATGCTGAGCAATATTTAGAAAATAATTTTCTTATATATAGATTAACTTATCGTGATTTTAGTGAAATTATTAAAATATTACTTGGAGCCCCACAATTAGATTTTGATCAATGGGAGCAAGTTGTAAATAAAGGATTGGAATTAATTTATGATCAAACCATTGAAGCATTAAAGATAATAGCTAAGGATAATTTAGATAAAGATAAAGTATTCAATGCTGTAAAAGTGTTGGAAGAAAATGGGGAGTTATAAATTATTTATAACAAAACAACCTATTATAGGTTGTTTTTTAATACTTTTTATTCATTTGATATAAAGCATCTTTTAAAATCATAGTAGCTTTACAATCATCTTCATTATATAACAATATTCTTTTTAATATTTTTTTATCACCAGTTTCTATATATTTATTAAACCACTCAATAGACAATGCTCCAGACGGTGTTTCATCCCTCCATTTAAATTCTAGATATACGGCTAATGATTTTATGGAATAGCTACTCAATGGCCAATCTGTATTTTTTAATACGACACCGTATAGATCTATAACATTTGGATTTTCAAAAAATGATTCAAGCTCTTTTTCTGATATTACATCTGGATATTTTTTTTGCATTCTTCTATAAGTACTTTTTTCATGTGGAGAATAGTAATAAACTGCAAAATCGTTTTTTGGTAAAAATTTTATATAGCCCCAAAAATTTTGCCATGCTGTTTTTTCTTCTTCAAGGCTTATATTTTTTGCAGTAAAATCAATAAATTTTTCTTTACCATTATTTCTTTGATATATTCCATGTAGGTATACAAATTCTTGAGTAGGATCATCTTCTATGTCGAAAAATAATTCATATGATACAGAAGGTAAATATATTTTATTATACAAAACTGGTTTTTTTATATTTTTTAAAACATCAGCTCTCTTGACTATTTTTTCTATAGTAGCTTGACCAATTCCCTTTAATAAATTTTTATCTTCTTTTTTTAATTCAATTAGTTCTTTTACATCAATGGACAAAATGTCTTGAATATTGTGAATATTAGCATCTTCTTCTAATACATCACGTTTACTTCTGCCCAAATAAAATAAGCCCGTTAAGTCATCATTATCTTCTGCCCATTTATGACAACTATTATACCAAGGACATAATTTACATATACCACCTAAAGCAGGTTTATTTTTATCTTCATTATTTACTAGTATAGAAACATTATTAAATGTCTGTTCATATAATTCCCAAAAGGTCATTTTATTTTTTAGACCAATTGTTTCATTTAGATTGTAAATAACCTCATTGCCATTTATATCAATAATAAGTCCTTGTTTTTTATTTTCAAAACCAAGTTTATTTAGAACGTCAACATATAGCGCAAGTTGAACAGCATAGTGTTTTTTTAATTTACCTTCTTCACCTTCATTTTCGTCCACACCTTCTCTACCAGCTCCTGACTTGATATCTACTGGTATATATGTGCCATCTGGCATTAATTTTAATAAATCGGGAATACCAACTATATTATCATTTATAAGAACGCCCTGATAAATTAAGGGTGTTTTTTTATTCATTGCTTCTATAGTTGACTTAAAGCGTTGTTCTAGAGATCCATTTGATAAATCTAATAATTTACCACTTTTAGATATTACTTCTTTTTCATACACAATACCCCTATCCCATAATAATTGTACAAATGGATTAGTCTTTTTTATTTTTTCATCTTGAGGTCCATAAATATCTCGCCACACTCTATGTGGACATTGCATATAATCATATAATTTAGATGCTGTGATATTTCTCATAATTTCTATTATATTTTTATATTATATGAATTAATAAACTTTAGCAAACAAAAAACCACCCCTTTGGGCAGTCGGGTCTATCCGATAAAAAGATATCATGGCGGAGAGGGAGGGATTCGAACCCTCGACCCCGAATAAACGGAGTAACACCTTAGCAGGGTGCCGCATTCAACCACTCTGCCACCTCTCCTAGTAATTGTGGTTATTCTAGAGTTTTGATTTTCAAATGGCGGAGAGTGAGGGATTCGAACCCCCGGAACCTTTCGGCTCAACGGTTTTCAAGACCGCCGCATTCGACCACTCTGCCAACTCTCCATAAAAAATAAATTAGTCATTCCAAAGCCCTAATATTTTTTTGAACTTTATGCCGCCTTTATAACTTTTTATTTCTATTTCTCGCATGCAAGCTTCGGACTTTGTATTATAGTTTTCAAAATAAATCAACTTCCAAGGCACAAACTTTTTGGTAGATTTTACATAACCCTTGTTATGCCTGTGTAGTCTATCTACCAAATTATTTGTATGACCTATATAATATCTACCATACTGAATGCTTTGTAAAATATAAACATTGTACATATAGATCGCTCTTCTAACCCACCCCCGCAAAGCGGGGTCCCGCTGCGCGGGATCTGCCAACTCTCCAAATAATAACGACTGCTATATGATAGTATATTTTTTTGTTTTTGTAAAGCCCCTAGGAGGCTTAAATATTGGGCTTTTTGGCTTTTTTTGCTATAATAAATTATATAATAAAATTTAATTTAAGTAAAAAAATGGGTAAAAAATGTGGAGCCGGTGGTGGCGCTGTCTATGGATTGGGCTTTATCGGAGCAGCAGTGTATTTTATACAACACGCAAGTTCATTTGGCCATGGTTTTATAGGCTTTCTCAAGGCTTTGGTTTGGCCAGCCTTTGTGCTCTATGAGCTGATGAAGTTTTTGCAAATGTAGGCTTGCTCAATTTTTGGCAATAGCTAAACAAAAAATATTTTTGTAGCCAGCCTCTTTGAGAGCTTTAGAGGCTTGGTTTAGCGTAGAACCAGTAGTAGTGACATCATCCAGCAAAAGAATTTTTTTTGGAGACTTACTATTTTTGAGTGAGTCTTTTTTATTTATCTCAAAAGCATTTGAGATATTTTTTTGCCTTTGTTCTTTGGACAACCTTGCTTGGGCCTTGGTGTGTCTTTTTCTGACAAGCATGGGAGAGTATTTTAGGTTCAATCTTTGGGCCAGCTTTTTGGCTAGAATTTCAGTTTGATCAAAACCACGTATTTTTCTTTTTCTTTTGTGTAGAGGTACATTGCTAATAATAGTGTTTTTTGGTAGAGACAAACGTCTACTTTGTTTTTCCAATATATCTACCAAAAGATCGGCCATATTTTCTAGATAAGAATACTTGTAGTTTTTGATTATTTTTTGTAACAATTTATTGTGGTAATCACAACAAACATAGCAAGCTTCAAAATATAGTTTGTCTTTGTCAGGCCAACTTATCTTATTGTTTTCTTGGAGCAAGATATCATTGAGACAAAAGCCACAACACAAAGCACCTTCAGTTTTGCAGCCTAGGCAAAATTGAGGCCAAATAAAGTCCAAAAAATTTTGGAGAATTTTAGACATCGCTTTTCTTCTTGTTTTTAAAAACTAATTTATAGTTATTTTGTCCTTGATCAGTTTTACATTTACCCTGTTGGCCTTGCTAGTCAAAAGCACGGAAGCTATAGGGTTGGTTATCTGGGCATCAACTAGACGTTTGAGACTACGAGCACCTTCTTTGGCTGCGTTTTTATCTTTGAGTAAGTGATTGATTATCTTGTTGTCAAAATTTATCTTTACCTCTCTCTCGATTAGTCGTTCATTCAAATTTTGCAATTCTTGTTTGATAATCTTTTTGGCTGCATTGTTGTCCAAGGGTTCAAATACCATGATGTTGTCTAGACGGTTGGTAAATTCTGGTGGTAAATATTTTTTGAGAGAGGAGAGTACTTCATTGCTGGTTTGAGAAAAATCATTGTTTTCACCCTCTACAGCAAAGCCCAGGCTAGCCTTTTGGTTGAATTGGTTTAGGCCTATGTTGGAGGTCATGATTATTATAGTATTTTTGAAATTGACAGTTCTGCCAGTGGCATCAGTCAGCTCTCCTTCTTCTAGGACTGGCAAAAGTAGACTATATACATCGGGGTGAGCTTTTTCTATTTCATCAAAAAGTACTAGACTATATGGTTTGTTTTTGACTAGGTCAGTAAACTTGTTTCCCTCTTTGTATCCTACATATCCAGCTGGCGCTCCAATAAGTTTTGATATATTGAATTTTTCGGAAAACTCAGACATATCAATACGAATCATATTTTGTGGTCCACCAAATATGTGTTGAGCTAGTCTTTTGGCAGTCTCGGTTTTTCCTACGCCGCTTGGCCCTAGAAACATAAATGAAGCCAGAGGTCTATTTTTGTCATGTAGTCCAGTTTTGGCTTTGCGGATAGTATTGCTTATTGTTTCTATAGCTTTGTTTTGTCCAAAAATATTTTGTTTTATATTTTTATCTAGACTAAGCAAGCGTTTGTTTTCATCGTCAGTGATAGACACCATAGGTACGCCAGTTGTATCGGCGATAATCTCTTTGATATGTTGGTCGCTTATAGTACCAAGGTTGTTTTGTTTATTTTTGTCATCAAGTGCCTTGAGTCTTACTAGCTCTTCTAGATATTTTTCTTCTTGGTTTTTGTATTCCAAAGCTTCTACATAATTTTCTTTCAAAATAGCTTGTTTTTTACTATTTTGGCAAATTTCTACTTTGTTTTGTAGATTTTTTATTTGTTTGAGCAAACTTTCTTTGGTGTGACGTACTCTGAATCTAGCAGCTGCTTCGTCAATCAAATCAATAGCCTTATCAGGAAAATTTTTGTCTGGCAAAAATCTCTTACTCAAAGAAACAGCAGATTTCATAGCTTCTTCAGTGATTTGTACTTTATGAAATTTTTCATAGTTTTCTTTGAGTCCTGACAAAATTTCCAAAGTTTCTTCTTCACTTGATTCATTTATCAAAATAGATTGAAACCTTCTTTCTAGAGCCTTATCACTTTCTATGTGTTTTTTGTATTCTTCAAAAGTAGTAGCACCAATACAACGTAAATGTCCACGACTCAAAGCGGGCTTGAGTATATTGGCAGCATCCAGAGATCCGGTAGTAGCTCCAGCACCCATGATGGTATGGAGTTCATCAATGAAGAGAATTATATTTTTGTTGTTCTTGATATCATTGATGACTTGTTTTAGTCTACTTTCAAACTCACCACGATACATAGTGCCAGCTAGTAGGCTGGGTATATCAAGATTAAGTATTGTTTTGTTGAGTAGTACTGCTGGTACATTACCTTCAGTTATTCTTTTGGCTAGACCTTCTACAATAGCGGTTTTACCCACACCAGCATCACCTAGTAAGACAGGGTTGTTTTTTGTACGTCGAGAAAGTATTTCTATCAAGCGATCTATTTCTTTGACGCGACCAATGACAGGGTCAATATCTTTTTGTATTTCTTGACTAGTTAGGTTGATAGTAAAGTTGTCCAAATTTCCTGTTTCGCTGGAATTGTCTTCCAAAAAATCGTCAAAATCTTTGATCTCCTCATCTTTGGCCAGATCACCAAATTTGGAGGTACTCTTGAGTATCAAGTTTAGGTGTTGTTGTAAATTTGAAATATTTACTTTGGCTTTTTCCAAATTTTGTTTTATTTTTTGGTCTTCACTTTGAGCCAATCCCCAGAGCAAATGCTCGGTACCTATATATTTGTGTTGATGCTTGTAAGCGGTCACTACGGCTTTTTCTATTATTTGTTGAGCAGAATCTGATGGTTGCGGCATTTTGTTTGGATCAGCTGATACAGGCCTGAAATTGTTTGTCAGCTTGAGTGTGGTCAAAAAATTTGGGTCCACTTTTTGTTTTATCAAAATATCAGAACCCAAAGAGCCTTTGCTTTGCAAAAGTGAAAAAAGCAGATCCTCGGGTTCTATAAAAGCTCTTTTTTTGGCATAAGCCATGTTTTGAGCGTTTATCAAAACCTTTTTGAAATTATAAGTAAATTTATTTAATATATTTTGTGGTTTATCAAACATAAGATTACATACTCCTTAATTCTACTACTCTTTCCTCAACAGGGGGGTGAGTAGCAAATAATTTTGATACTTTTTTACCCTTAAATGGGCTACTAATGTATAAATGGGCAGTGGCTTTATTGGCTCTGCGTAAAGGTTGGTTTTGGTAAGAAATTTTTTCCAAAGCTCGAGCCAATCCCTCTGGATAGCGCGTTAGTAATGCACCTGAAGCATCAGCCAAAAATTCCCTTTTTCTAGAAACAGCTAGCTGTATCAATTTGGCAAAGAGAGGGGATAGTATAGCTAGAGCTATACCAACTATCATGACAATAGCGTTGCCTTGCTTGTTGTCTCGGCTTTTGCCACCCCAGATAAAACTTCTCAGTAGCCAATCAGCCATTAGTGTAACTATGCCGACGCAAACTATCACCACCATCATTACCCTGATATCATAATTTTTGATATGAGACATTTCATGGGCAATTACTCCTTCTAGTTCTTCATTTTCTAGGCCTTTTATAATGCCAGTAGTCAGTGCGATAGAGGAGTGTTCGGGATCACGTCCAGTAGCAAAAGCGTTCATAGCTGGGTCATCTATGATGTGTACCTTTGGCATAGGCACTCCAGCAGTAATACTGAGATTTTCTACCATACGCCAGACATAAGGGTTGTCTTCTTTTTTTATTTCTTTGGCGCCAGATTGAGTCAAAGCTACTTTGTCGCCAGCAAAAAAGCTAACGGCACTCATCAACATAGCAAATATTGCCGCCAAAATAGTAATAAAGTATCCGCCCTCACCATAGTAATATCCCCAGACCCAACCGAGTCCGACTATTACCAAAATAAAAACAAGTATTAGGAAAAAACTTTTGCGTTTATTGCTGTCTATTTGTTTGTACATAGAATTTTATTGTCAACTTAATATAACAATAATGCCCCTATTTTGTCAATAATAAAAGCCCCCGCAGAGCGTGGGATTTTTATAGTAGTTTAGAATTTTACTTGAGGGTTTTCTTTTTCTTTTTCATTGTCTATAGCAAAGAATTGTTCGGCAGTAAATTTGAGCATACCGGCCACGACATTGTTGGGGAATATTTGAATCTTGGTATTAAAGTCTCGGACTTGCCCGTTGTAGAATCTTCTAGAAGCCTGAATTTTGTTTTCAGTATCAGATATTTCGTCTTGTAGTTGCAAGAAGTTTTGTGATGCCTTGAGGTCTGGATATGACTCAGCCACGGCAAACAAGCTTTTTAAGGTATCAGACAACATATTTTCTGCCTTACCTTTTTCTTCTGCTCCCTTGGCATTCATAGCTTTTGATCTAGCTTCTGTCACCTTTGTCAAAACACCCTCTTCGTGTTTCATATAACCTTTGACAGTTTCTACTAGGTTTGGGATAAGGTCATAACGTCTTTTTAGTTGTACGTCTATGTCAGACCAAGCTTCTTTTACTCTATTTCTTAGTCTAATTAGCCCATTGTAGACGCCAATTAGCCAAAGTATTATGACAGCTACTATGACTAATATTACAATAAAAACAGTATCCATTGGTTTTAATTTTAATATTTAATAATAGACCTTAATGGTCAACTTCATTTTACTAAAAGTAGGTATATTTAGCAAATGTGGGCACATACAGCTAAATATGTTATAATATATACGTCAAAATTTTAAATAAATTTCTAAAAACAAAAATATGTGGGAGAAAATTGAAACTTTCCATTGGACAATACTAGTTGCAGTTATATCTGTGCTAAGTGTTTTATTGTTCCAACAACAAGTATTGGCTCAGTGGACTTCGCCAGATGAAGTGCCTGGTGGTACAAATTTGGACAATTTGGTGGTTACCCCAATGCAAGAAGATTTGAATCTAGGCGGTTTTAAGATAAATGATCCGGCTACTGATGCGACTTTTGTCATAGACCCTTCAGCAGCTGTAGATATAGAGGCCGCTAAAGCTGATTTTGATGAGTTGTGTATAGCAGGAGCATGTAATGTTGAATGGCCAAGTGGTGCAGGAGGAGGTTATTGGACGCAAGCGGGGTCAGATTTGTACTATAGTTCTGGAAACGTTGGTATTGGTACAGGATCACCTGATCGTTTATTGGTTGTAGAGGCTCCTGGTTCAGATCCAGGTTCATATCCTACTGATGCAGCCAGAGTAAGGATTACAGCCAATGGTTCTGGTAAGCAAGCTCCAGGATTGGAATTTTATAATGTAGAAAGAGACGCAGGTAAGGTTGCCAAGATAGTATCACGCGATGAATATATATTTAGCTTTGAGAGTGAAAATAAAGATACCGATGAGGATAATGCTAGTTATGAGCAGTTGATGACTCTGGATAAGAGTTCTGTTGGTACAGAATTGCGTATTCAAAATAAAGATAGTGAATCATCAGCTCAGATAGTTTTTGAGGAAGGTTTGGAACCTGATAATTTCGCTATAAGGTACAATGGATCTTCCAATGTAGCCCCACTCAACAATGGTTATAACAATTGGCTTGAGTTTTGGGGACAAGACGCTCTACAGGGCAACGCTCCAGCTGATCCAATTATGATAATGGAAAGAGATTACGACACCTCATCTGCTCCAACACCAACTTATCAGGGTGTAGGTATCGGTGTACCAGCTAGAACCCACATTGATGCCAAGTTGAGAGTACAAAATTATGGCACAGAAGATATTTTGCAGCTTTATGATGGTAGTACCAAAGTGGTCACAGTAGAGGATGGTGGTAACGTAGGTATTGGTACTGACAACCCAGGTTCATCTTTGGAAATAAGAGGTGCTGGATCTGATGAGTCTAATCTGAGATTTAGAAACGATGGGGGGGACATGAAAATTATTTTTCAAGAATACGATGCACCACCAACTCCTTATGGTGATATCTCTATAAGGTACAATGGCAATAATCCAGATATATATAATGGTTATTCCAATTGGCTTGAGTTTTGGGTAAGATCTCCATCTCAAGGCGCTACTTCTGGTGAAGCTTCATTGCAGGGTGGAAGACCTATTATGACAATGCAAAGAGATTATGAGCCATCCAAAGATAGCTATCGTGGTGTTGGTATTGGTGTGCCAACTAGACAAAATATCACAGCCAGACTAAGAGTACAGAATTTTGGTGATGAAGATATATTACAGCTTTATGATGATGAGGAATTATCATTTCAAGTATCAAATGGAGGATATGTGGGTGTAAATGGTCCAGTACACACTGGTGTCCCTGTTTTTATAAATGGCACCGGCAACAACGGTCTTAAGCTTTATTCTTATGGACTTTATTCATACAACAATAGTAGTTTGGAATTAAAAGCTACCAACGATGTATATCTCAATCCTGGTCTCTACGACGGTGTAGGTATTGAGGTTTCAAATCCTCAGCAAATATTGCATGTCAAAAATCCAAATAGCTTTGCAGATACTTTGTTGAGATTGGAAAATGACAATGATGGAGCTACTTTTTCCAACCAAACTACTCAAGTAGAATTTGCCAGAGGCCCAAACTGGACAACTGATTATTCTTGGGTTGGCCCAACCAGTGATAGTACTTTCGATGTTTGGACAATGGAAAATGTACCAATGTTGTTTGGTACAAATGGTAGCGAAAGGATGAGGATAAATAGTACTGATGTTACTTTGAGTAATTATCTCAATTTGGCCAAAGTATCTAGTGCACCAGCTGGTACCGATTGTGACAGCGATGCGGAAATGGGCAGGGTCAAAGTGGACAATATAAATAGTGTTTTGTATATCTGTACTGGTGATCCTGGTGGAGGCATTCCAGGTTCTTGGAAGAGTCTAAGTTTGTAAGTTATAATTATCAAATCCGCCCCTCGCTTTGGCGAGGGGCGGTATTTTTGTTTACAAGCCTTTTATGGTATAATAATAACAAATAAAAATTTATATACAATAATGTTTAAAAAGATAAACAATCTTCATTTATCAATTTTGGTTGTTATAGTTTCTGTGCTTAGTTTGGTACTAATACAACAACAAGTGTTTGCTCAATGGAGTGATCCTATTGGTTTGCCAGGGGAGACAGGTACATTTAGTATAGTAGTCAATCCTTTGGCCGAGGACCTCAATATGGGAGGACACCAAATAAGTGATCCAGCCACTGATTCTAATTTTTTCATTAACCCTTCTTCTGATATAGACATTCAGGCCACCAAGGCCAATTTTGACAATCTTTGTATATCAGATGAATGTTACAGTGCGTGGCCAAGTATCGGTGGAGGATTGTGGTCTGAAAATGGATCAGATATATATTATAATTCAGGAAATGTAGGTATTGGTACCAACAGTCCTAGTTCAGCTTTACAAATTCAGGGTAGTGTAGCTGACGGGGCCAATTTGAATTTAAGAAGCGATTTTGGAGATATGAAAATTATTTTTCAAGAATATGATGCTCCACCAACTCCTTATGGTGATATCTCTATAAGGTACAATGGCAATAATCCAGATATATATGATGGTTATGCTAACTGGCTTGAGTTTTGGGGCAGATCCCCAGCTCAAGGCGGTGGTAGACCTATTATGACTATGCAAAGGGATTATGTGCCCGCAGAAGACAATTATCTTGGTGTAGGTATTGGCGTGCCATCTGAAGAAAATATTACAGCTAGATTGAGAGTACAAAATTATGGTACAGAAGATATTTTGCAGCTTTATGATGATAATGAGTTAGTATTTGAAGTAGCTGATAATGGTTATGTAGGTGTAGATGGTCCTTATCACGATGGCGTGCCATTGTTTGTAAATGGAACTGGTTCAAATGGTTTGAAGCTCTATGCTGATGGAATTTTTTCGTACAACAATAGTATTTTGGAGTTAAAATCAAGCAATCACGTGTACCTCAATCCGGGTCTCTACGACGGTGTAGGTATAGAAGTACAAGATCCACAACAGATACTGCATGTGAAAAATATTAATTCAAGTTTTTCTGACGCTAAGATAAGATTAGAAAACGGTACTACTGGTTCATTTTTGAATGAAACTACTCAAGTAGAATTTGCTAGAGGTCCAAATAGCGCTAGTGACTATTCTTGGTTTGGTCCCAGTAGTTCTGGCAGTTTTGACATATGGACCAACGAAAATTTACCTATAATATTTGGTACAAATGGCACTGAAGATTTGAGAATATCTGATGACAATATAGTACTGCAAAGATATTTCAAGTTGGATCAAAGTTTTAGTTTGCCGCCAGCAAATGACTGTTTGACAACAGCAGACATGGGTAGGATGAAGATAAATTCTACTGATGGCATTGTCTATGTTTGTGTTGGTGATCCTGACGGAGGGACTCCTGGAACCTGGAAAACAATAACAGCTCAATAGTTTTAATAATAAGAATAATTAATAAATATCTATGTTTAAAAGAGTAAACAATTGGCACTTATCAGTTATGATAGTCATCGTTTCTGTATTAAGTGTTATGTTGATAGAGCGCCAAGTTTCAGCGCAGTGGTCACCACCATCTTCTGCTCCTGGTGGTTCGGCTATAAATCATTTGGTCGTAACACCCATGACAGAATCTCTAGATCTCAATGGGCAAACAATAACAGACCCAAATACTGATGCTACTTTTGCTATCAATCCAGCTGGTCCAGTAGCTATTACAACCAAAGGAGCTTCATTTGATGGAGATGTCAGTATCATCAATAGCAACGAACTTTGTTTTGATGGAGATTGTCGTGATTGGGCAGAATTGGAGGCAGGTATAGGCGATGATACAGATTGGACTGAAGATAAGAGCAATGTTTATCGTTTGGCAGGAAATGTAGGTATTGGTTTGAATTCTCCTGATTATAAGCTTCATATTTATGATGGCACTTACAATTTGAAATTTGACGGTAATGAAATATTACATTCAGAAGCTAGTCCTTTGTACATACGATCAGGTGCTGATATAAAGTTTGAACCAGATGCTGCTACCACCCAAGTGACTTTCAAGAGTTCTGGTTATGTAGGTATAGGCACTGATACTCCAAACAAAAATCTTCATGTGTATGACGCTTCAGCCAATGCAGAAATTGATATCCAGAGTGGCGCTAGTGCTAATCACTGGGGTATTTATCAAGATTCTTCTACTCAAGATCTAAGTTTTTGGAACACAGACAATAGAGTCACCTTTACGGATTCAGGCAGGGTAGGTATAGGTACTATAAGTCCCGCAGCAGCTCTAGAGGTTGATTCTACTGCTTCAAATATTACTTCTATAATTGCCAAATCAGACACAGCCGGCACTTATGCTTTGTCAGGAGAAAATACAGGTACAGGTGGTACAGGTGTATATGCAAATGGTTATTTTGGACTTATAGCCAACGGCAATCAATCTGGTGGCGCTGCTATATTGGCCACCAAGGGTAATAGTTCTTATGCTGGTATGTTTTTCGGCACAATTAGACTTTATAACTCAGGTGGCAACTCTTATTTACACTTAGCTACAGTATCTTCTGATCCTCCTGATACGGATTGTGATTCTACCGATGAAAGAGGAAGGATGATTTACAATTATGTAGATGATTATCTATATATTTGTGATTATGATCCAGCCAATCCTTCAGGAGGAGGACATAAGGTATATCCTATGGAGGCTTTGCCATAGTAATTTTAATTTTTAAATTGAATCTTTTATATATCAATGAGATCTAATCTCCATTTTCATTTTTATAGTCGAATATTAGTTTTGGCGGTTTTTGTATTGACAGCTTGGGCTTGGTACCAAGCTGTAGAAACAAAAGCAGATATTCCTGCTGCCAATCCACCTAGAGACAATATAGAAATTGGCGGCTGGGCCTGGTCAGAACTTACTGGCTGGGTTAGTTTGAATTGTAAAAATGATGTTGATGGAGATGGTGTTATGGACGATGCTTGTAGTGGACTAGCAGGAGACTGGGGTTTGTATGTAGAAAATGATTACATCAAAGGCTGCGGCTACTCTGGTACTATTTTGACTGGTTCTACACCTTTGGGCTGGATTTGTTGGTCTGATCCAGGTGGTACCTTAGCTCCGGCGGGTGGCGTGTCTCTTTATGATGGCGACCCTGTGCTGACAGAACCAAGGAATCAACTTGATGAAACTAGCTATGCTAGTATTTTGTCTTTTGAGGGTATTGCCTCAGGCTCAAGTGAGCTCCGCTTTCCTATAGACGATTATGTAAATCCAGCTACTATAACCACCAGTACTCAGGGGTGTTTCAATTGCTATCGTGACCCTTGGTATACTTGTGATGTAGGCTTTGGCGGCTGCGATTGTGCACCAGATGCAGAGGGAAATATGCCAGATTCTTGTGCAGATGTCCTCAATTGTCCGGATGTAGGAGATCCTCCAGTACCAGATTCTTGTATTTTGACTGGTTATCATGACAAATGTGACAATTGTTTAGATTATGATTATTTCAGTGGCGTTTGTAGTGATGACCCTGCCAGATTTTGTACTACCAATGATGATTGTGTGTCAGGTGAGTATTGCCGCAATATGTCTACTTGTAGCGAAAATATAGACATAAATTGTACAGATGGAATATATACCTGTAGTGGTAGTTGTGTAGAAAGAGAGATTGGGGGACTAAAGAGTGTTTTGTCAGGCATAGAGTGTAGCTCATGTAGTTTTGAGAATGTAGAAAATCTAAATGTACAAAACAATTCTTGTGCTCTAAACGCTTATGAATACAATATAAACAGTTGTGAGTCTTGTGACGCTTATTATCAGACAACAGGCGTTATTTTTGATAATAGACACAACACTATATTGGCAGAATCAGATCCAGATAATGACTGCGATCCTTTGGAGATGGATCCTTCTGAGCCAGACTTCTGCATTAGAGGGGATCTTTGTGGTTGGGCTTGGAACTCTTGGGATTCTGGTAGTGCTGGCTTGGGCTGGTTTCAATTTTCTCCTAGGATATCTACTACCACCAAACCTTATTTTTCTGTAGAAAAAGGTAAGATTTATTCACAAAAAGATATTTTCAATAGATATTCACCTCCTTTTGGTCATTATAATGCTTCATATTTGATAGAAGCCGGAGGTACTATTACCAATTTGGTGAGTTCAAGTACTCTTTCTGGCTATTATCAAGGTGAGTTGGGTGGAAGACCTATTATAGAATTTCCTAGCCAAACCGGCACAAAATATGCTAATGCTTTGGGAGTGATTGATACATTGGGTGTTACTACCACAGCTTATACAATCGGCGTATCTGATTATAATAAATATGGTTCAAAAATATCTACAGTTACTGACGCAGCCAATTTTGCTAGTGAATTTACGGGTGTGCCAAACGGTAAAGTAGTTTATGTACCAGAGAGCACCCTGGCTGCTACTGGAGGTAACCTAACACTGAATGACAATATTGTTATAAAGAAGGGTGATGTTGGTACAACTAATCCTGAGAGAGGATCAGTCATTATAGTTGTAGAAGGAAATATGATAATAAATGGAAATATTACTTATGAGACAGGCGGTACAGCTATAGAAAATTTGAAGCAAATACCTTCAGCAGTTTGGATAGTCTTGGGCACAGTATTTGTCATGCCAACTGTGGATGATTTGTCTGGTAGTTTTGTTGTCTTGGGTTCACCCAACACTGCTGATTGTTCTGGTGCTACACCACCATTCAATTGTGGAGCATTTTTATCAGGGTCATACTATAATGGCACAGATACACAGCTAGAAGTAAAAGGAAGTGTTTTGGCCAGACGTTTTTATTTGGTAAGGGATTATGTATCAGATAGAGAACCAGCAGAAAAATTTGTAAACGATGGACGCTTACAAGCAAATCCACCTTTGGGGATGGAGGATTTTAGTAAAGTTATCCCCAGATTCAGTGAAAGCCCGTTTTAAAAAGCTCTTGGATATAAATAGCAAAATGTGTTATAATTATATAAACATTTTGTTTTTAAATTGTTTAATTTCTTTTAAGAATTATGAAATTATTTTCTAGCGCCACTAGTTATCTGGGAATAGATATTGGTACCTCTAGTATCAAGATGGTAGAACTCGAGAACTACAAGGGTCAGGCCAGGCTAAAAACTTATGGTTATGCAGAGGTTTCCACTAATGTTTTAAGGGGAAATATAGAAAAAAATAATCAGCTGGTAGCTGATTATATAAATAATATAGCTCGAAAATCTCAATCTCAGACACGTCAAGTAGTAGCAGCTTTGCCTACTTTTTCTGTTTTTAATTTTATCATCAATCTACCTCCAATGCCCAAAAAAGACTTGACTTCTGCTATAAAATGGGAGGCTAAAAAGTTTATCCCAGTACCTATAGAAGAAATGATATTGGATTGGAAGATTTTAAATAAGAAAAAAATAGATAATAGCAAAGATAAAAAGGGTATTGATAAGCCAAAAGATGATGGTTTGTTGAGCTCAGACAAAGAAAAGACAGGCACTGTCGAGGGTACTGATTTGATGAAAAATATTGAAGAACAGACCAAGGAAAACCAGAAAAACGAAAAGAACAAAATAGACGTAGTAGAATACAAGAGCAAAAAATCAGACAAAAATTATCGTATTTTATTGACAGCAGCCCCCAAAAATTTGGTTGCTCGCTACATAGATATTTTCAAAAGAGCCAAGTTCAACTTGCTTAGTTTGGAGACAGAAGCTTTTGCTTTGTCTCGATCTTTGATCGGCAATGACCTTTCTACAGTTATGATAGTTGATATTGGCGCTACTACAGCTGATATTTGTATCATAGAGCAGGGAGTACCTATCTTGAATAGAGGTATTGATACAGGGGGTGAATTTATCACCAAAACTATTATGAACAGCCTCAACGTCAATCAGGAAAGGGCAGAACAGTTCAAGAGAGATTTTGGTTTGTCTGATGTAGGTGGTTACAAAAATGTACCTGATGTTATTCAAAAATCACTCAATTCAATCATCAATGAGATCAAATATGTTTTTGAAATTTATCAAAGACAAGGAGCTTCAAAAATAGACAAGATTGTTTTGACGGGTGGTAGTGCCTTTTTGCCAAATTTACCTAATTATTTATCAGAATTATTAGATTTGCCAGTAGTGATTGGTGATCCATGGGATAGGATTATTTATCCTTTGGATCTAAAGCCAGTTTTGCAAGAAATTGCACCTAGAATGGCAGCTGCTATTGGCTTGGCTATGCGTGATATTTAATAAACTATGCCTAGTAATGACAAAGGAATAAATTTGATGCCTGAGGACCTAAGGTCCAAAGAGCAGGAAATCTTGGCCAAACAGGACGAAAATTTTGAGCCTGATTTGGTAGTTCCTGGACAGCAGAATAGAGCAGATTTTGGCAAGCCTACCGGCAGCCAAGAGTCTTTTTGGTCCAAGCTAGGCAAAATGTTTCGGTCAAAGCCAAAGGCTCCAAAAGCAAAAAAAGAAAAGACCAAAAAAAGTAATGGTTCTATTTTGGTCAAAGAAATGAAAAAAAAGGACAACAAAAAGATGGATTCCATCAAAGCTCCTGATTTGCACAAGCCAGAAAAAAGTAATGGTTCTATTTTGGTCAAAGAAATGAAGAAAAACGGTCACGCCAAAGATCCAGAACCATTGCCAAAAAAGGAAGAGCCAAAATTGGAAGAAAGAAAACCAGAGCCAAAAAAAGAGAGCAATTTTGTCATACCAGAAGAACCAAAAGTAAGCGTTATGAAGGCTCCAGAGCCAGAAACTCCAAAACCAGAAGAGCCAAAAAAGGAAGATAAAAAGAAAAAAGACAAGAAGAAAAAACAAGACAAAAAAGATGAGGCACCAAAAGGCTTTCATCAGCCAGAGCTTAGGATAAAACCAAAAGTTTTGAGTGATGGAGGAGGGGTGGATTTGATTCCTACCTCAGTAAAAATAAGGTCCTGGAAACAAATTAGTAATTTGATTTTACTTTCCTTAGTTGGTTCATTGGTCATTTTGGGAATATCTTATGGGTCTTTGTTTATCCAAGAAAGGAATATAAAAAACAAACAAGACAATAGGGATAGACAGATATCAGATTTGGAAGTTCAAATTTTGAAATTTGAAACTTTCAATAAGACAGTTGAAGTACTAGGTAAGGATATCAAGATGACCCATAAGGCCATAAATGAGCACATTTATTGGACAAATTTCTTCAATCTTTTGGAAAAATATACTGTTTCAGATGTTTATTATGCGGGCTTTGCAGCTGGCAATGACGGTGCGCTTACTTTGAGTGCAGTTGGTGGCTCTTATGACTCTGTAGCCAAACAGCTAAAACTTTTGCAGCAGCCAGAAGCTAGTGAGTTTGTAGAAGCTGTCAGTATCACTGGAGCTCAAAAAGGAGGAGAAGGTGTAACATTTAGTGTGGTTTTGGTTTTGAACAAGGATTTATTTTATTATCAACCAGACTTGGTCAACAACATAGAAGATGATGACAATGACGATGGTGATGATGACCAAGACCAGAGGAATTAAACATAAATAATTTTGATGGAGAAAAAGAAAGAAATAAAATTTGAACAACCCTCAGAAATACTGGTTTTTATGAATCGATATTTTCTGGTTATTATTGCCGTAATAATAATCGGTCTTTTGGGTGTAGGTTATTTCTTTTTACTATCTCCCAAGATAGACAACATAAAAGAACTAGAAAAAGAAACTACTGACATAGAGGAGCGCAGACTTTTGAACGAGAATTTGCTGGACAAGATAAAAGAGCTAGAGAATAAATATGATGACATAATAGCAGATAGAGAAAATCAGTTGTCAGAACTCATGAAAATAATACCTGATGATCCTCAAGTCGCAGAACTTTTTATCATGACAGAAAGGCTAGCCAAACAAAGAGGTTTTGAGCTGCAATCTATCAATATATCCGAAGGAGCTGACGGAGAGGTGGCTGCCAGCGTAGAAGAAGCTGAGGCAGCTATGGATGAAGAAGGGGTTCAGATGCAAGCTCACTCATTAAAATCAACTGTTATACATATCAGCTTGTCTTATGAGGCTGATCCCGACGCAGAAACAGAAGAGGGCAAAGAAGCTGAAACCCCATATCAAGTATTTAAAAATTATTTGGTAGATCTGGAAAATAATCTTCGTTTGATGGATATACAGTCGGTCAGCTTTGGCTCACTTGACCCTGATGCAGAAGCTCTGACTTTTGGTTTTGATATTATTACTTATTATAAATAAATATATGGCCAGTAGAGACGACAAAAAAACATTGTATATCTTGCTAGCAGTCTTGGGTGTGGCTGTAGTTGGTGGTGGTATTTGGTTGTATCAAATTCTCAAGCCAGCGGATATTGTCACTTCTTCTTTTGACATAGAAAGCGATCCTCAAGTCAACAAAGTTTTTGCTATCAAGCAAACGGCCACCAAAAATGTAATTGATTTTATTGGCTCCAGGACATCATCCGACACTATTTTGGACAAAATATACAATGATCCACAGTATCAAGCTCTAGAAGATTTTGAAGTAGTGATAGACCTAGAAGAGGGTATTGGTAATCCAGAACCATTTATACCTCAAGTATCAGAGGATGACGAAGAGGGGGAAGACTTAGAGCTTTAGTTTTTTAGATTATGAATTCAGAAGAAACAAAAAAACTTTTTGATTATCTCAAAGAGCAAGGTTTTATAAACGATGACCAATATCAGGAACTCATACAGCAAAACTTTGCTTCTTTTTCTGATATGGAAAAATATTTGCGTCGTGTAGCCTTGCTTTCTTCTGAGGATTGGACTCAGGCCAAAGGAGTTTTTTATGATATAGACTACTCAAACTTGATAGGTAGAAATATAGACTCAGCGGTCCTCAACATTTTGCCAGAATCTTTGTCAGAAAACTACAAAATGGTAGTTTTCAACAAAGAAGGAGAAAGTCTTGAGGCTGGCTTGGTAGATCCGACCAATTTCAAGGCCATGGAGGCGCTCAATTTTTTGGCTCGCAAGAAAAATTATAAGGTAAAAAACCATCTAATATCCGGGGAGAGCTATAGAGCTGCAGCCAAGCAATATGAGACTCTTGGTGAAGAGGTGGGAGAAGCACTGGATACTGCAGAAGCCATCTTTGCTCCAAAAGATGATATATATGATACAGACGAAGACGTAGAGGATGTAGTCAAGTCAGCTCCAGTGTCCAAGATAGTGTCAGTAGTACTTCGTCATGCTATAGAAGGTAGAGCGTCTGATATTCATATCGAGCCAGTTGGCAATCAGAGTAAGGTACGCTATAGGATAGATGGTGTGCTACATACCACTATTGTACTTCCTATATATGTACACGCTGCTTTGGTATCCAAGGTCAAGGTTATGGCCAATTTGAAAATTGATGAAACTCGTATACCTCAGGATGGGCGTATTAGGATGAAGATCCACAACAAGGACGTTGATTTTCGTATCTCTACTTTGCCGCTCATGGGACAAGAAAAGGTAGTAATGCGTATTTTGGAAACTCCAGAAAAAGCTCCTAGTTTTTCTGATCTTGGCTTTATGGGCCCACAACTCAAAATTGTAGAAGAAAATATATACAAACCAAATGGACTTTTTCTTTTGACTGGACCTACTGGTTCTGGTAAATCTACTACTTTGTTTGCGGCCTTAAATTATCTCAACAAAGAAGAGGTAAATATTGCTACTTTGGAAGACCCGGTTGAGTATTATATTCCTGGTGTAAATCAATCCCAGGTCAGGCCAGAGGTCAATTTTACTTTTGCTTCTGGATTGCGCGCTTTGCTGCGTCAAGATCCTGACATTATCATGGTAGGTGAGATTCGTGACAATGAAACAGCTGAGCTAGCTATTCATGCTGGTTTGACTGGTCACTCTGTTTTGACCACACTTCATACCAATAGTGCTATGGGAGCTATTCCTAGACTGTTTGATATGAAAGTAGAGCCATTTTTGTTGGCATCTACCTTGAATGCTGTTATTGCGCAGCGTTTGGTCAGAAAAATATGTCAAAAGTGTAAAGCAGAAGAAAAATTGCCACCAGAAGTAGTCAAACACGCCAAAGATGTTGTGTCTGCAATGCCAGGTGAGGCAAGGTTGCCTGATATTGATTTGGAAGATATGAAGTTTTATAGAGGTAAGGGTTGCTCAAATTGTGGTCAGACTGGCTACAAAGGACGTTTGGCTATGGTAGAAGCTATCAATGTATCTCGTGGTATTCAGGATATAGTAGCCAAAGGTTTTTCTAGAGCAGCTGCCGAAGAAGAACTCAAAAAACAATTTTTTGTCACAATGGAACAGGATGGTATCCAAAAAGCTTTGTTGGGCCTAACTACCATGGAAGAAGTAATGAGAGTAACTAAAATTTAATTAACAATATTATGCCAGAGAGAAAAGTACTAGTGGTAGAGGATGATGATTTTTTGTTGGAAATGTATAGTACCAAATTGGAGTTGGAGGGCTTCAAAGTATATAATGCCACTAACGGCGTTCAAGGCTTGAAAGTCGCTCAAAGAGAGGAACCGGATTTGATTCTTTTGGATCTCAATTTGCCAGAGATGAGTGGTTTTGAAGTTTTGGAACAACTAAAAAATACCGATAATACCAAAAATATCTTGGTAGTAGTTTTGACCAATTATTCTCAGAAGGACCATATAGATCGTTGTCTTGATTTGGGAGCGGATGATTATTTGATCAAAGCTCATTTTGTACCTTCAGAGGTAATCAGTAAAATAAAAAAATTGTTGGACGAAAAAGACGCCCAAAAATAAAAATACATCATGTCAGATACCTTAATTATAAACAGCATATTGAATATTGCTTCTGAGAGGAAGGCAACAGACATTCACTTGGTAGCAGGCAATAATCCTGTGATAAGAGTGGATGGTCGTTTGGTGACTCTGACTGAAGAAAAGGTTTTGACCCCCACTTTGCTCAATAATATTGCCGAAACTATTTTGAACAAAAATGATATAGAACGCCTCAATCAAGAACGCGAGGTTTCTACAGTGTACTCTTGGATCAATAGAGCTCGTTTTAGGGTCAAGGCTTTTTATCAAAAAGGCTATGTAGCTATTTCTATGCGTTTGGTACCAGCTTATATACGTTCACCAAAGGATCTAGGAATTCCGCCAGCTATTACTCAGCTCCTCAACAAAGAAAAGGGCTTGATCATAATCACAGGTCCATTTGGCAGTGGTAGGACTACTACAGCGGCCTCTCTTATAGAAACAATCAACCAAAACAAGGGTCTACATATCCAAACTCTAGAAAAGCCGATTGAATATCTATTTTCCAACAACCAATCAGTCATAGAGCAGAGGGAAGTGGGCAAAGATGTGCCTGATTTTGCCAAGGGCATCAAAGATACCTTGGACGAAGATGTAGATGTAGTTTATATTTCTTCTCTCCATGAATTTGACTTGGAAGAAAAGATACTGGAGCTGGCAGAGAGTGGCAAGCTGGTTATATTGGTGATGGACGCCGATTCTTCTATTTCTGCTATAGAGAGATTTTTGAGTGATTTGCCAGAAGAAAAAAGAGAATGGGGCAAAGATTTGTTATCAGAAATGCTCATAGGTTCTATAGCACAGAGGCTATTGCCTAGGATAGGTGGAGGCTTTGTACTAGCCAGTGAGGTACTGACTAGTATTCCAGCAGTCAAATCCAGCATCAAGGAAAACAAATTGCATCAATTGAGTAGCATTATGCAGACTTCAAAAGACGAGGGCATGATGGATCTGGATAAGTCACTTTTGGCTCTAGTCAGATCTGGTCAGGTCAGTCCTGAAGATGCTATGAACCAGGCATTGGATCCAGATATTTTTAGACAAAATTTTAGCTAATTATGGCAGTATACAAATACAGAGCAAGGAATAGCCAAGGACGGATTACCGTCGGCGCAGTAGAGGCTGGCAATGAAGCTGAGGCAGCTGATCTTTTGATGGACAAAGGACTTATAGTCCTTTCTTTGACTGAGACTTCAAGTAGCTCCAAAAAAGGCTTCAATATAAATATTGGTCGAGTCAAGCACAAGGATATTGTGATATTTTCTCGACAGCTTTCAGTCATGATTTCAGCTACTGTGCCAATAGTGCAATCACTCAAGATTTTGGCTCAACAAACAGTCAATCCTATTTTTATAGAAAAGATAGTAGAAATAGCCAACGATGTAGACGGCGGTATGAAGCTCTCAGATGCCTTGGGCAAACACAAAAAGGTATTTAGTCATTTTTATGTAGCTATGGTTAGGTCTGGTGAGACTTCTGGTCGTTTGGATGAAGTACTAGAATACCTGGCCGATCAAATGGAAAAGGATTATGATCTGGTATCTCGTATCAAGGGAGCTATGATTTATCCAATATTTATTGTCAGTGGTATGATAGCAGTTGGCGCTCTGATGATGATATTTGTGGTACCTCAGATGACCCAGATGCTCAAAGAAACCAATACAGAATTACCTTTTTTGACTAGAATTCTTATTGGTACTTCTGATTTTATTCAGGGCAATCTCTGGTTGATTGGTGGTATTGTGATAGCTATTGTTGTTTTTTTTAGATTTTGGCTTAGTTCCAAACCCGGCAAGATCACCTGGGATGCTGTCAAGATAAATATCCCTATTTTTGGTAGTTTGTTTAAGAAAATATATATAGTACGTTTTACTAGGTCTTTGTCTACCCTGATACGTGGTGGTGTACCTATTGCTGTGGCTCTGAAGATTACCGCTGAAGTAGTAGACAATAGAGCTTATGAAAAACTAATACGTGATACAGTTGAGGAAGTAGAGGGAGGTAATTCTATTGCTACTTTGTTTGTAAAATCAGACCTGGTACCAAAGATGCTGTCTCAGATGATAGTCATAGGTGAGAGGACCGGTAAGCTGGACAATGTTTTGGAAAAGTTGAGTGAATTTTATAGCAGAGAAATAGACAATCTGGTCCAAGGATTGACATCTTTGATAGAGCCATTGATATTGGTAATAATGGGTATAGGTGTAGGTGGTATGGTAGCAGCTATCATGCTTCCTATGTTTAAGGTGGCCCAGAGTATTTCCTAGAAAAATGATTGTTGTTTTTTGGAAAAAGTGCTATAATATAACATATAATTAATTAATATTAAAAATTAACATCCTTAGTGCTTTATTTTGAGATTAGAACTTTAGGGATTCCGAGCTTTAATTTTAATTTAATAGCACTGGTATGAGGGGAGGTGAAAAGATGAAACAAAAAGGTTTTACTTTAGTTGAGTTGTTAGTAGTTATTGCTATCATTGGTATTTTGTCCACTGTAGCAATCGTCAACTTAAACAGTGCTCGTGACAAAGCAAAATTTGCATCAGCTCAAGCTGCTATGTCACAAATGTCTACACCAATTATTTTGTGTTTAGACGAGGAGGTAACTGGTAATATAGCTAGTACATATGGTCAAGCTGCTGCTGACTGGGTAATTCCAGCTGCTGACGCTGCTCCATGTGATGCTTCTTCAGTTAGTGGATCTGCATTCCCAGATTTGACAGGTTCTGGTTGGAGTTATGGTACAAATTATTGGCATGATTCTTCTAGCTATTCTTGGGGATTCTGTCTATTACACAGTACTATAGATGACATTGGTTGTGACCAAGATGGTTGTGCAGCTTCTTCAACTTGCACATAGTTTTCACATTTAGTTTAAAAAACAAAGAGTCCTTCAATTTGAGGGATTTTTTGTTTTCTTTTATTATGCTATAATATAAATAAGTTTATGTTTAAAGAATACAGCTTGCCAGTCAAAGTAGGATTTATTACTGCTATTGTGATAGCTATTATTGCAATTGTTTGGGCCAGCAACTACAACAAAAGCAAAGCTCAGGATATTAAAATGGTCATACAGACCAAGTCTTTGGCTACTTCTTTGGAAAGATATTATGATAAGTTCAATTCTTATCCTAAGTCTTCTGCTATCAATTTGAATCAATTTTTGATTTTGACAGAAAAAGGAGTCAATCAAGAAGGTGATACAGTATATTTTAGGCGTGATTTTGAGTGGGCTAGAACAGGCAAATATTCTAGTGATGGCAACAACTATGCTATAGATTTTGACTTGGAACATTCTTGGCCTATTTGGGGCCTAGAAGGTTTTGGTGGCGGCAAATGTAGAGTAGCNTGTAGAGTAACGACCAATGTATCTATTGCCTGTATAGAAACAGATTAGCTTCTTCGCAAAATCAGTTCAAATATGTTATAATAAAACTACTATGATAGTAGTTTTTGTTTTTATTTTCGGTTTATTTATAGGAAGTTTTTTGAATGTAGTGATTTATAGGCTACATCGTCAAGAATCTTTTATCAAAGGCAGTTCCAAATGTCTTTTTTGCGGTCATCGTCTTTACCCCAAGGATTTAGTACCTTTATTTAGTTATTTATTTTTGCGTGGCCATTGTCGTTATTGCAAACACCGTTTTTCTTCTCAATATCCCATGGTAGAGGCGGCTACTGGTTTGGCATTTTTATTGGTATTTTTGTATGTATTTCCTGGAGCCAATTTGGCTTTGGCTAGTTTTGTAGACTGGTTTAGATTGGTGAGTTGGTGGGCAATGTCAGCTTTTTTGGTTGTAATATTTGTCTATGATTTGAAATATTATTTGATTTTGGACAAAGTTATTTTGCCAGCTATTATTTTTTCTTTTTTGGTAAATATTGTCTTGGGACATAGCGTCTGGCAAATGCTTTTGGCCGCTGTAGTTGGCGGAGGATTTTTCTTGGCCCAGTTTGTCTTGTCCAAAGGGCGCTGGATAGGTGGGGGTGATATACGTCTGGGAGCTCTTATGGGTATTATGCTGTCTTGGCCGCAAGTTTTGACGGCCTTGTTTATTGCCTACATATTGGGAAGTGTTATTAGTGTAGGACTTTTGCTAGCCAGCAGAAAAGAGTGGGGTGACAAAGTGCCTTTTGGTACATTTTTGTCTCTGGCCACTTTTATTACTTTGCTTTATAGTCACAACTTAACTAATTGGTATTTTTCTTTATTTAGCTAAATAAAAAAATGAAAAAAATAATCAAAAACAAAGACGGATTTTCTTTTATTGAATTGATGATCGCTATTGCGATTATTATGCTTATATCTGCCGCTTTTGTAGTGAATATACGAGTCAATACACAAGAGGATATCAGGGCAAAAACAGAAAAAGTAGCAGCTGATATTCGCTATATCAGAAATCTAGCTATTTCTCGAGCTGAATATCAGTTTGAAGGACAGACCGAAGAGGAAAAGACTTATCCACCAGGAGGCTATGGGGTGTACTTCAATGGCAATCAGGACAAGTACATTATTTTTGCCGACAATGGAAATAATGACGGTTATCAATCTGCTGAAGACGAGGCTCTCTACGAAGTTTCGGTTGACCCATTTGTCTTGGATGACAAAAATGGTCCTTTGAGTAGTTTTTACTTTACTTTTGTCAGTGAGCACGAAGTAGTCACTAGCATGAGTCAAGGATTGCAAAAACAATATACCTTAAATTTGAGAGAGGATATAGGCGTGTATGGCACTGGTTATCAGGGTTCATTGATTTTGGGAGAAGTGTCTAGTGATGGCTATGTTTGGAGTAATATTGGTACATCATATGGCACATTCAATATTCCCAAGCCCACACCACCACCACCAGATCCACCTGAAATGGAAATGATTTTTTAATATAAAATAATATGAAAAAAAGCAAAAAGCAAAAAGGTTTTTCCTTTATTGAATTGATAATAGCTGTGTCTATAATCTTGATTATAGCAGCAGTTTTTGTGGTCAACGTCAGACTCAATACCCAGGAAACCGTTGTCACCAAAGCTGATAAATTGGCTTCTGATATTCGCTATATCAGGAATTTGGTTATTTCTCGAGCTGAATATCAGTTTGAAGGACAGGCTGAAGAGGAAAAGGCTTACCCACCAGGAGGCTATGGGGTGTACTTCAATGGCAATTTACCACAGCACAAGTATTTTCTTTTTGCTGATAGTGGAGAGACAAATGGTTATCAAGGTGGTGAAGATGAGATTCTTTATGAAGTCTTGG
Source organism: Candidatus Parcubacteria bacterium (assembly GCA_002869235.1). Classification (GTDB taxonomy): domain Bacteria; phylum Patescibacteriota; class Patescibacteriia; order UBA1558; family GWA2-36-10; genus BM519. The sequence goes on from PKTI01000022.1 coordinate 36,467, forward strand.
TTGATCCCCTCAAGGTAGATGATCAAAATGGATCTCTCAAAAGCTTTTGGTTTACTTTTGTCAGTGAACATGAAGTAAGAAGTAATATGGGTCTTGGCCCTGAGTTCAAGTTTACTTTGAACATAAGAGAGGACGTGGGCAATTGGGGTAGTGGTTATCAAGCTACACTTATTTTGGGGGAAATGTCTAGCGATGGCTATGTTTGGAGCAATTTGGGCACTTCATATGGCACATTCAATATTCCCAAACCAGATGATGACGATGATAGGGATAGAGATTTGATGATGGATTTGCCAAGATAAATTTTGATGTACAAGCAGTATAAAAAAAATCAAGAGGGCTTTACATTGATAGAGCTTTTAATTGCTATATCCGTATTTACCATTGGTATTATGGCTGCTTTTACTTTGGCACTCTCAAATATAAATACAGTACGAGACAATTTTAATCGTGTATTATCTGCCAACCTTTCACGAGAGGGACTAGAGGTTGTGAGAAATATTCGTGACACCAATTGGCTCAAGATACAAGACAATGAAGATTGTAGCGGTAATGTGGGTCTACAAATTTGTGAGTGGGCCAATGGTTTGGGAGTAGGCTATTATTATGCAGATCATGATGATACTGAGCTCACTGCCTTTTCTTGTAATGATACAATAGATAATTGTATGTCCCTTTGTATTGATGTGAGCGGTTCTTGCAATCTATATCTCAATGGAGGCACATACAATCACGATCAATTGGGTACCAAAAGTAGTATGTCTCGTATTATTAAAATAGAAAATATTTGTATTACAGAAGTGGATGGGTTGCCAGTAGAGGATACACGTGACAATGGCCCCTGTGACAAAAGTATAGGTGAGGTTCATGCTGGTATCAGGGTCACTTCAAAAGTTCGTTGGACTGGCACAAACAAAAGCATTGATATCGATGCCTCAGAATTAATGTATGATTGGAGAAGATGATCAAATTAAATAAAAATCAATTGTCTTTCGATAAAGCTCGAGACCTTCGGGGCTTTACTTTAATTGAATTACTTATATCTGTTAGTATTTTTGCCATGGTTGTTTTGATGGTTTCTGGTATTTATTTGGCTTTTTCCAAAAATCAGGCTAGAGCCAAAGCTTCGCAAACATTGTTGAACAACGCTCAGTATACTTTGGAAATTATGGCTAGAGAAATAAGAAATAGCGAAATATATGATTATAATCCCAACAATTCAGGGGGGATGTGCGGCTTGGTAAGTTGTTGTGAGTATTACATGGGCCCAGATTATGAAAGTTGTATATTGCTCAAAAAGGAAGATGGTAAATTGTTTGGTTTTGTGGCTGATTTGAGTGCCAATACTCAGGAGTTGTATTATGTTGTTTCCTCGGGCCAACCTTATGTGTCTATTCCTTGGGAATCAGATTATGCAGCTTTCACCAAATTATTGGGGCCAGATTTGAATGAAGTAGTAGTACAGGATTTGGATTTTTATATTTCTCCAAGCTCTGATCCTTTTGTAGAAGGAGGGCCCAATGTCCATCCTAGAGTAACTATTGATTTGAAAGCACAATACAACACAGATCAATTGGTAGCCCAGGTTTCTTATTTATTACAAACAACCGTGTCATCCAGAATTTATAAAAGATAATTATGTTGTCTGAAGGCAAAAAAAATATAGCAAACGACAGAAGGGGTATGGTCTTGGTCATGTCTATTATGATTTTGACTTTGGTTTTGACATCGGTGTTGGCTCTCAGTAAAGTAATTTTGGGAGAGCTCAAAATGTCTTTGAACACTGGTAGCTCTGTCATTGCCTTTCATGCAGCTGAAAGCGGTATTGAAAAAGGTCTTTTTTATATAAAATATGATAGAAACAAGCGCAGTTTTAATGATTTTATCAACTTATCAAACAAAGGGGCAGGTGGAGTTTATGGAGTAGATGATTCTGGAAACAGGTCTTTTAAGATTGCCACTTCTACTATATTGGGGGGAGTTACAGATTTTTATAATATTGGTACAACCTCTCCTGCATATTTGGATATTTTTGATCCTGCTGGTGAAGTGGGTACAATTGACTGGTCTAGTACAGTAGGTGTGCCTAGTTATTATCAGGTTTTTTGGCACATAGACAGCTGCTTTCCTTTTCATGCTTCTGACAAGTTGGAAATTAGTGTGACTTCTTTTGATCAAAATTTTTCTAACCCAGATACTCAAACTAGATTAGTTATATGTAATTGTGGTTTTGTTGGAAACGATTTGTGTGATTTTTCTTCTTATAGTGATATTAGCCCCAACAAATATTATCGTTTTAGCTTTAGACCTCTAGACAGCGAAGTCAAAGAGTTGAATTTTAGAATGAGAGATTCTTCTCATAGGGAGTTGAGTATTATGTCTTCAGCTTTGATAGAATCTTATGGCCAATATGCCAATTCTCGTTATCGTCTTCAGGCCACCGTACCAACTTTGACACCAGTTTCCCATATATTTAGTTACGTTTTATTTTCTGAAGAAGATTTGACCAAGGGGTTGTAGCTATGACAAAAAGTGAAGCCAAAAAAAGAATAAACAAATTGATTGACGAGCTTAACCATCATCGTCATCTTTATCATGTGTTGGATAAACAAGAGATTTCTGACGCAGCCTTGGATTCCTTAAAAAAAGAATTGGAGAACTTGGAAGAGCAATTTCCTGAATTTTTAAGAAGTGATTCTCCTAGCCAAAGAGTAGGGGGTAAAGCCCTGGACAAGTTTGTCAAAGTTCAACATTCTAGCAAGGTTTTGTCTTTGGTGGATGCTTTCAAGATAGAAGATATACATGATTGGCAAGAAAGAAATGAAAGATTACTAGGACAAAAAATAAAAGGTTATTATAGTGAATTAAAATTGGATGGACTAACCGTGGTTTTGACTTACAAAAATGGAGTTTTTTGGCGTGGGGCTACTCGTGGCGATGGCAAGGTAGGTGAGGATGTGACCAACAACCTAAAAACCATTGAGAGTATACCCTTGTCACTTGAGCCTATAAAAGGTAGCAAGCTGCCGGAAATAGTAGAGGTGCGTGGTGAAGTTGTGATGGCTAAGGATGTTTTTGCCAAAATAAACAAAAAACAAGAAAAACAAGGCTTGCCACTTTTTGCCAATCCTCGCAATGTAGCGGCCGGTTCTATTCGTCAACTTAATCCAAAGATTGCTGCTAGCAGAAAGCTAGATTGTATTGTTTTTGAGATTATCACCGATCTGGGTCAAAAAACTCATGAAGAATCACATGAATTCTTGTCCAAACTTGGATTTAAGACAAACCCAAATAATAAGCATTGTAAGGATTTATCAGAAGTAGATAAATATCTCAAAAAATGGGTAGACAAGAGAAAGGAGCTACCATATTGGACAGATGGGGCAGTTATTGTGGTCAATGATGTTGTGCAGGAAAAAGCCTTGGGCCACATCGGTAAGGCAGAGCGTTGGATGATTGCTTACAAATTTCCAGCTGAGCAGGTAACTACAAAAGTTTTGGATATAGAAGTTCAAGTTGGTCGTACCGGAGCGCTTACTCCTGTGGCTATTTTGGAGCCAGTACTTCTAGCTGGCAGCACAGTTTCTAGAGCTACTCTACACAATCAAGATGAAATAGATAGATTGGATGTCAGGATAGGCGATACAGTGATTGTGCAAAAGGCAGGCGATATTATACCTGATATAGTCAAAGTTTTGCCCAAGTTGAGAACGGGCAAAGAAAAAAAATATAAAATAGCAAAAACTTGCCCAGCTTGCGGTAGTGAAGTAATGAAAAAAGAGGGTGAGGTAGCCTATTATTGCAGCAACAAAAATTGCTATGCCAAAAATATTGAATCTTTGATTCATTTTGTTTCCAAAAAAGGCTTCAATATAGATGGTCTAGGAGATAGAATAGTAGCTCAGCTTATGGACAACGGTATTGTGGTTACGCCAGCAGATATTTTTCGTTTGGCCGAGGGAGACCTAGATGGTTTAGAGGGTTTTGCTGATAAGAAGATAAAAAATTTGTTGACCTCTATAGAAGCCAGTAAGGAAATTAATTTTTCTAATTTTATTTATGCCTTGGGCATAAGACACGTAGGAGAAGAAACCTCTGTCTTATTGGCAGATCATTATCCTAATCTACAAAAATTACAAGAAAGCAATAAAGAGGAATTGGAGAACTTGATGGACATAGGTCCAGAAGTAGCTAAATCAATTGTTATTTGGTTTGTTGAAAACAAAAAGCTTTTGGAAGACTTGATGGACCAAGGTATAAAAATAAAATATCCCAAAAAGACCAGTAGTAAATTGGCGGGTAAGACCTTTTTGTTTACGGGGTCTTTGGATGTGTCCAGAGATCAGGCCAAGACTTTAGTTAGGAGTGCAGGGGCAAAAGTTGTCTCATCAGTTAGTTCCAACTTGGATTATTTGGTAATTGGTGAAAAGCCTGGATCAAAATTGGCCAGAGCTAAAGAGCACAAAAGTATAAAAATAATCAAAGAAGAAGATTTTTTGGATTTGTTGAAATAATTTGCTCTATATCAACATTTTCGCTAAAATAAGGCTATGAAATTAAGCAAAGAAGAAGTAGAAAAATTGGCAGATTTGGCCAAATTGCAGTTATCTGATGAAGAGATAAACCTTTATCAAGAACAGTTGAAGGATGTTTTGTCATATGTAGACAAAATAAATGAACTAGACTTGGAAAAGATAAAAGAAAGTTTGACTGGAGCAGAGGACAGCAAGTTGGGACCTCGACCAGACAAAGTCGAATCATCTCAACCAGAAGTCATTAAGCAAGCTTGCAATATGGAGGGTGAATATATGGCAGCGCCAAAAGTTTTTGATAATTAGATTATGACAGTACCATATTTTAAAAATTTGACTATAGACAAAATAAAGGCTGGTTTTACGGCAGGTGATTTTAGTAGTGAAGAATTGACTCAGGCTTATTTGGACAATATCAAGGTTGATAAAACTAATTCTTTTATTTCTATAAACGAAAATGCTATAAAAGAAGCCAAGGAGGCTGATAAAAAAATAAAATAAGGCGATGTTGGTCCTTTGACAGGTGTGCCTCTGGCAGTAAAAGACATCATCACAGTCAAAGGCCTCAAAGCTACTGGTGGTTCCAAGATTTTGGAAAATTATACAGCTGCTTATGATGCTACAGTTATAGAAAAACTCAAAAAAGCAGGAGTAGTTATATTGGGCAAAACCAATTGTGATGAATTTGCTATGGGTTCTTCAAATGAAAACTCTTATTTTGGCCCTGTTTTGAATCCACATGACAACACTAGGGTCCCTGGAGGTTCTTCTGGGGGTTCAGCAGCCGCTATAGCAGCTGATTTGGCTCCAATTGCCCTTGGTACTGATACAGGTGGTTCTATACGCCAACCAGCCGCGTTTTGTGGCATAGTAGGCCTCAAGCCAAGTTATGGTAGGGTTTCTCGTTTTGGTTCTATGGCCATGGCTTCTTCTTTGGATCAGATAGGACCAATGGCAAATAGTGTCAAAGATATAGCTTACTTACTTTCAGAAATGGTTGGCTTTGACAAACATGACTCTAGTTCTTCAAAGGCCAAGAGTGGAGATTATTTGTCTGCTTTGACAGGTGACGCCAAAAAATTGAGAGTAGGTATACCCAAAGAATATTTTAGTCATGATACAGACGCTGATATAAAGGAAGCAATTGAGAGTAAGGTAAAGAATCTTAAAGACGCTGGTGTAGAAATAGTGGATGTTTCCTTGCCTTATACTGACTATGCCTTGGCAGCTTATTATCTTTTGATGCCAGCTGAAGTCAGCTCCAATTTGGCTCGCTATGATGGCCTGCGTTATGGAGGACTTTGTCTAGACAAAAATGACATTTCTTTGGATAAATGGTATAAAGAAGTAAGAAGTATTGGTTTTGGTGCTGAGACCAAAAGAAGAATAATGCTTGGTACTTATATACTTTCTGCTGGTTATTATGATGCGTATTACAAACAAGCTCAGCGTGTCAGAACATTAATAAAACATGATTTTGCTAAAGTTTTTTCTCAAGTAGATGTGCTCTTGACTCCAGCTACTCCAACTACCGCTTTCAAACTTGGTGAAAAATCACAAGACCCTTTGCAAATGTATTTGTCAGATGTATTTACAGTTGGGGCAAATATTGCCGGTGTATGTGGTCTGACTTTACCTATAGGCAAAGACAAAAATGATTTACCTATTGGCATGCAACTTTTGGCTGATTCTTTTTCTGAAGAAAAGTTGTTGACTATGGGTAATTTTATAGAAAATTTAAAAAAATAAAAAACAAAAATGCCAATTGATAAAAATATCAAAAAAAGATTGGCCGATGCTGTAGCCAAAAGTTATTTTGTACCTTGGCACAAAAGGTGGTGGGGCAAAGGTTTTTTGGTTATGGCAGTATTTTTGGTCTTATTTCTATCTTATTTTGGTTATATTATAGTAGACAATGTTCGCTATCTTGCAAAAGGTTATATTTATGATAGGAGCGCTGATATTTGGATATCTCCAGAACAATATGGAGAAAGTCAGAGGATTACGGCTGAATTTTTGAAAGACGATGATCCTTGGATAGGCAGTGATCAGCCAGCCTTATTTATTGTGGCCTATGAATCATTTACCTGCCCTCATTGTAAGGCTGCTCAGGAAGATATGAGGCAATTTATGGCTAAATACGGCAGTGTAGTGTTGTTTGTAGCCAAAGATTATCCTTTGGAGGGTATAGATGATTATGCTTTTGAGGCTCATTTGGCTGCTGCTTGCGCAGAAGAGCAGGATAGATATTGGGAATATAGGGACATACTATATCAAAATCAAGAAGACTTTTCTATAGCTAGTTTCAAGGAATGGGCCAATGATTTGGCTTTGAATGAAAATCAGTTTAATGCCTGTCTAGACAATAAAAAGTACGCTTATGAAATACGTCAGGATATAGCTGAAGGTCAACAAATAAATGTACCAGGCACACCAAGTTATATGGTCAACGGAGCTCTTATACCAGGGCAGATACCATTTAGTACTTGGGAGCAAATTTTGGCAGTAGCAGTTCAATAGTTATGGAATTTTTTTGGCAAAATTATATACCTTATCCAGTGATATTTTCACTGGGTCCAATCTCAGTTCGTTGGTATGGACTGATTTTGGTTTTGGCTATTATTGCAGCTGCCTTGGTGGTTGCCAGATATTTACTCAAAAATTCTATATTGGACAAAAATCAACTGGAAGACTTTACTTTTTATACAGTAATCTTTAGTTTGATTGGAGCTCGTTTTGGGCATGTGGTATTTTTTAACTTTTCTTATTACATGAGAAACTTGGACGAGGTAATCCAAGTTTGGAATGGAGGTATGTCTATTCAGGGGGCTGTTTTGTTTGGTCTAATCACTGTGATTATATGGGCTAGAAAGCATAAAGTCAGTTTTTGGAAGTTGGCAGATGCTATTGTGCCGGGCTTGGCCCTAGGTCAGGCGATTGGTCGTTGGGGAAATTATTTTAACCAAGAACTCTTTGGTAAACCAGTAGAGTGGGGTATACCCATAGAGTTTGCCAATAGAGAATATCCTTATCTTAAACAAGAATACTTTCACCCTACATTTTTTTATGAATCAGTTTTAAATTTTTCATTATTTTTGGTTTTGTTTTTTATTCTTAGAAAAGGAAAATTAAAACCAGGCATAGTTGCTATGATTTATTTTATTTCATATGCAGTTATTAGGTTTTTTATGGAATTTGTTAGAATAGATATTACGCCCATAGTGCTTGGTTTACGTATGCCCCAATTTATTAGTATATTGGCCATAGTGGCTGTTTTGGTATATATGTTTGCTTTTTACCTAAGGCCCTTGCCAAAATCTCAAAAATAGTGTATTATAGTTTTGTTTTAAACCACACGGGGTGGTAGTTCAGTTGGTTAGAACGCCTGCCTGTCATCCCGTAAAACGGGACGCAGCGCAGTAAAAACTCTATAAAATTAAGCTTTGTATCTGTCTGATGGGGTGGTAGTTCAGTTGGTTAGAACGCCTGCCTGTCACGCAGGAGGTCGAGGGTTCGAGTCCCTTCCATCCCGCCAGACAGATACAAAGCTATTTTTCTTTTTGTAGGGTTCGCCTGCCCCGTACGAACGAAGTGAGTTTACGGGGAGTCCCTTCCATCCCGCCATTTTATCGCCATACAGGCGGTTTTTTGTTATACTTTCAATATGAACTATGATGAAATCGTAAAAAA
>PKTI01000047.1 GCA_002869235.1 Candidatus Parcubacteria bacterium
GTACACAATTTGCTTCTCAAAGAAGGTGTTGTGGAAGGCGAAAAAGCTAAAGCAGTTGCTATCAGCAAAAAAAGAAGAGCCAAAATAGAGGGCGAAAAAGAAGCTCCAAAAGAAGAGGCCACACCAGCTGATGCCGAAAAACCAACTGAAGAAGCCAAAGGAGATGCTTCAACTGAGGCCAAAGAGGAAAAACCAGCTGAAGAAGCTAAAGAGGAAAATAAAGAAGAAAAAAAGGACACGCCTAGCGGCGACGCTGGAGAAAGCAAATAAATTGTTGACGTCCTTAAAAAATAATTATATACTTTTTACAGTAAATCTCGATCTTTTTAGAATAATAGAAAATCATTAACCAATAAAGAAATGCAAGACAAAGAATTTTTAGAAACGATTGTTAAATCTTTAGTCGACAAGCCAGAAGATGTAGTAGTCGAACGCAATATCGACGAAAGAGGCGTACTATTGACTCTTAAGGTCAACCCAGAAGAAATGGGTAAGATCATTGGTAAACAAGGTCAAACTGCTCGCGCTTTGAGAACACTTCTACGCATTATTGGCAACAAGAACAATTCTTATGTCAATTTGAAAGTCTACGAACCAGAAAAAGAAGGCCGCGCTCCAAGAGCTGAAGCCGAAGCAACTGACGTTGACGATCTAAAATTATAAATATCTATATTCGATATCAAAAGACCACCCTCGCTTTTAACGAGGGTGGTCTTTATTTTATAAAAGTTTTGTAGTATGTTTAATCTATGAAAATAACAATTTGTAGTAGCTTGGCATTTTCCAAAGAGATCGGAGAAATAGCTGAAAAATTAAAATCATTGGGGCACGAAGTATTGTTGCCAGCTACTTCTGAAAAAATATTGGCTGGCTTGATTGATGCTAGTCAAATAGAAAAAGAAAAACAAGAAGGCACAGCCTCAGAAAGAAGTATAAAAAATAATGCCATTGTAAATCATCACAAAAAAATAGAATTATCCGATGCTATTTTGGCTTTGAACTATGACAAAAATGGTATCAAAAATTATGTTGGCGGTAGTGTATTTTTGGAAATTGGATTTGCTTTTGTCTTGGGCAAGAAAATATTTTTACTCAATAACATTCCAGATGTTTCCTACAAAGATGAAATAGTAGCCATGCAACCAACTATAATAAATAATGATTTAAATAAAATAAAATAATGAAATTTGATATTCTTACAATTTTTCCAGACTCACTAAATAGCTACTTTGCTAGTTCTATTTTAGGCAGAGCGCAAAAAAACAAATTGATAGAGATAAATATTCATGACATCAGAGCGGCAGCTACTGACAAAAGAAAGACAGTTGACGACACGCCTTATGGCGGTGGTCCTGGTATGGTAATACAGATTGAGCCAGTTTATAAGACTTTGAAAAAAGTTTATAAAAGAAAAAATAAATCTACTCGAGTAATACTTTTGTCACCACGAGGAAATACTTTGGATCAGAATAAAGTCAAAGAATTGGCAAGCTACAAAAAACTAGTTTTGATAACTGGTCACTATGAAGCTATTGATGCCAGAGTAGATAATTTTATTGATGAGAAAATATCTTTGGGAAATTTTGTTTTGACTGGAGGCGAATTGGCAGCAGCTTGTGTGGTAGATAGCGTGTCTCGTTTGGTGCCGGGAGTGGTAGGCAAAGAGGAGTCTGTGCAAGATGAATCTTTTTCTGTTTATGATGAAAAAAAGAAAAAATTTAATATAGAATTTCCTCAATATACTCGGCCAGAAGAGTTTAAGGGTTTGAAAGTACCAGCAGTATTACTTTCAGGTAATCATCAGAAAATAAAGGAGTGGCGAGAAAAACAGACAAAGTATAGAAAATAAGTATTTTTTGGTAAAAAGACCCTTAAATTAAGGGTCTTTTTATAATTGACAAAATACATAAAAAATGCTATAGTTCGCAATCGTGAATAGCCAAATTATTGAAAATCAGACAACAGAAGTCTGGAGATATTTTATGTCCAAATATCTGTCCTCTGATTTCCGGAATGATTCGGAACGAGGCGTAAATTGACAACAAGGAAGAAAAGACGAAAAGGAGTTCAAGCAACCGAATTTTCCAGCTAGAGTGTGTTTTCATCTCCTGAGCATATCAGGAGTAAACCGTGCCCTCAGGGTACAGTCAGAAGGAGGAAGAAGTTGAAAAACTTCATCTTTGCGTTGTTCGTGTGCTTGAGTCTGACCGCGGTGGTTCAGGCTGAGGCGGCGGACTACTACGTCGAGGCCAAGGGCGATACGATGATCGTCCACCTCAAGCCGGGTAAGACCGGTATCACCATCGATCCCGAAGACGTCCAGTTCAACGACGGCTTCAAGCACTGGGTCGATCTGGCCAACAAGGCTCAGGCCTACTTCAATGTGGTCGTGTCCAACGACGACAGCAAGTGGGCTTTGCTCCAGATTCTGGAGCAGGATCCCAAGTTTGGTCCGGTCGACTTTGACGAGATGCAGCTCAACTACGACAGCCTGTCGCAAGGTGGGCGTCACACGGCGGCGGATCAGATCCTGACTCTGGCCGGTCTCAAGCTCGAAGCTCAGATTAACCTGCGCTTCGTCCGCGACAAGACCTGCTACTTCAAGATCTACGGCGTCAAGTACGGCGAGAATCCCACGGCTGTCATCGGCGCTCCGGGCTACGGCACTTCTGCCAAGGTCCTATCTGTCGACAACGACGTCTCGCCGCTGGCACTGCCGGTACCCTTCGCACCGCGGATCAAGTTTACGGTTCGGGGAGGCACGCCTCCCTATCGGACCGAGATCAAATTCGATCAACGGCTTATCTCCAAGACTACGACTGACACCACCTATACCGTGGATTCGGTCGGTGAGCACAAGATCGAGTTGATGGTCGTCGACGCGGCCAATGACACTTTGCTCGTCGAGCAGAAGGTCTACGGCCTCAAGGGCAATCGACATCTGCGCTTCGGCGTCGAGTCGACTTTCGTCGGCGATGGTCGTCCAGTGACGGTCATTACTGGTGATCTGGAACTCGACTGTGGCGATTGGTTGCTCGTCGGTACTGGTGGCTACCTGCCCCAGAACGACGAAGATCAGCGTTTCGGTGCCTTGTCTCTGGCTCATCTGCCCGGCAACAACCGTTTCGGGCCGGTGGCACGACTGATCTACGCCAGTCGCAATCTGACCGTCAACGGCGGTTATCTCCAGGAGGGCTATGGTCCGACTGTGGGACTGATGTTCCGCAACCAGGATATGACCGTCTACCTGACTGGTGGTCTGCAGTACTTCGATCGCCAGCGCCAGTCTCGGCGCGGCGAACTGACCCTCAACCTGGGCGTGAAGATTCACACCCTCAACTTCTAGGAGGCCTTCCATGAAGAGGACGGTTTATCTGATGGTCGCCTTGGCGACTATCTTCTCCATGGTGTTCTTGGCCTCTTGCAGTGAGGCCCCCACCGATCCGATCATCCAGGACGAGGAGGTTTTGAGCGGTCTGCAGCTGCACTTCGGTGTGACCAACGATCGTGACTACGCGCCTTTTGCGGCTACGACCATTCCCATGGTTACTGGCGGCAGCGGCGTGTATAGCTACGAGTTGTACCAGGACGATCAGTTCCTGGGTCACGATCCGATCCAGACATTGCGTTTCGATGAGGTCCGGGATTACGAGGTCACTCTCAAGGTCCGGGACGCCGAGACGGACTCTGTCCAGACGGCTAGCGTGATGGTGTCTGCTTTGCAGGCGCCGCCTGACCTTCCGCTGGAGGTGACTGTCTACACGGCCAATTTTTCTGGCATCGTGCCTTTCGAGGCTTCGGTACTGGCGATTGCTCGTGGTGGAGCAGAACCCTACAGCTACGAGGTCTTCGTTGACGGCGTGTCTTTGTACGAGACCGACAACGCTCCGGTGTGGATTACCGAGGAAGGAAACCATGAGGTGATCTTCCAGGTGACCGACGCCAACGGGACCATGGTCCAGGACGGTGTCAGTATCTACGGACATTTGCCCGAGGAAGAGCCGCTGATGCGGGTCAATTTCATTGCTGTGCCTCAGACAGTGGAGATGGGCAAGAGCACTGGAAATTGACCCGCATCAGCGGCTCTTCCNACTCAGGTCTACGGCGGGCAAGCGCCCTTCGATTTCGAGATCCGAGTGGATGGTCAGCTGGTCTCCTTCGAGCCCACACACCTTTACCAGGTCAACTTCTTGGGCGAGAAGATCGCCATGGTCAAGGTGACTGATGCCACCGGCATGTCCAGTGAGATCGGTTTGTCCATCTTCGGTGTCGAGCCCGACATCTACATTCCTCCGCTGACCGTCGACGTGACGGCCAGTCCTCACCAGGCTCAGCAGGGTGAGGACATTTCCTTCCACGCTGATGTGCGTGGGGGAGATTACGATCTGGTGGAGTGGTATGTTGTCGGCAACGACGTCGAGATCGGGCGAGGCGATGACATCACCCACAACTTCCAGCGTCTCGGTTTTGAGTACGTGGAGGCTCGGGTGTACAACTGGGGCAACTTCCTGGCAGCGGACACTGTCAGAGTGACCATCACGCCGATGGACGCTCCTGACAGTTTGTCTGTCGATGTCACCGGCGGTCCGCAGGGACTGGTCGAGCCGGTTACGGCTACTCTCGAAGCTCATCCTTCCGGGGGTGACGGCAACTATCAGTACATCTGGTATTGGCCGACGGCCGATCACGTCTTTTCGACGGAGCGTTTCCCGATCATCGGTGATTTGATGGCAGGGAGTCACACCTTCATCTGCGAGGTGACCGACGGCATCGGCAATACGGCTGACGACGAGATCGTCATCACCGTGCTGGAGCAGCCGGACGACAACACTCTCATCTGGAGCGTGTGTCCCAATTTGCAGGTTGGTCCCAGTGATGACTTTGCTAGCACCACGGCCACGGTCGAGGTCAGCGGTGAGTATCGCAACGGCTACCTGCAGATCGAGTGGGACGCGGTTCCTTCGGGGACGTCCAGCGAGGTGCTGGTCGAGGTGCTCCGTTCCGACGAGCATCGTTACACCTGGCATTTGATCAAGCCGTCTTCGTGGGGTCGCAAGACCGTCTACTACGAGGTCGGTAGCCTCAACCTCCAGGAGGGCGAGGTCAGCCTGAACATGTACTGGCTGGGCGACGACAAGTCGTCCAAGTCGGCCGCAAGATGTGATGGCTGGGACAAGTGGCAGCTGATCTGGGCCAACACCACTATGCCGGCCGACAAGGCTGGAGACGCCATGGTGATCGATCTCGATCATCCCGATCGGAGTCACTACATCCAGCGTCAATAGTTCATTTCAAGGACCTGACAAGGTCCGCAAGCTATAGGGGGAGTAAGTCCTGTCACAAGGCATCCCCTTTTTTTATTTGTTCTGATAATACTTGACAAAAAATCTCTTTTGCTCTACAATACGGGAGCATTAATTTTAAGGGAAAACCTTTCGTAGCTGATTGAAAACAACTAGAGTTGCAAATAGAGAAAAGACAGTAGTGTCTGAGTTTTCGGACCTTGCTGTTTTTTCTTGATATTTAAAAGAAAAATGTAGTATCTTGACAATTGAAACATGTTCAATTTTGACAATTTGGAAGTGACAAGCTTTTAGTCAATTTCAATTTTTTAAGTTTATTGAGTCATTAGACTCAAACTCATATTTACTTAGTTTTTACTAAGTTTTTACTGAGAGTTTGATCCTGGCTCAGGGTGAACGCTGGCGGCATGTTTAAGGCATGCAAGTCGAATGTCTGTTTACAGGCATGGCAAACGGGAGAGTAACACGTTGGTAATCTACCTCTATCTCGGGCATAACCCGGAGAAATCTGGAATAATACCCGATAGGCATGGGGGGACATAAGTCATTCCCATGTAAAGATTTATCGGATGGAGAGGAGCCTACGGTACATCAGCTTGTTGGTGAGGTAAAAGCTCACCAAGGCTATGACGTATAGCGGGTGTGAGAGCATGACCCGTCTCACTGGGACTGAGACACTGCCCAGACTCCTACGGGAGGCTGCAGTCAAGAATCTTCCTCAATGGGCGAAAGCCTGAAGGAGCAATGCCGCGTGGTTGATGAAGCTTTTCGGAGTGTAAAAACCTTTTATCAGGGACGAATTCGTGACGGTACCTGATGAATAAGTCACTGCTAACTTCGTGCCAGCAGCAGCGGTAATACGAAGGTGGCAAGCGTTACCCGGATTTATTGGGCGTAAAGGGTCCGTAGACGGTTTGAAAAGTTCTTGGTCAAATCTTGAGGCTTAACTTCAAGACTGCCAAGAAAACTTTCAAACTAGAGACCGGGAGAGGCAAGTAGAATTGCTGGTGTAGTAGTAAAATGCGTTGATATCAGCAGGAATACCAAAAGCGAAGGCAGCTTGCTAGAACGGTTCTGACGTTGAGGGACGAAAGCGTGGGTAGCGAATGGGATTAGATACCCCAGTAGTCCACGCCGTAAACGATGGTCACTAAGCATTGGTAGTATCGACCCTATCAGTGCTGTTTAACTAAGCTAACGCCTTAAGTGACCCGCCTGGGAAGTACGGCCGCAAGGCTAAAACTCAAAGGAATTGACGGGAGCCCGCACAAGCGGTGGAGCATGTGGTTTAATTCGACGATAAGCGAGAAACCTTACCCAGACTTGACATATAGCTGCAAACTCTAGGAAACTAGAGCTTCTTCGAGAGTGCTATACAGGTGCTGCATGGTTGTCGTCAGCTCGTGTCGTGAGATGTTGGGTTAAGTCCCTTAACGAGCGCAACCCCTATCCTGTGTTAAATGATCACGGGAGACTGCCCCGGTTTAACGGGGAGGAAGGTGGGGATGACGTCAAATCAGCATGGCTCTTACGTCTGGGGCCACACACGTGCTACAATGGCTGGTACAATGGGTCGCAAAACCGCAAGGTGAAGCCAATCCCATCAAAGCCAGTCTCAGTTCGGATTGAGGTCTGCAACTCGACCTCATGAAGTTGGAATCGCTAGTAAACGCCAATCAGCTACGTGGCGTTGAATACGTTCTCGGGCTTTGTACACACCGCCCGTCACACCAAGAGAGTCGATAGCACCCGAAGGCTGACATTAGTTGGACGAAGGTGAGATCGGTGATAGGGGTGAAGTCGTAACAAGGCATCCGTAGCGGAAGCTGTGGATGGATCACCTCCTTTCTAAGGAGTATAATTTGTAAGTTAATTCTCACATTAATTTACTCTATGTCGAGTCAGCATTCGCTGACGTTGACTAGAAGCTTTCACTTCTAAGTTGTCAAAAAATCCTCGCTCACGCGAGGTTTTTTTATAAAAATGAACCCTTGCCAAAACTTGATTTTTCTGGTATTATCTTTCGTGTTATTTATATTTACATTTTAGGGCATGTAGCTCAGCTGGTTAGAGCACTACACTGATAATGTAGGGGTCGTCCCGCTAAGCGGGACCATGCCAAAGTAATTTAAAATATAGAGCGCTTAAACTGCTGGGGCATGTAGCTCAGCTGGTTAGAGCACTACACTGATAATGTAGGGGTCGGAGGTTCAAGTCCTCCCATGCCCACCAGTTTAAGCGCTTTAATAGAATATATTTTTATATGCCACGGTAGCTCAGTGGTAGAGCAGAGGACTGAAAATCCTTGTGTCGGTGGTTCAATTCCTCCCCGTGGCACCAAATTTGCATATTTTTTATTTATATTTCGGGGTGTGGCGCAGTTGGCTAGCGCGCGTCGTTTGGGACGATGAGGTCGGAGGTTCGAGTCCTCTCACCCCGACCATTAAAATTTAAAATCAGCGGGTATAGTATAGTGGCTTATTATGCTAGCCTTCCAAGCTAGAGACGGGGGTTCGATTCCCCCTACCCGCTCCAGAAAATTCGCCGTAAAGGGTGTTTTTTTGTATACTTAAAATATGATCAAGGAAAATAAGTCAATAAAGAAAAAGGAGCATGAAGAGCAAATTGAAAATTTTCATTATATTTTTTATATAATTTTATCATTTGCGATTTTATTAAACTTTGTTTTTGTTATTATGGGTATTGGTAGACAATATTATGATTATATACTTTTGGCTGCCTCGGGGATGATTGCAATTGTCTTGTATATTTTAGTATCCAAAGATTCCAAGAGATTAAAAAAGAAGAAAAAATTAAAATTAATAAAATAAAACGTACCTTTACTGGCGTTTTTTTGGTTTAAAAATTTGTCACTACTTCTAAAAGCGATAAATGGAACTTTTTGATGTGAGGTGGTATAATATGAAAGACAATTAACCAATAAAAATATGATAATTTCAACAACAAATGAAGTACCTGATAAAGAAGTGTCTCAAATATTAGGTATAGTAAGAGGTAACACAGTTAGATCTAGAAATTTAGGCAGAGACATTGGAGCTGGGCTCAAGAGTATAGTTGGCGGCGAAATAAAAACATATACAGAAATGATCAGCCAGTCTCGCGAAGAAGCTATAAATAGAATGATAAACCAGGCCATTGATATGGAGGCTGATGCTATTATTGGTGTTAAGTTTATGACTTCAATGGTAGTGCAAGGTTCGGCCGAAATGCTTGCCTATGGCACAGCTGTTAAATTGAAATAATAAAGATGAAAAATAAATTAGGAATATTTGGATCCATTGTCTTGATAATTTTTGGTATTGGAGTTCTGAAGATAGCTAGTAGTAATTTTTCTGAAGAAGGTTTCAATTTCGGTATACTAATTTTATTTTTATATGGTGCAATTCCATTGGGCTTGGCTTTTTATACTTTATTCAATCTAGACAAAGAAGACAAAATCGAACAAATAAAAGACACAAAAAAAGATTAATTATTTTTTATGAAAAATAACCAACAGATGCAAAATTCAACAAATGATTATAGTATCAACCAGTCTGTGGCTGTGCTATGTGATGGAAACAACATCGAAAGAAGCATACATGAGCTTTCCAAAAATAAAAATACAATGATTGATTTTGACAAGGTCATTCCCAAGTTGTTAAATGGTAGGGGCTTGAATAGACTGTTGTATTTTAGAGAGGGCATATCCATTTCATCAAAGTTTGCCGAGAGATTGCATGAAAATTATTATGGTTCAGTTATAGCTTGTCACAAGTCAGCTGATATACCTTTGACCATCAAAGCTACCCAACTGGCTTCCAAGGTAGATACTATTATCATAATGTCAGGAGATTCAGATTATGTAGACTTGGTAGAACATCTCAAGGGAGAAGGGGTAAGAGTAGAAATTGCAGCTGTCAAAAAAACAGCAGCCAAAGTATTGATTGATGGAGCTGATTATTTTTACGAAATCACCAAAGATGACTGGTTTTCATACAAAGCCCCTAGAGTTTATGGTCGGAAGAAAAAATAAATTAAATTAGTATATCAAAAATTCGCCTTAACGGGCGTCTTTTTGTTTTACTTGTCTTTTTTTAGCTATTATTTTAAGATATATTTACGCAAGACTTCGGACTTGCGTTTACTTTCTCTTCAACTCCACAAGGAGGAATGGCCATGACTTCGGATTTGGCTAGGGCACCTGAAGGTGCATCTGTGGAACGCCGTCGACTGGCTCAAATGCTGAGCGGATATTGCGTCAGCTTGGGCAAGTTACGGCCCGATGAGTTCGACGATATCTTGAAAAAGATATTGTTGGACCTGTACATTCGCAACCTCAGAGGCTTTAAGCCGCTGAGACAAAGTGTTTCGTCAGGAGGTGATGAACCAGTAAATACGGATGACGACACCAAGTTTGTGGCCGAAGGATTCGAGGGCGTTTCCTTCACCATGGATACGCAGACGCAAGTGTTGCATCGAGGTGTCATCGCGCAAGACATGGTCTGGCGCGAAGATGAGACCGGCCAAGAATTTTCCGGTTACAGCCACGACAAGCCCAAAGAGTGGGGTCGTATAACTCTCGTCCGTGGTTCGCAGACTTTTCTAATATTGATGCGTTTGCCCAAGGGTGAGTATGGTTACGACAACCTAGTTCTAGTGACCAGTCACTACGAAAAGATTCCTCGCCGCAAGGCCTATCGAGTCACGCGACTCGTTGCTCGTCGTCTCTTGGTGAAGGATTTTCGTGAAGTTCTGGGAGAATCGGCGCCCCGTGTTGCCAATGAAATGATTATGGGGATCGGCGACATCATCTCGCGGAGCATTACAGCTCTACAGGGAGACGTCAGTGTTCTGGAACAAGCCAAGGTCAGATGGAGGGAGCTGAGTGGCATCCTCACGGAATAGATTGATATTACCTATCGTTTATTGTTGATAAGCGGTAGGTGTTTTTTTTATTGTTTGTATTTTTTATATTGACTTGCTAAGATTGTTTTATGGTAAGCAAACATAGTTCACCACTAGCAGATCGCATGAGACCCAGTAGTTTGGACGCCTTTTTTGGTCAGGAAAAGATAGTTGGTTCAGGTAAGATGCTGCGTCAAGCCATAGAAAGCGATCAAATACCGCCAATGATATTTTGGGGGCCACCTGGCTCTGGTAAGACTACTTTGGCACACATAGTAGCTAGTCAGACCAATTCGGATTTTGTCCAAATGTCGGCAGTTACCAGCGGTGTAGCCGAGCTCAGACAAACCATTACTCGGGCTGAGCAAAACAACCGGCTAGGTCAGCAGACAATTTTGTTTATTGATGAGATACATCGTTGGAACAAGGCTCAGCAAGATGCCTTGCTGCCCCATGTAGAAAAAGGCACCATAATTCTTATTGGCGCTACTACAGAAAATCCTAGCTTTGAAGTGCGTGGTGCCTTGCTTTCTCGTTGTAGGGTATTTGTGCTTGATAGACTAGAAAAAGATCATATCAAAAATATTATAGACAATGCTCTCAAAGACACAGAAAAGGGCCTGTGTAATTTGAAGTTAAAAATAACTGATAAAGTCAAAAATCTTATTGCAGATTTCAGCAATGGTGATGCCAGGTCAGCTCTCAATGTTTTGGAATATGCTAGCTCTATTAGCAAAAAAATAACCACTGAAGTAGTCAAAGAGGCTTTTCAAAAATCACATCTTCTCTATGACAAAGACGGCGAAGAGCATTACAATATTATTTCAGCTCTTCACAAATCAATGCGTGGCTCTGATCCTGACGCAGCCTTGTATTGGCTAGCTCGGATGCTTGAGGCAGGTGAAGATCCACTTTATGTAGCTCGTCGTTTGGTACGCTTTGCTTCTGAAGACATTGGTCTAGCTAATTCTCGAGCTCTGGAGCAGGCAGTTTCTGCTTATCAAGCTTGCTCTTTTATTGGTATGCCAGAGTGCAATGTGATTTTGGCCCAGGCAGTTGTCTACATGGCCAAGTGCAAAAAATCAAATGATCTTTATGTAGCTTACGGCAAAGCAGCTCGCGATGTAAAAGAATTGGGCAATTTGCCAGTGCCACTTCACATCCGCAATGCTCCGACAAAATTGATGAAAGAGCTTGATTATGGCAAGGGCTACAAATATAGTCCAGACCATGATTATCAAGAAGATCAAGAATATTTGCCCGAAGAACTCAAGAATAAGAAATATTTAAAAGATTAAAAATTCGCCTTAGTAGCCGTTTTTTTGTTATAATAAAAACATGAACGAATCATTTGAAATGAAAGAGCCAAAATACTTAGAGGTTTTTCATGCTGCTCAAGCCAAGTTGTTGGAGGGTGATTTTGAGGCAGGTAGAGAATTTTTGGCGCAAGCGGCTACCCTTGTAGAGGATTTGGATGATAGAGATTTTTTGGAGTACATAAAGGGGACTCAAGCATACTTAGAGCAGGATAGAGAATCTTTGAAATTGGCCATTGGCCAAATTCAGGAACCACACAACAAAGCCTTGCTGGAAAGATTTTTGTTTACATTAGAATCAGGAGAGCAGGTTGATTATAATAGAGATTATATGGGATAAGTTTGATGTATTTTATAAAATAAAATGGATATAATTAAATTTATAATAATTTTGTTTATAGTTTTAGTAGCTTTTTACTTTTTTGTGATACAAAAGAAAGTAAAAAAATCTGGAAAGTTATTGTATCGCGAAACTAATGTAAGCTTATTGTTATTATTTTTTATTTTTCTTTTGGCGGCCTTGGCGAATGTTTTGTTTGCAGGCACTGAATATGCGTCTCTGCTTTTTAAAATAAATCCTTTTGTTTTTGGTTTTATATTTTATGGAATTTTAAATTTTGCCTTTTTTAAAAAAGGTAGCCAGCTTGGAGATATTATTTTTTCAGCTATAGTTATTGGCATTACTTTTATTTTGGATAGCCTGGAGCTTCAACCACAATTTTTTGAAAAATTTTCCAGTATATATTCTATATTGGGTATAGTATTAGCTACTGTGGCAAGTGTTTTGTCTAAATATTTTATCAAAGATTATAATTCAACCAGTGTACTAAACCCCAATAATTTATCTTTTGGTATGATTGTAAAAACAATCATAAAGGGACGAAATAAGTTATAAATTCATGAAGAAAATAAAGGCATTTTTACTGCCTCTTATCATATATACATTATTATTTAGCCCTTTTAGTGTCAGCGCTGAAGAAGTGCGCGACATTGTTTTTCCTATTCAGGAAGGCTGGGGTTATAATTTTTCTGATACTTACGGAGCAGCTCGTTCTGGCGGTCGTAGCCACGAAGGTACAGATATTATGGTTGATCAAATGACTCCTTTGGTAGCGGCAGTTGATGGTAGGGTGACTTATTTGGTAGACGAGGATAAAGGCTGGGGCTTGGCTCTGTACATAGAAGACGAAGATGGATATTCATATAGGTATTTACATATAAACAATGATACTCCTGGCACAGACGACGGCAAAGAAATTCGCGCCTATGCTTTCCCCAAAAATATTGTCAGGGGCACTAGAGTGACAGCTGGACAGGTGGTAGCTTTTGCTGGCGATAGTGGTAATGCTGAATATACGGCTCATCATTTACATTTTGAAATGTGGACACCTGATAGAGAATCAATAAATTCTTATCCAAGCTTAATGGCAGCCATTGGTCAGCCAGTAGCTACAGAAAACACAGATGGAGATGATTTGAAAGCAGATTATCACTTTATGCGTGATTTGGAGCTGGGCAATGAAGGCGATGATGTACGCGCCTTGCAAGAATATCTCAATCAAAATGGTTTTTATGTATCTTCCTCAGGAGTAGGCTCACCAGGAAATGAAAGTGATTATTTTGGTCCAGCTACCCAAGAAGCCCTAGCTAGATTTCAAAGGGCCAATGATATCAGCCCAGCGGCAGGATTTTTTGGGGTTATTACTAGAACTTTTGTAAATGAAGCTGGTATTATAGCTAGCGATGATGACGACGAAACTATCAAAACAGGCTGGCTTATAAAGGAAAAATCTTCTCCTAGAGTATATTATGTAGCGCCAAATAGAGAATTAATGTGGGTAGTAAATGAAGACTCTGCTTTGCGTAATTTTGGCGAAGATTGGAACAAAGACATCAAAGAATTTGATGATTTGAAAGAACTAGAACTGCCATTTGGAGATTATATGGTTTAGAGTTGTTACTTTTTGTTTTTATTGTCGTTGTATATAATAAAAGCATGGGATTTTTTCAAGAGTCATAGAGCAAGGCTCTTGTTTTTTATTTGGCCAAAAAATGTTATAATATAGGCGTCTTATATATAAAAATAAAATCACTAAAACAATAAGTTATGTTTAAAGCAAAAGTTTGGACACCCATAATAGCGGTTTTTCTAATAGCTGCTGTATTACTGGGTTATTTTTATTTTGGCTTTGGTAAAAATTTGGTACCTGATACACCAGACAATTTTTCCAAGCTGGTCATCAACACGGCTTACGCACAGGACAATTTTGAAGTAGAAGCAGCCTCAATTGATAGTACAGGCATAGATAGCGGTACTACCTTTATGATCAAGAGTAAAGATGCGATTTCTAGCCTTGATTCTTTGGCTGATAATGTCAGATTTTATCCAGAAGTTGATTATGAAATTACCCAAATTGATGAGCACAATTTCAATGTAATTCCCAAAAACCCCTTGGAAACCAGAAAAGTTTATCGTCTAGCTATTGATTCAAAGTATATTGATGAAGATGGCCTTGAACAAAAAAGAGATTATTCTTGGGCCTTTCAAGTCAAGGATGAATTCAAGGTTTATGGTACTTTGCCTCGTGACAAGGCTACTAATGTTCCTACCAACACCGGTATTGAGCTCAATTTTAGTCACGAAAACGTCGTAAACTATGAAGAGAATTTTAGCATTGAGCCAAAGGTAAACGGACGCTTTGAACTTCACAAAAGAACACTGGTTTTTGTACCAGAAAAATTGGATCCAGGAATGATTTATAAAATCACCATGAAAAAAGGAGTAGGAGTTGATCAGAGCACAACAGCCTTATCAGAAGACTATTCTTTTTCTTTTGAAACCAGTCCTACCAACGAACAAAGAGAGCATACGCCTAGTTCAAGTTTTGGCTTTAACGTAGAATTCAATGAATTTCCTGACACCATGGAGCCAGCTCTTTCCGTGAGGACTTACAATGTAGACCAAACAGAGTTTCCAGTCAGAGTATATGCCTTCAAAAGTGTTGATAATTTTTTGACAGCACTGGAAAAGACAAATGATTATCCTTATTGGGCTAGTTATTCTAGAAGTGCCAACCAGGTTGATAAATCAAACTTACAGGAAATAGGAAACTATAATCTTTCTTTATCAGAATATGATAGAGCCAAGTACTTGGTTTTGCCAGATACCTTGCCCAAGGGATTTTATTTGGTAGAAACAGAATACCAAGGCAGAAACAGTCAGGCTTATATCCAGGTTAGCAATGTAGCTGCTTTTTCTAGTATTACAAACACAGACACCCTAGTCTGGGTAAATAGCCTAGATACAGGTGGGCCCGTAAATGACGCTACAGTACAAGTAGCTGGCACAAATGTTCAGGCTAAGACAAATGATCAAGGTGTAGCTACTTTTGATAGTCGTCAGGCATTTGCCATCAATGATGATAATCAGGAAAAAGCTAGAAAAAATAGATTTTTAAAAATTCAATCTGCTGATTCTATAATGGTAGTACCATTTTGGTTGTATCAAGGTTATCTCAGTTCAAGTAGTAATACAGATTTTTATTGGCATCACTTCTATACCGATAGAACCATGTATCAGCCAACTGATATGATCAATTTTTGGACTTTTATAAAACCCAGAAATAGTCAGAGAATTAGTGGTAAGGCCAAAATACGTTTGACCAATAGTCGTTATTACAATTATTATAATGAACCAATCCCTATAGTTGAACAAGAACTTGATCTTGATGCCAATAATACTGCTATAGGAAATTTAAAAATAGACAACCTTACTCCTGGTGGTTATAGCCTACAGCTTTTGGTAGATGATGAAATTGTTTATAGCAAATACATTAGTATTCAGACATATACCAAGCCAGCTTACCAGATAGAGGTGACTCCACAAAAACGGGCAGTATTTGCTGGCGAAGATGTGGTAATGGATATAGAAAGTACATTTTTTGAAGGTACTCCAGTAGCTGATCTGGAATTAAAATATAACACTGACACGAAAATTATTACTGATCAGTTGGGTAGAGCTCAAGTAGTGTTGCCTACTTCATATACGGATTGTTCTATAAGTAGTGGCTATTGTAATTCGGTCACTTCAAAGGGAATAAACGTATCTCCTGTCAAAGGCGAAGAAGGAGAAATCACAGCTTATGCTAGCACTAGGGTCTATGGTCCTCATGTGATGGCTAATGTAAGATTCAACAAAGAAAAAGACAGTAGTCAGGCCACTATAACTACATCAGTAAATGATATAGACTTGGACAAGATAAATATAGATGGAGAATTTAATCCTCAGGCAGGACCGTCAGCTAACAAAAGTCTTCAAGCAAAAATTACAGAGGTTACTTATGAAAAAGAAGAAACAGGCGAGTATTATGATTTTATCAATAAGATAGTTAGAAAAACTTATAAGTATAACAGGATTGAGACTCCATTTGGTGAGTATTCAGGTACTACAGATCAGAATGGTGAGCATGTTTACAATCTTACAGTAGACAAGGATAAAAGTTATTACGTAAATGTTTCCGTAGACGATGGACAGGGTAGGCACGACGTGAAAAGAGCTTATCTTTATTCACGTTATGCCCGCACTAGTAGTTACGACAGCTACCGTTTGGTACTAAAAGATACTTCTGATTATAATTTTGCTGTTGGTGAAAAAGTAGAGTTTGAATTTTTGAACAATGAAGTACTTTTGCCAGAAGAAGATCAAAGAAATTATCTCTATTACAATTTGCAAAATGGTTTGATGGAATATCAAACCAGTAATAGCCCAGAATATACCTTCAACTTCAAGGCAGATCACATACCAAATATTTATTCCAAAGGTGTTTGGTTCAATGGTATAACTTATCATGTTAGCTCCAACTATAGATATTTTTATGGCTTTAGTGGAGGTGGTAGTAGCCTAGTTGCCTTTGATGCTGAGAGCAAACGTTTGAATATTGATATTCAAACGGACAAGACGGATTATGTGCCTGGTGAGGATGTAAATATTTCTGTCAAAGTGACTGATCAAAATGGTCAGCCTGTTCAGTCTAGTGTAAATATCAATCTAGTTGACGAAGCTTATTATCAGCTCAGACAGGAGAGTGTAGATACTCTAAATAGTATTTACAATGTGCGCTTGAGTTCAGGTGAGCTGACTCAATATAGTTCACATAAATCAGCCGAGGCTCTTGGAGCCGATTCTATGGCTGAAGGCGGTGGCTGCTTCTTGGCTGGTACCAAGATAAAGATGGCCGATGGCAGCCAAAAAAATATAGAAGATGTACAAATTGGCGATGAAGTGCTTACCTTTTCTGATGAAAAAAATCATCAATTAACCTCAGCCAATGTAGTGGACACAATTTCTCATACAGTGGATGGCTATTTGGTCATCAATGGATACCTCAAGGTAACCCCAGAGCATAGAGTATTTGTAAATGGTGCTTGGCAGATGATAGGTGAGGCTCAGATAGGTGATTATTTGCTCAACGAAAAAGGAGAAGGGGTTTTGATTGAAAGCATTGAGGTGGTTATGGATACGGTCAAAGTTTATAATCTAAGCGTCGAACCATACAATACCTATATTGCCGATGGCATATATGTACACAACCAAAAAGGTGGTCCTCGTGAAGAGTTTGTTGATAATGCTTTGTTTACCTCTTTGGTGACCAATTCAAGTGGGCAGGCCAGTACTAGCTTTACTTTGCCGGACAACATCACTTCTTGGCGTATTACTAGTCAGGCTCTAAACAATAGTTTGTATGCTGGTTCAAATACAACTAACATCAATGTGTCTTTGCCAGTATTTGTAGAGCCCAGTTTTGCCAAAGAATATTTGGCCTCAGATGATCCCATAGTAAAGCTCAGAGCTTATGGCAAAGCTCTTAGTTCAGGAGACAATGTAGAGTTTTCTTTGTCAGCTGAAAGTCTTGATTTTTCCCAGGACAATATGAGTGGCAAAGCCTTTCAAGCAAATTATATTGACCTACCAACCCTTAGTTTGGGACAACACAAAATAAATTCAACTGTAGAATTTGCTGATTATAAAGACACAGTCATAAAACCTATTGAAGTAGTAGAATCAAGATTAAGAGAAAGTATTCAAAATTTTTATACACTAGAAAAAGGTCTTCAGCCTCAGGGTAGTGAGCAGTATAGAACCAACTTGACATTTAGCGACAGGAATCAGGGTATGCTCTACCGTGACCTTAGATGGTTGTCATGGACATACGGTGATAGAGTAGATCAAGAATTGTCACGCGTCTTGGCTAGGGACATGCTAGAAGAGTATTTTGATGAAACCCCATACTATAATTCAAAATTTGAATCTGGTAATTATCAACTCAATGATGGCGGCATAGCTCTTTTGCCTTATAGTGGTTCAGAATTTGAATTGAGTGCTCGCTTGGCTTATGTAGCAGCTGATGAATTTGATAAAATAAATTTGGCCAATTATTTTTATGGAATATACAATTCTGAAAATTCCAATCAAGAACAGGTGGCTCTGTCTTTGTTTGGTCTAGCCAGTTTAAATGAGCCAATACTCTTACCTCTTCAGGCTTTTGCCAAATTGGATACTTTGACGCCAAAAGAAAAACTTTATGTTGGTCTAGGTGCTTACAGACTTGGCGATATTGAATTGGCACGACAGCTTTATTTTGAGGTTATGGGACAAAATGCTGAAGAAATGGGCGATATGTATACTAGATTGAAAGTTGGCGAAGACGAGGATAGTTATTTGGAGCACACTTCTTTGGCAGCAATACTATCTGCAGCTGTCAATGATAAATATCATGAATCATTGTGGCAATATGTTCAAGATCATCGTAGCAAAGATATATTGCTTAATTTGGAAAAATTGAGTTATGTTTCTGGACTATTACCAAACTTGAACCCAGGAGAAGTGAAGTTTAAGGTAAAAGTCGCTGGTCAAGAAATAGAAAAAACACTGTCTCGTGGTGCTACCTATAGAATTTCAGTTAGCCCAGAGGATTTACAAAATATTGAGTTTTCTGATATTGAGGGTAGAGTTGGTTTAGTCACTTCTTATGAAGTGCCTATGGTATCTTTGCCAGCAGGAGGGAGTGATTATTTGAATCTTCGTAAGGAGTATTATGTAGACGGTGAAAAGACCAACAACTTCAAGGAAAATGATTTGGTAGAAATTAGGATTTATCCTGGCATTGCCAATGACGCGGTAGAGGGCTCTTATCAGATTACCGACTTAGTTCCTAGTGGTATGTCACCAATAACAGGATACTATTATAGAGGAAGAACCAATCGTTATGATTCATGCCTTCGTTATCCTTATAATATTGATGGCCAGAGGGTAAAGTTTATAGTCAACAATAGATGGACAAGCAATTGTAGTGATTATTTCAGATATTATGCTAGAGTAGTCAATCCAGGTACCTATACATCTGAGCCAATCTTAATACAAAATTATAAAGACAGTTCAATTTTTGATTATTCTGATAGTAGTCAAGTTATTATTGATCGTCCATGAACAAAATAAACTTTAAGTTTATAATAATTGCATCAGCGATAGTTATTATCGCTGGTGTAATTTTGTTTTATCAAAAAAATGAAGATAGTGTACAGCCCTTTGATAAGGAAAAGGTAGTAAAAGAATACCAGGCTGTTTTAGTAGAATCTGATTACAATTTATTTTATGCCTCTCTGGAACAAGTAGATAAGTTTGATATCAAAAAAGATATAAGAGGAGCTATCGTGCCCCATCATGAAGTAGCTAGTGATTATTTGGCCAACTTTTTTTATAGTTTGTCTGAAAATCAAGATGTAGATACTTTTATAATCTTAGGACCCAACCATAGAGATTTTGCTGCTTGGCCAGCTGTCTCAGCTGAGGTATACTGGCAAACAGATTTTGGCATCATATATCAAAATGAAGAAATTTTAAGCCCTTTAGTAGAGAGTTGGCAAGTAGTTTATGACAAAGATAATTTTTTGCCAGAGCATTCTATTAAGGTTATTATGCCTTTTGTAAAAAATTATTTTCCTGAAGCTACTGTGGTGCCTATTATTTTGACCTCCAGACACGATCAAGTTATGTCCAGGGAGCTGGCAGAAAAATTAGCAGTGTATTTGGAAGACGACAAAACAGTCTTACTTTCATCTTTGGATTTTTCTCATTATCTTAATATAGAGACTGCCAGGCAAAATGATAAAATTACTTTGCAGGCCATTTATGACAAAGATTATAATTTGATATCTAATTTCAATAGCGACTATTTGGATTCACCGCCAAGTTTGATTACCCTACTTGAGACGATGGACTTGCTGGATAGTAGTGGTTTTGAGCTTGTCTACAATAGTAACTCAGGTGAAATATTGGGCGGAAACATGAATACAACCAGCTATATAATTGGATATTTTTCCAAATAGTCTAATATTAGCTATTATTTGGTTTGACTAGAGCTATTATTTGGGGCAAAATAAACTACATATGAAAATAGTTGTCGCTACAGCTTTATATCCACCGGAAATAGAAAATTTGTCTACTTATAGTCAAGACATAGCTTCTTTTTTGGCCGAAAAACACCAGGTCAAAGTTTTGGCTTATGCCAATGAAGTAGAGGAAAGCTCAGGTTTTCAAATACACACTATTAGCAAAAAACAACCACTGTGGTTGAGATTGATAAAATATACTATCAAGCTTTTCTCTTTATCTAGAAAAGCAGACATTATTTATGTACAAAATTCTGTTGCAGTTGGCTTGCCAGCCATAATAGTAAAGATATTGTCGGGCAAAAATGTGATTATAAATTTTTCCGAAGATGAAGCTTGGAAAAGAGCTATCAACTTATCCTTGACTACAAAATCTTACAATGACTTTATCCGTAGTAGCGCCAAGCAAAAGCTTGGCAATATTATGAAGCTACAAGCTTTTATTTTGCGCAATGCTTCTGCTGTAATAGTGCCATCCAAAACATTGGGAGAAATTATTAGTGATGTCTATGGACTCAGAGAACAAAAAGTTTTTGTAAATTATATTGCTGAACACAGCGAACAAAAATTACCTTTTGATATAGACAAAAACAATTATCAGATTTTTACGGCAGCACCCTTGCTGGAGTATGCAGGTCTAGAGGCAACAATAAAAACTCTAGCTGTATTGATCAGAAATTTTCCTGAGGCCAAATTACTTATAAGTGGAGATGGTCCAGCCAAGGAAAGTCTCAAGAGATTGGCCAGCGATTTGGAGATTTCTGATAAGGTGGATTTTTTGGGCAAAATTTCTTTGGCCCAAAATTGGTATTTATATAAGAGCTCTGGTGTATATGTTTATAATTTTAAGGCCAATGATTTTTCTCACAACATTTCAACTGCTTGGCTAGCAGAGCTTCCAGTGGTAGGGGCTGATACTGAGGTAGCCAGAGAGATGAGCTCTGACCATGGAGCTATATTGTTTTTCAAACCAAATGACAGCAGAGATATGTCTCAGAAAATAACCAATATTTTTGAAGCACAAGAATTAAAAAATAAACTTATTTTGTCTGCCAGAGAAAACTTGCAAAAGAGATTTTCTTGGTCAGCGCATCTAGCAATATTAGAAAATATTTTTCAATCATTTAAATAAAATGTCAGTAGATCATCAAAAAAAATGGCAAGAGTACAAAGACAAAGAGCTAAAAAAGCTTGGGCCTATTTTTGATAAGCTAGGTTTTGCGTTGGATAGAGAACAAGTGCATATTGGCGGAGAACGTTATGTCTCTGGGGACAAAAAATTGGTTCTGTTGGGAAAAAGGATTAATGACAACAAAAAAGTTGTCATTAAAGTCAGCTCTGATAGAGAAATGATAGCCGAGATAAAAGCGGAATACAATGGCCGTAAAATTTTGGAAAAGATTAATTTTGCCTATTATATATTTTTATACCCAGAGGAAATATTATTTGTGGAAACAGAAGGCTATACTATTTTTGTTACAGAATTTATAGAGCAAAACAAAAGGTTTATTGATAGGCCACTCAAGGAGCAATTCTTTTTGGCTCTCAAGTCTTTTGAAGCACAAGAAGCAATACAGGCCACAACTTATGAGCACGCTGGTTTGATCAAAGAACATTTCGGTTTTTTTGATGCACATAATTATTTACAAAAATTTGATAAATATAGCCGAGATATTTTGACAGTATCAGAAAATGAAACAAAACTTAATGAACTCTTATCTCAGGCTAGAAAATTTTTGGTGGGTAATAAAAAAATAATAGATTTGTATTCAGGATTTTTAGTTCATTGGGATTTTGTACCACATAATTTGCGTATAGCAGACAATGAAATATATTTACTTGATCACTCTTCTCTCCGTTTTGGCAACAAATATGAATCATGGGCCAGGTTTATAAACTTTATGGCTCTGTATAATCCAGAGCTTGAAAGTGTTCTTCTAGGCTATGTAAAACAAAACAGAGGAGAAAAAGAATTATTATCTTTGCGTCTAATGAGAGTATTTAGGTTGTCTGAGCTTATTTGGTATTATACAAAAAGTTTGGAAATAGCCAGTGGCGATTTACTTGAGTTAAACAAAAAACGCATTGATCTATGGACCAATGTATTGTCAGCAGTATTATCTGAAAAACAAGTTTCTTTTGATATACTGGAGCAGTATAGACATTCAAGAGATTCCCTGAGAGATAGAGAAGAGAAAAAGAGACAGGAGATATTGCACTAAGTAAGCTCTTCGGTTTTTTTGATTAGTTTTTCGTATTCATCAACCAGGTCGTGAGACCAGGTTTTTTTGAAACCTTCAAGTAATTTTTTTTCAAACCACATCTTTTTGTCTTTGCCGCGGTTGAATTTTTCCCAAATAGCTGGTCCCATTGTTTGGTGAGTATTTATCAATGATTCCAAGTTGTGTATTTTGTCAGCAATAGAAACAAATTTTACTTCTTCAGGAGAGTTTATGACTGTGTCTATATATTTTTGTTTGCGATCCTCCCACTCCATTTCTTTGTCTTCACTTACAGCCAATACAATTTGGTAGACTTTGTCTCCTACTTCTTGTTGGAGGTTTTTTTTATCAAAATCTGTGTCTTCCAAGACATCGTGAAGTAAGGCAGCAGCAACTACCTCATCCCCAAGATCAAGTCGTGCTAATTTTTTGGCTACCATCATAGGATGAGCAACATAGGGTGATCCGTCGGTTTTTCTGGTTTGATTTTTGTGAGCAGCTAGCATTATCTTGGCTGCTTTATCTATTATGTTCATGATAATATTTTGGTAAACACTTTATCTTTCATCTTTTGAGCCACCAAATCCCAATTGTATTCCTGTGAAACCATTTGGTGAGCGTTTTCGGTGATAGTTTTTACTTTTTGAGGATCATTTAATATATTTTTTACAGCCTCAGCTATTTGTTCAGGTGAATCTTTTTGTACCACCCAAGCAGTTTTTTCGTTTATGAACTCTCTTAGACCACCCTCTTGTGTAGCTATAACAGGGAGTCGAGAAGCCATGGCGGACAAAAAAGCATTGCCCAAACCCTCTGATCTGCTGGGGCAGACAAAAATATCAGATATTTGCCGATATTTACTGACCTCACCTCTATCTACTTGGCCAACAAATATTACTCTATCTTCAAGCCCAAGTTCTCTAGCCAAATATTTGAGCATGTTTTTATCGTCCCCGTCACCAACTAAGAGAAATTTTATATTCTCTGGCAGCATAGCCATAGCAGTGATAATATCATCGTTGGCTTTTTGAGGGGCCAGCCGGGCAGTATTAACCAGATATACCTCACCTTCTTTTTTATTATATTTAGCTTTCAATTTATCTAATTCTTCTTTACTTACATTTGGCTTAAGATCTTTGGGATTAGCACCATTATGTATCAACTCAATATTTTTTTCTGCTACTTCTCTTTTTTTGGCCCACTCTCCCAAAAACTTTGATATTACCTGGACCACAGTAGCTTTTTTGAACGAAGATGTAAAAAGGGACCAAAGGGGTTTCATGGTTTTTTCTATATACTCAGGTGCATCACCTTCTTGTAGGGTAAGGGCATATTTTATCTTTGGGTTGAATAATTTAAAAATAGCTACTGGTACGCCAGTAGAGTGAGCCATCATAGCCCAGGCAGCATCGTATTTGTGTTTTTTGTGGAGTTGCTTGGCCTTGAAAGCAGCCAAAAATTGATAAAGCGGTTTATTGAGGTCAAGGGGCATTTTCCCCAAATCGGCAAAACTGGGATTTTTACTAGTCAGACCAATACGATGAATTATTACATTGCCAATCATTTCTTCTTTGGGTAAGTCAGAATTGTAACGCAGGGTCACCATGTGGAATTCGATATCATCTATACGATCAGTAATTTCTTTTATAGCAGCTTCGGCACCGCTGACATAGTTGGGATAATATGATAAAGAAAAAATAAGTATTTTTTTCATATTATTGATTGGCTTCTTTAATTTCTTTTATGTATTGTCTAAGAGTATGCTTTTGTTTCCAGCCCATTTTTTTTATTTTAGCAGAAGAAAAATTTTTACTAGAACGTGAAGTTTTTGTTTTGGCTAGCATTTTTATTTTACAGCCAAACATTTTGGCCACATCAATGAGGGAGTAAGTTTGGCTAGCACAAATTCCATATTCATCATTTTTACCTTTTTTTCCTACCAAGATTATAGCATCTACAGTATCATCTACGTGAGTAAAGGCTCTAGTTTGTGTGCCAGGCCTTCTTACTTGGCAAGCTTCACCATTTAAATAGGCTTGTTTGAAAGTTTCAATAACAGTGCCATATTGCCCATTGAATTGTCCAGCCCTTTCACCAGGACCGTAGACATTGTAAAAATAAACAATAGAATATTTCAAGTTATACCAATTGCCATAATTTTTTACCAATTCAGAGTTAGCTGCTTTCATCCAAGTATAAGGAGCCAAGTCTCTTCCTTCTATACCATTGTCTCCAGCGGGGTTGAATTTTGTAGAAGATCCAGCGTAGATCAATTTACATTTTTGTTCACGCCAAAATTCTAGTACAGAAAAAGTGCCAGCAATATTCAAATCCCAGACCAAATCAGGCTCGTCCAAACTAGCAGCAACTCTTGAGTATTCTCCTAGATGATATATAGTGTCAATTTTTTCTGAAATTAATTTGTGGATATTTTTGCTGTGACCTTGACGGTAATCTACACCTGCGATATGATTTTTTTTGGAACCAGTAAAATAATTATCCAAGGATATTATTTTTTGGTTTTTATCTTTTACTAGTTTTTCAATCAAATTGGAACCAATAAAACCAGCTCCGCCAATTACTAAAATTGTTTTTTTATTCTTTTTCATGTAGGAAAATTATGATTGATTTTAAGAGTTTAATATAGTAAGATTATATTACTTAAATTAAAAAGTCAAAATAAAGATGATTAAAATTCTAATTAATTTTGTATGGAAGAACAAGGGGCAGATAGCCCGTTTTTCGGTTGTGGGACTTAGTTCAGCAGTGATTGACTTTGGACTTTTATACATTTTTACCGATATTTTTGAGCTTCATTATCTTTTGTCAGCCACTATTTCTTTTATAGTAGCAGCTACTTATAATTTTTCCCTCAACAGAGTTTGGACATTTAAGTCCCGTGGTAAAAGACGACGCCAATTGCCAATATTTTTTGGCATAGCAGTAGCTGGGATATTACTCAATTTGGGCATAATGTATTTTTCAGTAGACCACCTGGGCATTCATTATATGTTTGGTAAGGTTATAGCCACCGCTGTGGTTACTGTTTGGAATTTTTTAGGAAACAAATATATTACTTTTAGAAAAATAGAAGAACCTTTAGCAGAAGAGGAAAATTAGATATTTATATATTAGAATAAAAAAGCCCGCAGTGTATAGAAACTCGCGGGTTATTTTGTAGGGGAAATGTTAGTAGCCGTATTTTAGGTTGCGGTACATATTCATGTCTCGAATATCGCGGTATTCATCCCAGACAGCCGCTCGTAGACGGCCAAGTTCGTAGGCGTATGGCCTAGCGTTGTAGTTGCCACTTACTACTTCGTGTGCGAAGTTGCGCAAGCCTCGTCGGAAGGCGGAGATTAGATGCCTTCTGGCTTCTTCGTTGGGGCCAAAGGCTAGGTCACGCGTGTATTTTTCGATCAGATCTTCGACCTGGCCGTCGTCCTCGAGTTCTTGAGCAAACATCGTAAACATGTGGAACACATGGTGCTCGGCTGCCTCTGCTGCCTGAGCCATGTTGTCGGAATCTGTGGTGATACTGGAGTAGTGGATGCCCGTGGCAGAGTCGAAGATTTCGATCGAGACTACTCCACTGGGGCCACCGTAGTAAAAGATGTAGCCATCTCGTTCTTCGGGTGTCATATCTTCTGGTACGCCACCAGACGAAGTTTCCATTTCGTAGATTTTCAAGGCCTGGCCGCCGAACATTTCGGGGTGTTGTACGTGCAACTTGATCTGGCGGGAAAGCCAGTAGGGCGAGTGGCACTCGCCGTTTTCCTTGAAGTAGTCGCGGGCCATTTGCATGAAATCGTGAGCATAGCCGTTTTTGAAGGCCACGCGGTCCAGGTCATCCTTGGTGATACAGCCTTCATCGGCTACGGCATTGCCCAAGAACAATACAGAAAGCAGGATGTTGATCAGACAGGGTATCAACTTTGGCTTGTACATGACATTTCCTTTCGTCTCAATGTGAAGGGACAGTTGCTTTTTGGGCGGGACACCTTATATTATACAGAATTTTTCTTATTGTCAAAAATAAAGCCCGGAACAACCGGGCTTTTACAATTTTATTCTACTATTACTTTGAGATTTTTGCCAAACTTTTTTTTGCTGGCTTTTTTTATATAATCAGCTATATTTTTTTTGAACCACTGGGGCTTGTTTTCTTGAATTTTGCCTATTGTATAATACCCTATGGCCATGATAGTCCCTGGTACTGCCTTGGGTGGTAGTGGTACGACAATTTTGTCGTTGGCAAAATCTAGCTGCCCCTTGCCAAATTGTATGCACAATTCTTTTTCGTAAGGCACAACTGTGACAGCGTGTTTCGTTTCTTCAAAGGTTTTTATATCTTTGGCTATTCTTCTGCCAAACAATTCTGTAAATTTTATTTCAAACAATTCTTTTCCTTGGGCAAAATTTTCTGGTGTTAGCAAAAGATAGCCATTGTATTTGCCTATACTTTTTTTGACTTTAACTTTTTTGTTTATAAAATCCAGAATCTTTTTTGGGTCTTCTTTGGTTTTGGCCAAAACCCAACCCAAGTAAGTAGAGGTATTGTAAGTATAGGGTTCTTTGTTTTTCTTTGTTACAATTACATTTTTTTTGCCCAATATTTTTTCAGTTGTAGAATCAGAATTACAGGTAATCAGCTTAGTTTTTATTTTTTTTGTTTTGTAGTATTCGGCAATTATAGAGGCGTGCTTTTCTCCAGAGGCAGAAAAAATAATAGCTCCATCAGGCTTTCTTTTTAATACTTCTTTATAATTGTTTTCATCAGCAAAAATTACATCTTTGTCTCCATATAGCAATTTGGCACTCACTATAGCATTGCCGCTGCCAACAATAACTGGTTTTTTAAAATTAGGAATTTTTATTTTTGGCAATCCTTCACTAGCAAACAGTTCCAAAGCACCCAGAACACAGGTAGCCAAAGATGGTAGATTGTTTTCATCAAAGTTGTCCATCTTTCTTTTGTTTCTCAAGCTAAGTTTCATATAATTATTTTTTAATAAGTTTTAAAACAGCCTTTATTATATGAGGATATGATAGGCCATATTTGTCCCACAGTTCCTCGGGCTTGCCAGATTCACCAAAACTATCGCGCACCCCTATCATTTGTGTGGGTACTGGAAAATTTTCTGATAGCATTTCGACTACAGTACTACCCATGCCACCGGCGATCTGGTGATCTTCTACAGTGACCAACTTTTTGGTTTTTTTGACGCTACGCAAAATTGTAGATTTATCCAAAGGTTTTATAGTGTGGAGATTTATTATTTCGGCTTTTATTTTTTTGTTTTTTAGTTCTTTGGCAGCAAGTAGAGCTTCGTACAATATCGGTCCAGAAGCGACAATAGTAATATCACTTCCCTTTAGCAAAACATTTGCTTTGCCGATTTCAAATTTACTAGCCTTGGTAGTCATTATTGGACTCGCTGGTCTGCCAAAGCGAAGATAGGTAGGGCCTTTTATTTTTGCAGCAGCAATTGTGGCTTTTTTTGTTTCATTGTAGTCACAAGGTACTATAATAGTCATATTTGGCAAAGTTCTGACTATGGCAATATCTTCTAGGGCCTGATGACTAGCTCCGTCTTGCCCTACAGATAGGCCAGTGTGTGAAGCAGCTATTTTTACATTGGCTTTTGAATAAGCTACACTTACACGCAATTGATCCCAATTGCGACCAGGACTAAACACTCCAAAACTAGCTATATATGGTATTTTGTCAGCCAGAGCCAAGCCAGCGGCTATGCCCATAGCATTTTGTTCAGCTACGCCCACTTCAAAAAAACGATTGGGATATTTTTTGGCAAAATTATGTACCCTAGTTGATTCTGCCAAATCGGCTGATACCACAACTACGTCTTTATTTTTTTTGCCAAGTTC
The DNA here is from genome assembly GCA_002869235.1 of Candidatus Parcubacteria bacterium. GTDB lineage: Bacteria > Patescibacteriota > Patescibacteriia > UBA1558 > GWA2-36-10 > BM519. The sequence continues at coordinate 28,084 of PKTI01000047.1, forward strand.
CAAAATAGCCTCGCCAAAACCATCTCGAGTAGACTTGGTCTTAATATTTTTTTCGTAAATATTTTTAGATAGCATTTTGCAGTTGTTTTAGGGCTTGTTTTGTTTCTTTGTCATTTGGTGCTTTGCCATGCCAAATATATTTATTTTCCATAAATTTTACGCCTTTACCCATAGTAGTTCTGGCTATGATAACAGTTGGTTTGCCCTTGGTGTTTTTGGCTTTATTCAAAGTAGATAAAATTTCCTTGAGGTTGTGTCCATTTGTTTTCAAGACTCGCCAACCAAAAGAGGAATATTTATCAGCCAAAGAATGGAGTGGCATGATGTCTTTGGTGTAACCGTCAATTTGAATTCCATTTCTGTCTACTATATTTATTAGATTGTCCAATTTGTATTTTTTGGCGGTCATCAATGCTTCCCACACCTGACCTTCGTTGTGTTCACCGTCAGAGCTGATACAAAAAATATAGTGTTTGGCTTTATCTAGTTTTGCTGCCAATGCCATACCAACAGCCTGAGATATTCCTTGACCAAGTGGTCCGCTGCTAGTTTCTACTCCTGGCAGGGCGGTGTTGTGTGGGTGCCCTTGTAGTGAAGAATTTATTTTGCGTAAACTTTTTAATTTTACTAAAGGAAAATATCCAGCTCTAGCCAAAGATGAATACAAAACTGGACAGATATGGCCATTTGATAAAACTAGTCTGTCTCTTAGAGGGTTATGGGGATTGTTTGGTGTATGATTTAAAATATTAAAATATAGGCTAGTAAAGATATCGGTCATACCCAAAGAGCCGCCGGCATGTCCAGAGCCAGCCTTGTTTTGCATAACAATAATATCTTGCCTTATTTGATTGGCAATTTTTTTTAGTTCAGAAACAGAATGTTTTTTCATAACTATATTTTACCATAATTTAAGACCTAAACCAAAAAGTATTTTTTTATTATTGACATTTTGTTACTTTTTTTATAAACTAGGCGAATTGCTCTTTTGACAATTGGGTAATTACTAGCAGAAAAATCTGCTATAAGAGATAAATTCCCCCGTAACTAGTCACCCTAAACCCAACCGTTTTTCCGAAGGAGAGTCTGATGGAGAGAGAAAGGATTTTGATCCTGGGAGCCGCAGGACGCGACTTCCACAACTTCAACGTGCTGTTCCGAGACAACGATGACTTCGAGGTGGTCGGCTTTACCGCCGCCCAGATTCCGGACATCGAGGGACGGGTCTACCCGGCTGAACTGGCCGGCAAGCTCTACTCGGAAGGGATTCCCATCTTCGACGAGGCCGAGCTGATCGACAAGATCAACGACCTGGGAGTCGACGGCTGCGTCTTCTCCTACTCGGACGTGTCGGACAGCTACGTCATGCGTCTGGCCCAGCGGGTCAACGCGACCGGCGCCGATTTCGTGATGGTGGGGGCCTACTCCACCATGATCGACAGCCAGAAGCCGGTCGTGGCCATCTGCGCCGTTCGCACCGGTTGCGGCAAGTCGCAGACCACCCGCTACGTCTGCCAGCTCCTCGAGCAGCAGGGTCATCGGGTTGTGCCGATCCGTCACCCCATGCCCTACGGTGATCTGGCCAAGCAGGCTGTGCAGCGCTTCGGCGATGTCAGCCACCTGGAAGAGCATCAGTGCACCATCGAGGAGATGGAGGAGTACGAGCCGCATCTGGCCGAGGGCCGCATCATCTACGCCGGTGTCGATTACGGCGCCATCCTGACCGAGGCCGAGAAGGAGGCCGACATCATCATCTGGGACGGCGGCAACAACGACACCTCTTTCTACACGCCCGACATCCTGATCGTGGTGGTCGATCCTCTTCGCGTCGGCCACGAGCTGTCCTACTACCCCGGTTACCAAAACTTGTTGATGGCCGACGTGGTCATCGTCAACAAGGTGGACACCGCCTCGGAGGCCGACGTCGACCAGCTGTGTCGTACCATCCGCAAGGAAAACCCCCTGGCCAAGATCATCCAGTGCGAGTCGCCCGTGTCCGTCGATCAGCCGGAGCTGATCAAGGACAAGTGCGTGCTGGTGATCGAGGACGGGCCGACCTGCACCCACGGTGGCATGGACTTCGGCGCCGGCATGGTGGCCGCTCGGCAGATGGGCTGCAAGATCGTCGATCCCAGGCCTTGGTTGCAGGGCAAGCTCAGGGACACCTTCCACATCTATCCCAATATCGGGTCGCTTTTGCCCGCCATGGGTTACGGTGCGGAGCAGGTGGCTGATCTCAAGGCGACAATCGATGCCATGGCCGAGGCCGGCGTCATCGACGCGGTGGTGATCGGCACGCCCATCGATCTGAGTCGAGTCATCGAGATGCCCTTGCCTGCGGCACGGGTCACCTACAGGCTCGAAGAGCTCGATCCTCAACTGGACAAGTTCCTGCAACAGCGTATCTCGACCCCGGCTTCCTAGTTATCATACCCATATTGAATTTTTGGCGTTGCCTGGCAGCGCCTTTTTTATTTGTTTTATTTTGAGCCTGTCGAGAGAAAACAAAAAATCCCCCGCCCTAAGGCAGGAGATTTTTGAACTGTATATTAACTAGCAAATAATATATCTAGATATTGCCAGAAAACTTCGTTACCACCTAGTTCACCAGCACATTCGGTTGCTTCTGCTTTATGGAAAGCATCTGGGTGGAGTTGTTCTAATGGGAAGTGACGATATACCCAAGCAACTTTATCACCATATTGGTCCATAAGCTGTGTCATGGTGTCATGATGACGTCCACAATATGGGCAGTCGATGTCAGAAAATTCAATCAACACAACATCAGCATCTGGATTTCCTCTTACCCAATCAACTTCTGGGTCCATAGGAACTATTTGAATGTTTGGGTCAGCACTGTCTATGGTGTTGCCTGCTAGCAAGTCATCAATCAATGATTTGAGTGAAGCATATGGCAAAGCACCTGGTACAGCTACTTTGGTATTACCAGCAATCAACACATTATGTGGAGTGCCTTGACCACCAGAAGCGGCTGCTTGTGTAATATGACTCTCGATCTTGTTTTCTTGTTCTCCAGAGTTGAGACAACTAGCAAATGTATCTCCGTCTAGTCCTAGCTCAACTGCTGTATCAACCAAATCTTGGTCCAAACTGCCGACTACCTCGGTGTCTCCACCTTGGTATTTTTTGGCAGCATCGTTTTTTCCAAACTTGATTCCATCACCACTTAGCATCATGCCAAGTAAAATAAAGAAGCCAATGACAAACATGACACCTATACCTGTAAACAGTCCAGCTTTGAAAGCTGATTTAGGATTCATATTGTCGATCGCCCCTTTTTGACGATGATTATCCATCTTATTTATCTCCTTTCTTTTAAGAACGAGGGTGTATTCTTAAAAAATTATTTATTAAGAGTGCTCATAGTATATCATTTTTTATTTTGACTTTCAAATGTTTTTTTCCACTTACTATTGACAAATATCAAAATGTATGCTATTATAATTATATGATCCCAACAAATAGGGATTTTTTAGTTTTAAAGATTTATATGAAATCAATTAAACAAGCCATTGAATATAGCTCGAGAAAGTATCTAAAACCATTATTTTTATTGGTTAGTATTACTTTTTTGAGTCTGCCAAATATAAGTATTTCACAAGCAATTGAAGACAAAAATGCCGGTCCTAGGCCAAAATTGGCTATAAAAGCCTATTATGATGGGCCTACATTACCAGAAGTTGGACCTCGTCCAGCTCGTAGAACCATGTATATCAGTGTTACGGCTTACAATAGTTTGCCAGGACAAACTGATGATACCCCTTTTATTACAGCCTCAGGCACTCGTACTCGTGATGGTGTATTGGCTGCTAATTTCTTGCCAATCGGTACAGTTGTCCGTTTTCCAGAACAATTTGGTGACAATGAGTTTTTAGTAGAGGATCGTATGAATGCTAGATATTACTATAAAGCTGATATTTGGATGGAAAACTACGAAGATGCTAAGAATTTTGGTTCAAAATTCTTAAAAATGGAAATTTTATAATAAAATAAGCAAAAAACAATAATATTTTATGGTAAAACCCCCATAAATTGGGGGTTTTATTATAAAAAATATAAACATATTATCAACAGCCCTATATATTTGACAAAGTTAAAAAAATGATATATAATACGGCTGTTATAAAAAACTAAGAATTATCTAATTCGCCAAAAGAAATGTTAATAAGTTTAAACAAGTTAAAAGCATAGGATTTTAGGCAAAATTAGATTTGCGTAAAGTCCGCTCAAGAGCGGATTTTTGAACACTTTAAAAACTTAATCGTTAGCAAGTAGTCTTCTAAGTAAATAGGCCCTAGGCGATTTACCTATAAGACTACTTATTGTCGGTTAAGCCTTGCCCGTGGTCTACGGTCGAGGGTCGACACAGAACGTTGACAACCAAATACAACAAATCATAAATATCAACACAATGTTTATGAGCATCTTTATATATAATATAAAAAAATTACATCTTGTATACAACACAACAAAATTTTACACCAAAAGTTTTCAAAATTTTTGGTGGTTGCTATCAAGGGTGTATGGTGGATGCCTTGACATCAAAAGACGATGAAGGACGTAGCAATCTGCGATAAGCTTCGGTTAGGTGATAAGCAACCTTTGACCCGGAGATCTCCGAATGGGGAAACCCTTCCGTGAAAAGCGCGGAAACTACTAGTTGAATACATAGACTAGTTAGAGACAACCCAGCGAATTGAAACATCTTAGTAGCTGGAGGAAAAGAAAGAATTAATGTACTAATAAAAATTATTGGCAACTCGTTTTGCCATTAATTTCTATTAGTATCTCGATTCCCTGAGTAGTGGCGAGCGAAACGGGACGAGCCTAAACCTTATGTAAGATAAATTATTTTGATCTGATTCTTCGGATGAAGTGAGAGATAATGCAATGGTCCAAGCCTAATGCTGCATGAGGGGTTATAAGAGGTTATTGTTTTGAGACTTGGTATCTCAGAGCACGATTGATTTCTATTTAGTAGAACGAACTGGAAAGTTCGGCCAAAGAAGGTGATAGCCCTGTAAACAAAAACTAGGAATAATCTGTAGATAATTTTCTTGAGTAGCACGAGGCCGGTGAAACCTTGTGTGAAGTTAGCGTCACTATGCGCTAAGGCTAAATACTTTTGATGATCGATAGTGAACTAGTACCGTGAGGGAAAGGTGAAAAGCACCCCGATAGGGGGATGAAATAGTATCTGAAACCATATACTTACAAGGAGTCGAAGCCCTATGTATGTCTTCGGACATAAATGGGTAACGGCGTGCCTATTGAAGAATGAGCCAACGAGTTAGCTGTATGTAGCTATTTAACTCCTTTGGGAGGTAGGTAAAGTGAAAGCGAGGATTAATAGTCCGTAATAAGTTTTATACTTTGTCCATATTTTGGGCAGGGTATAAATCTTATAAGCTGCATGCACTAGACCCGAAACCGAGTGAGCTTACCATGGCCAGGGTGAAGCGACGGTAAAACGTCGTGGAGGCCCGAACCCACTAGCCGTGCAACACTAGGGGATGAGCTGTGGTAAGAGGAGAAATTCCAATCGAACTCGGCAATAGCTGGTTCTCCTCGAAATAGTTTTAGGACTAGCCTCGAGATTTAAGTTTTGGTGGTAGAGCACTGGATGGGGTGGGGTGGCATTGCGTCCATACCCATTCCAATCAAACTCCGAATGCCATTATGTATATCTTGGGAGTCAGACCATGGGGGCTAAGCTTCATTGGTCGAAAGGGAAACAGCCCGGATCCATATCTAAGGTCCCTAAATCTAAGTTAAGTGTAAAAGGTGGTATTGTAACTTATACAACTAGGAGGTTGGCTTAGAAGCAGCCATCCTTTAAAGAAAGCGTAATAGCTCACTAGTCAAGTTACTTTGCGCCGAAAATTTAACGGGGCTAAACTTAGTACCGAAGATTGGAGTTCATAGATTTATCTATGAGCGGTAGAGGAGCGTTCTATGGGCGTTGAAGCGATACCGTAAGGAGTCGTGGAGCGCATAGAAGTGAGAATGTTGGCATGAGTAGCAAGAATCGGGGTGAGAATCCCCGACACCGCAAACCCAAGGTTTCCTGGGCAATGTGAATCAACCCAGGGTTAGGCAGGCCTAAGGCGAGGCCGAAAGGCGTAGTCGATGGAAGAGCAGGTTAATATTCCTGCCCTACTGCTATTTTTCGATGGGGGGACGTGGTGTGAGATACTCTGGCGCTATTTGGTTATGAGCGTCGGCTGAAAGGGCTAGTACTTCAGGAAAATCCGGGTACACAACGGCTTGATCAGTTGGAAGACTGCGGCTTCGGTCAAAGTCAATCAGAGTTGAAGCATCACCCAGAAAAGCCTCTAGAGCTAAGATAGTAGTATCTGTACCGCAAACCGACACAGGTGGGTGAGGAGAGTATCCTCAGGTGTACGAGAGAACCTTCCTTTAGGAACTCGGCAAAACAGCGGCCGTAACTTCGGGATAAGGCCTGCCCTCTTTATTGAGGGCCGCAGCGAAAGATCTCAAGCGACTGTTTACCAAAAACACAGGTCCCTGCTAAAGCGCAAGCTGATGTATAGGGGCTGATGCCTGGCCAGTGTCCGAACGTTAAGGGGAGCCCTTCACGGGGCGAACTGAAGCGCGGATGAACGCCGGCCGTAACTATAACGGTCCTAAGGTAGCGAAATTCCTTGACGGGTGAGTTCCGTCCTGCACGAATGGCATAACGATTTGAGAACTGTCTCAAGGAAGGACTCGGCGAAATTGCAAGACGAGTAAAGATGCTCGTTACCCGTAGCTGGACGAAAAGACCCCGTGAAGCTTTACTATAGTTTGGTATTGATTTAGAGCTATGCTTGTTCAGGATAGGTGGGAAACTTTGAAGCTAGGACGTTAGTCCTGGTGGAGTTAACCTTGAGATACCACCCTTGTATAATTTTAAATCTAACCTACTCCCGTTATCCGGGAGAGGGACAGTATCTGATGGGTAGTTTAACTGGGGCGGTTGCCTCCCAAAATGTAACGGAGGCGTTTACAAAGGTTGGCTAGCTCCTGATTGAAATAGGAGTGGTCGTGCAAACGCATAAGCCAGCTTTACTGCAAGAGCTACAACTCGAGCAGTTGCGAAAGCAGAAGTTAGTGATCCGACCGTACGATATAGGACGGCGGAAGCTCAACGGATAAAAGTTACTCCGGGGATAACAGGCTGATCAGATCCAAGAGTCCACATCGACGATCTGGTTTGGCACCTCGATGTCGGCTCATCGCATCCTGGGGCTGGAGAAGGTCCCAAGGGTTAGGCTGTTCGCCTATTAAAGCGGTACGCGAGCTGGGTTCAGAACGTCGTGAGACAGTTCGGTCTCCTATCCGCTATGGGCGTTGAATTTTGAAGGATCCCATCTCTAGTACGAGAGGACCGAGATGGACGAACCTCTAGTGTACCAGTTGTGTCACCAGATGCATTGCTGGGTAGCTACGTTCGGTTTGGATAAGCGCTGAAAGCATATAAGCGCGAAGCCGTTCCTAAGATTAGAATTCGTTATAGGTCACTGGGAGACTACCAGTTTGATAGGCTCTACGTGTAAGTACAGTAATGTATTTAGCGGAGGAGTACTAATAGACCAAAGCAACCACTAAAGATTTTGGAAATTTTTTAGTAAGTAATTGTTCATGAACATTGATAAACACGCAGGAATGATCAAGATTGTCTTGATGTTCCTAATGTTGATTTTGTTTTTAGGAGCTGTATTTTTCTTTACTCCTTTGAAACAATTTACATAAAAACGATATTTGTCAGGAAGAAGGTATCATTCTCGTGATCCTAGCGGGTTGGTCACACCTGATCCCATTTCGAACTCAGCAGTTAAGCAACTCAGCGCCGATGGTAGTAGTCCATTAGGGCTGTGAGAGTAGGTCGTCGCGAGAATAATGCCTTTTTCCCATAATGACAAATGTCGTTTTTTGTTTTGCTTAAAAACTTTTATTTTGCTAATATAATTTCATAGCTTTATGAAGTATCTAGGAAGTTTTTTATTATTTTACAGAAAGTATATACATGTCAGAAGAAATTATAATAGTAGATGAGTATGATAATGTTGTTTCTTATAAGAAGCGTAAAGATCTTCAAGCGGAGGATATTTACAGAGTGTCAGCTTTATGGCTAACAAATTCTAAGGGAGAAATTTTGCTTGCGCAAAGAGCTTATGATAAAAAACACCATCCTGGTAAATGGGGACCATCGGTAGCTGGAACAATAGAGAGTGGTGAAACTTATGATGATAATATAATCAAAGAGGCCGAAGAGGAGATTGGTTTAAAAGGTGTTGATTTTAAAAAAGGCCCCAAAGAATTAAATAAAAAAGATTATAGTCACTATACACAGTGGTATTTAGCTGTAGTTGATAGAAATATTGAAGATTTTATTGTTCAACCGGGCGAGGTAGTGAAAGTTCGTTGGTTTAACAAAGAGGAATTAATAAAAAAAATTAATACAGATCCAGATTTTTTTACACCAAATTTTCCTCATTATTTTAAATTACTTAACAAATAGAGGGAGATAGATGAGACAAATAATTGATTTTCACCCCGTATAACTTCGTTTCACTCAGTCTACGGGGCAAGTATACATTCAAAATTATGAGACAAATAATTGATTTTCATATACACAGTAAGTACGCTAGGGCTACTTCCAAGTATTTTGAGCTAGAAGAAATGGTCAAATGGTCTGAGATAAAAGGCGTAGATATTATATCCTGCGCTGATTTTACTCATCCAACTTGGTACAAAAATCTTCAAGAAAATTTGGTAGAAGACCCAAGTGGCTCAGGACTTTATAAATTAAAGAGCTCTGATTCTGACGTCAGATTTATAATTTCTACAGAAGTTTCTTGTATCTATAGACAGGGTGATAAGACTAGAAGAGTACATCTTTGTGTGCTTATGCCAAATCTAGAAGCAGCTGGTAGATTTAATCAACTTTTGCAAGATGCTGGTGCTAAATTGGCCTCTGATGGACGACCTATATTGGGTATGAGCGCTAAACAAGTTTTGCAATTTATGTTGGAGGCTGACAAAGACGCAATGATGATTCCAGCTCATGCTTGGACACCTTGGTTTGCGGTTTTTGGTTCCAAGTCGGGCTTTGATTCACTGGAAGAATGTTTTGAAGAACTGACTCCACATATCAAAGCTATTGAAACAGGTCTTTCTTCAGATCCACCGATGAATTGGCAGCTCAAAGAATTGGACAATATTACTTTAGTATCAAATTCAGATGCTCATTCTGGTCCGCAAATTGGCAGAGAGGCAAATGTCATGGAACTGAAGCAAAGAACTTATTATGAGATTGTAGATATAATAGCCAAAAAGGACAAAAAAAGATTTTTGTATACCATAGAATTTTATCCAGAAGAAGGTATGTATCACTGGGATGGTCACCGTGATTGCGGATTTTTTTGTTCCCCAGAGGAAAGTAAGAAAAAGAAAAATATTTGTCCTAAATGCAAAAAACCTTTGACTCTAGGAGTGGAAACCCAGGTAAATAAATTGGCTAATATTAGCAAAAAAGACGTAGATTATAGTCAGCACATACCTTACAAAAGTATTGTGCCTTTGCCAAACATAATTGCTGACTATTTTGGTATGGGCAAGTCTAGCAAAAGAGTGGAAAATTTGTTTATGAGTATTATCAAATCAGCTGGTAATGAATTTAGAGTTTTGTTGGATCTTGAATACGAAGAATTATCAAAAATAATGCCAGAAACTTTGGCTAAAGGCATAATAAGAATGAGAGAAAATAAAATTAGATTGAATCCAGGTTATGATGGTCAGTACGGCACTGTGGAAATATTTACAGAAGAGGAGAGAAAGGCTGCCAAAAGTAAAAATAAAAATCAAACAGCATTATTTTAAGATTAAATATATATATTTGGACAAAATAAAAATTCCCTTACTCCACTGGGTGTAAAGGAATTTTTATTTTTTAGAAGAAATTCTATTTCTTTTTTCTGCGAACAGTTTTTCTCTTTTTTGGGGCAGCTTTTTTCTTTGTAGTTTTCTTCTTGGTAGTCTTCTTGGCTACCTTTTTCTTTGGGGCAGCTTTTTTCTTACGGACTACCTTTTTCTTTGTAGTTTTCTTTTTCACTTTGTTTCACCTCCTTTCCTTTTTAAGTTATTTTATTTTTATTTTTCAATTTTTATATTTTTTATTATTAGACAATTATGTCAGCGATCCAACTCAAAATATCATCTGACAAATCAAAAGCATAAGTTAATCCAGCAAAGATTACAATAGTACCTAGTACTTTATATGCAAGTCTACTACCGCCCTCAGTTCCTAAATGTTTTTCTGCCCAATCAATTCT
>PKTI01000044.1 GCA_002869235.1 Candidatus Parcubacteria bacterium
AACAAAATATTGTTTCATCGCTTTTCTTCATATTTTATTAATTATATCTACATTATTTTTTCTTTAATACTTCCAAAACTGGCATTTTATCACCTTGCATAAAAGTCAACATTGCTCCTCCGCCAGTTGAGACAAAATGAAACTTATCACGCAATTTCAATCTAGTGACAAGTTCTACAGTCTCTCCTCCACCAATGATAACCTTGACCTCTGACTTGGCCAAAAACTTTAATATTTCTTTTGATCCTTGAATAAAATTTTCATTTTCAAAATATCCCAAAGGCCCATTCCATACTACCCATTTGGCAGAAGACAATATACCAATGTACTCATCTGTTGTAGCTGGACCAATATCTAGAGCCCACATATTGGCTGGAATCTCATCGACAACTACTGACTTATAAATTTTTGCTTGGGGACTTCTAGCTACTAGTACGTCCAAGGGCAAATATATTTTTTTGTTGTCTAGTTTTTTGGCCACACCCAAGGAAGCTTTGTCTACTAGTGATTTGCCCATTTTGTAGCCTCTGGCCAAAAGCATATTATTGGCCAAAGCACCACCAAGCAACACTTGATCGGCGATTTTGCTGGCTTTTTTGATGAGCTTGACCTTGCTAGCTATCTTGGCTCCACCAAAGATAAAACTTAGACCTGATTTGACCTTGAGTACAGCTGATAGCTCTTTGACTTCTGCTTGCAAAAGTAAGCCCGCATAACTAGGTAAATAATGGGTTATAGCGTGCATTGAGCTGTGTTTTCTGTGGCTATTGGCAAAAGCATCATTGACATAGATATCGCCCAACTTGGCCAATCTTTTGGCTAGACGTTTGCAATCCATCTCCTCTCTTTCTTGAAAACGGATATTTTCTAGCATAGCAATAGAGCCACTGGACATTTCTTGACTGTCTTGCTCATAATCAGAAAAATCATCGGCCCAAAACTCAATTGGTTTTTTGAGCATTTTGGATAATTTTTTTGAAACTGGCAAAAGTGATTTTTCAGGTTCAATACCTTTTGGCCGACCCAGATGAGCTACAATAATTACTTTGGCTTTTTTGCCAACTAGATATTTGATAGTAGGAATGACTTTTTCCAATCTCCAAGTACCATCTTTGTCTACCTTACCATCATGCACTGGTACATTGAGATCCAAACGCAAAAGTACTCTTTTGCCATTCAAATTTTTGACTGATTTGATATCTTTTAGTTTCATATAGACTATTGTTGTTCTGGTGTATCAGGGATAAATATTTTGCTAATACCACTATCCTCTGCCAAAGGACAAAGAGACTCAACAGGCACATCAGCTACTACGTAGTTGAAAAGCTGCTTGTCTTTGTAGATTTTTATATTGAGCTCGTTCATTTTGCCTTCTAGCCTATCTGTCATAGGTAGGTCTTTGAGACTGACCATGACCCGCATCAGACTAGTGTCAGCATCAAGAGCTAGGACATTGTCAGACATTTTGTCCAAGTTGCATGGCAAAATCTGTCCCAAGGTACGATTTGGCGCAATACCTTCTTTGTCCATAATCAAAAAAATCGCACCCACGACAATGAATATGAGGACAAAAAATGCTATAGAATAACTTGTTTTCATAATATATAAATTAGCTAAATTACACCCAAAATATTAAGGGCATTTGTAATGGTATTATAACATTTTTGAGATATTTTGTGAAAGGTAAACTTTGTGCCAAAAAACCCGCCCTGAGCTAAGTCGAAGGGGCGGGTTTTTATTTTAGCAATTTATTCTTCAGATATTTGTGCCAGGTCACTGTTTGTGATACCCAAACTCAAATAACGCATGATTTGATAAGCTGACGGACCATCAGGCATATAATAACGCTTGCCGTCCTCTGGATTTATATACCAGGCCTCTCCTCTGGATTCTACTTGCAACAAAATCTTGCCTCGTAGATTGTTTATCATAGTATTACTGTATTGCATAGTACCTGAACCCAAAGGATTGTAGTTGCCCTTGACTTCTGTACCATCATCATAACCATCATCATCAGAATCACTATCGTTTGGATCTGTACCCAAACCTTCTTCAAGCTTATTGCAAAGACCATCACCATCAGTGTCGGCACATTCAAATCTATCTTCTATGCCAACTGGGATTTTTTCCAAATCCGCATTGGTAATACCAAGACCTAGATTTCTCATCATATCATAAGCTACATCACCATCTTTCATATAAATTCTTCTGCCACTATCTGGTTTTACATACCAAGCTTCACCGTGATTTTCTACTTGCAAGAGTATGCGTCCTCTCAATCTATTGGACAAAGTGCCGGTGGCTGGAGGTGGTGTGTATTCAACATCACTTGATACTTGGTCGTCACTAGTATCTGTAGTATCCTCGTCTACATCATCATCTGCATCATCTCCACTGTAAGGAGAGTTGGTCAAAGAAAAAGTTTTCATTACTTTTTCAGCTGAAGCAAAAGATTCATTGAACACTTCTTCATCATCTGTAAATATACTAAATGTTACATTTATAAACTTGTCTCCAGCTTTTACAATATAATCTATATCCCGAGCCAACACTTCATCTGTACTTAACTTTTTGTACAAAGAGTCCAAATAAATCACTTTGCCCAAGCCATTGTTTAGATTGTATTGCGCGTTGTCTTCTGATATTTCAAACTTAGCATCTATAGATGACCCCGCACTATTGGCTGTATTGAATAGATCTTTTATATAGTCCAAATACTCTTCATTTGTATAATCTCTAGTATTTTCATCTGTATCCTGGATAGATACGCTAATGTATGAATCTGAATACTTTGGATTGTAGAGGTATATTGGTTCTGCTTTTGCTACATGCTCTAGGATTTTCCAACCATCAGATGCCGCTAGACTAAACTTTGGACTAGAATTTGTGTAGCTAGAATTGGCTTGAAAAGATGGGGCGTTGTTGAGAGTTATACTATCAATAGTATCTTTTACTGTATCTTCATCTTTTTCATTGACACCATAATCATAGCTTATTTCCAAAATATAATTTTTGTTGGTTATATAATAATAAGTATCTGTTTGACCAGACCCAGAGAGCACCATTCTTTTGGCAGGTATTCCGTTTATAGTAGTATCTTCATTTTTGATAATACTAATTGCTGACAAAGCCATATTTTCTGTCAGTGACTTTTTGACATACAATTCCACTATATCAAGACTTACATCATAGGGCAATTTCATCATTTTTATCTGAATTACACCACCTTCATCATCACTGGGTTTGTCCATATACAAGCCATATTCGTTGTTGTAAGTAAATTCCCAATCGTCTGGTCGAGTTATACTGAAATATTCATTGGAAAAAGTATCTGTATCTTCTACCTCGTGTTGTTTGATGGTAAAATCTTTCAAATCTTCTATATAGACATTGGTTTGAGGTGTGGCAGACTTGTAGGCATCTACCCAATCTTTTATAGAAACAGAATTTATCAAATACCCCAAGCTACCAGCATAGTCAGAATGTGATTGACTAGGTATACCCATCACCTTGCCATCAGAATTTATAGCTGCTCCTCCAGAGCTACCAAAAGAAAATACTGCATCAGTTTTTATCCATTTATTATTGTATTTTTCTTCTTTTCCACTGACAATTCCTTTGGTGATGGTAATTGTCTCACCTCCTATAGAAGGAAATCCCATGACAATTACTTCATCATTTACATCACTATCGTCTGTATCACTCAATTGTAAATATTTGAATCCACTTGATTTGGTACTAAGGCCACTTATGGGCTCCATTTTGAGAAGTGCCAAATCTTGATCTTTGTCTTTGGCAATCAATTTTGCTACATAAGCACAATCAGGAGCTTCATCTATTTGATCAGTCAGACACACTTGATAAGTAGTGTCATATTCACCTTCTCTGAATTCGTCTTCAAAGGTGACAACATGATAGTTTGTCAATATTGTGCCACTACTATCTATGATCACCCCCGAACCACTAGAATACCAAACTAGGTTTTCTTTATCCAAAGAAGTAAACACCTTGATTTTTACTATAGCCTTGTAGGCATCCTGATCAGGCAATTCACTAGGATCAGTGATATACTCTTCTGCCTGTACTGCATTACCTAGCATTGCTACTAGCAAAAATACAAAAGTAGAAAGAGTAATTTTAAACAAATTAATCTTTTTCATAATTTTTAGAGTTAAATTTTAATATATATAAATAAAAATACGTCTATATTCTAACATTTTTGCTAAAATTGAACAATGTTTTAGAAATTATTAATCTGTTCTTTTTTGTTTTTATTAAACTCTTTTTTCTTCTTTCTGTCTTGTCTAGAAAATCTAAAAAACTTATAAATTAATACTATACCAATAATAGGCCAAGTAAGTACGCCCAAATCATAACCCACATTATAATCATTTGTTGGAGGTTTCAAATTTAATCCAGTAATAACTGGTAAAAATAAAATGAAGCCTAAGACTAGACAAATGTATTTTTTTATAATTTTTATTTTTGTCAAAGATTACTTCTCCTCTGGAGCATACTCCATGGTCTTTTCATCATAGAGTGGTATCTCAAATTTAAATCTTGAGCCCTTGCCCTGACCATCGCTCTCTGCCCAGATACGACCTCCATGCTCCTTGATAATCTTTTGAGCTATAAACAATCCCAAGCCTGATCCACCAGTATGCACCTGTGCTACCCCAGAGCCACGGACAAACTTTCTAAACAATGTTTTGACCTCGTCTTTTTTGATACCAATACCAGTATCCTCTACCATAAAGGTTAAGTTTTCATCATCAAATTCTATACTAGCAATCACAGAGCCTTGCGGAGTATACTTGATAGAATTATCTATCAGATTGAGCACCACTTCTCTGAGCTTGTCGCTATCAGCAAATATTTGTGGTACTTTTTTCTTTGGTTTTTTGAAATCAAATTTAAGCTCTTTTTTGGCAGCTTCATTTTTGAGCTCATCCATGACACTTTCTACCATATCTACTATTTGCAAAGGTTTTTTCTCTAGTTTGAGGCGGCCAGATTCTATCCTAGATACATTCAAAAACACATTGATCAGCCTAGCGAGACGTGAGGCGCTTTCAAACAAATCTTTGACTACCTTATTTATTGGTCCAGGAATCTTACCAAAATCACCTTCTATTATCATAGACAGATAGCCCTTGAGAGCAGAAATCGGTGTCCTCAATTGATGAGAAGCAATAGACAAAAATTCACTCTTAGCCTTGTCTAGCTCACGTAGACGCATATTGGCATCTTGCAATTCTTCATTGGCATGTTGAAGTGTGTTGTACAATTTGACATTACGAGACACAATACCTACTTGATTGGTCAAGGCTGTCATAGTTTCTATATCTAGAGATGATATTTGATCTTTTTTGACGGACATCAAAAAATGAATAATACCAATGATCTTGGCTTCTGAAAAAACAGGTACACCTACAATAGTTTTTACCCCCAGCTGTGCTTGTATTTTTTCCAATGAGTCTTTGTCAACTGGCGGTGACAAAAATTCAGACATTTTGTCAGAAAAATTGATTTTACCAGACAATACAGTTTGTGCCCCCAAGCTATAGCCCTCCTCCAAAACAGTTTCATATTCTCTGGGATCTTTTGGCAAAATAGCCAAAGCTTTTTTGGTTTCAGTATTATTGGTAATAGCTCCTACCTTGAGCACATTTTTTTCTGTATCTACAAAACTAAGAATACCCCCTACATAGCCCAATTCTCTGGCAATACTATCTGCTATCATTTGATTGACCTGCTTGAGGTCCATAGTACGACTGATCAGGTTTGTCACTGCCTGCATAGTTGCCAAAAATTTGTTGCGTTCTTCTAGGCCCTTATTGGCTTCCTTGAGACTCCTGGTGCGTTCCTCTACTTTTTCTTGC
>PKTI01000054.1 GCA_002869235.1 Candidatus Parcubacteria bacterium
GAGGCCAAAACGGATATCACCCATTTTGTTTTTGTCTTCATTTTCCACTACAGCGAAGGTACCAAATGATTCGTTGACATCAGGGGGCAGTACTTCCATGTTCATGTTGCGGCATTCATTTATTTCTATAGTAACTCTATCTATATTGTCTTGATCAGCTGTCAGCAGAGCAGCCATGAAGGCTTCTGGGTAATTAGCCTTGAGATAAGCTGTTTGATAAGCAATCATAGCATAACAAGCAGCATGGGAGCGATTGAAACCGTAGCGGGCAAAAGGCACGATAAATTCCCATATTTTGGTAGCGGTTTTTTTGTCTATGCCGTTGTTTACCATTCCGGAAATAAGTTTTTCTTCTTGTTCGTCTAGAAGTTTTTTTATTTTTTTACCAACCGCTTTTCTCAACACATCAGCTTGTCCGTAGCTAAAGCCGGCCAGATCTCTGGCTATTTGCATGATTTGTTCTTGATAGATAGCAATGCCATAAGTGTTTTTGAGAATTGGTTCTAATTTTGGATGAAGATAAGTAACTTCTTTTTTTCCGTGTTTGCCGGCAATAAAGTCCGGAATAAATTCCATTGGTCCTGGACGATAGAGAGAGACCATAGCAATAATATCTTCTAGCTCTGTTGGTTTGAGTTGTTTTAGGTAGCGTTTCATGCCACCAGATTCCAATTGGAACACACCAGTTGTTTCGCCAGCTTGGAAAAGCTTAAAAGCCTTTTGATCGTCCAAAGGTATTTTTTCAATATTAATTTTTACACCTTTAGTGGCTTCTACTATGGATATTGTTTGTTCTATGATAGTTAGGTTTTTGAGTCCCAAAAAGTCCATTTTGAGAAGTCCCAAATCTTCTACTGGATGCATAGAGTATTGAGAAACAATAGTTTTGTCATCACCACTGGCATATTGTAGGGGAGTGTAGTTGGTCAACGGATCTTTGGTAATAAGGACAGCGCAAGCGTGAGTGCTGGAGTGTCTGGCCAAGCCTTCTACTTTTATAGCCATATCTAGTAGTCTTTGTGCTTCAAGGTCGTCTTCATAGATTTTTTTGAGCTCTTCTACAGTTTCCAGCGCTTCTTTGAGGCTAGTAAACATGGGTATTAGTTTGGCTACTTGATCACAATAGCCGTAAC
This sequence comes from Candidatus Parcubacteria bacterium, assembly GCA_002869235.1. GTDB lineage: Bacteria > Patescibacteriota > Patescibacteriia > UBA1558 > GWA2-36-10 > BM519. Next base: position 1,134 of record PKTI01000054.1, read on the forward strand.
TATAACCCAAAACACGACCAACATCTCGAACGGCCGCTCTAGCAGCCATGGTACCAAAGGTAATGATTTGGGCTACGTGGTCTTCGCCGTATTTTTTTTCTACATATTTTATTACTTCATCACGTCTGATATCAGCAAAATCAAGGTCAATATCAGGCATAGATATTCTTTCTGGATTGAGGAAACGCTCAAAAATAAGATTGTATTCCAGCGGGTCTATATTGGTAATACCAATTAAATAAGAAACCAGTGAACCAGCAGCTGAACCACGCCCTGGCCCCACAACAATTTCTTGGCTTTTGGCCCAATTGACAAAATCCTGGACTATCAAAAAGTAAGCAGCAAAACCGGTTTTTTCTATAACAGACAATTCATAGTCCATTCTTTCTTTGATATTTTGTGGTATATCATTTGTTTCGTGTCCAAACCTTTTTTTCACACCCTCAATAGATAGTTTTCGTAATTGTTCTTCTGCACTTACGCCTTCTGGTAGATCATAATGAGGCAATTGTAGTACGCCAAGCTCAATTTCTACATTACATCTGTCTGCTAGTTTTTGAGTGTTTTCTATAGCCTCTGGGTTGTCTGGAAATAGTTCTTTGAATTTTTCTTCACTGTACATTGAGTAGTCCTCACCCAAATAACTCATACGATCTTTATCTGCCTGTTTGTGTTTGGTTTGAATGCAAATCAATACATCGTGAGCTTGGTCGTCGTCTGATTCTGTATAATGTATATCGTTGGTAGCAATTAGCGGCAAGTCAAATTCTTTAGCCAATTTTTTCATACCTTCATTGACTATGGCTTGCTCTGGCATATTGCGACCTTGTATCTCCAAATAAACATTATCTTGACCAAAAATTTTGATCAATTTTTTTACGTTATTTTTGGCAGTCTCTATTTGGTTGCCTTTGAGATGGCGGGCAACTGGTCCATTGATGCAGGCGGTTGTAGCTATCAACCCTTCACTGTGTTCCTCTAGAGTCTTCCAATCCAATCTTGGTTTATAATAAAAACCTTCCAAGTGAGCTATAGTTGTCAACTTGAGAAGATTTTTGTAACCTTGATTGTTCCTGGCTAGTAGTATTATATGGTAGGGCTTTTCTTTTGGATTTCTATCTTCAAGGGAATTTTTGGCCAAATAAGCTTCCACACCTATGATAGGTTTTATGTCAGCTTTTTTGCATTTTTGATAAAATTCAATAGCCCCATACATGACACCATGGTCGGTCAACGCCAAAGCACTAGCACCTTGCTCTTTGGCTTTGGCTATCAGATTGTCGATGGTACTTAGACCATCTAGTAGGCTATAATGTGAGTGAGTGTGTAAGTGGACAAACATTTTTTATTTGAGGACAATAAAACCCGATAATCTTTACATAAGATATAAAAAAGAGTTTATCGGGGATTTTTGTTTTCATTTTTCTTCGGCCTTGTTACTTTTTTTGCGACCGCGACTAGTTTTTGCTTTTTTGACCAAATTGATAACTTCCTGACCACTTTTTATCAAAACTGTAAGATAAGTCATGGCATCACCAGATTTTTCTTTGAACTTATTGACTAATTCGTCAATACTGGTAACTATATTTTGTACACCTTTGATAGTGTCATTTACATTCTTGAGCATACGACCCATCTGATAGGTTGTCCAAGAAATAAATACAGCTATCAACAGTATAGAAACACCTAGCAATAAATTTAATACATCTTTGGAGGTTTCCAACATTTTATTTTGGTTAATTGTTATGCTAATTATAACATAGGCATTGTTATCTTGCCAAATTATTGGCCTTATTGTCTAATTTATTGTATAATTTATAAGAATAGATTCTCTTATGGATGATTATCAGCCAATTAGTCCAAAAGAAATAGATAGAGCTTATTTCTTTTTGACCCACAAAAAATTATTTATCAAGATTGCTTTTGGCTTTGCCATTTTGGTTTTGGCTATTATTTATGTAGTTTTGATTATAAATATAATTACTTTAGTTAGGACGCCTAGTTTTTCCAATATGGCTGCTCAGCTGAGTGGCACTATCAACTGGGCTTCCTACCATGCATCTAGAGCACCGCAGCCAATATTGACCACCACTACCAAGTTTGTGCCTTTGGGAGATGGTAGGTACAATTTGGTGGCTTTTGTAGAAAATCCAAATGACGATTGGTCAGCCAAAAGTTTTCAGTATAAATTTGTGGTCAATGGTCAGGAATTGCAAATAGAAGAAAGTTTTCTTAATCCAGCTGAAAAGAGAATGATATTGGAGATGGGTTATAATAGTCCGGTTTCTATTCAGGAGCTTCAGTTCAATGTGGGAAATGTCAGTTGGCGCAGATTTGAAAATGATATACCAGAAATCAATTGGGACATCAGTAATGTATCTTATAAGCCAGCCAGAACAGTAACTATAGAAAATGAAGCAGTAGACGTGCCGGCTAGTGTCAATTGGACTGCTACTAACCTTTCTTTGTATGACTTTTGGGAGGTTGGCTGGCAAATAGCCTTGTTTGATGGAGATAGATTGATAGGTGTCAACCAGGTCAATTCAGTAGATTTTATGTCTCTAGAGTCCAGAGAAATGAGTCCAGCTTGGCTCAAGGAGNAAGTAGAAATTTTTCCAGTCGTAGACTGGCTAGACAAGGATAATTTTAAGAGCTATTATCAGGAGGAAAGAGAAATAGACAGAGTTAACCGTTAGTTGTTTATGAGAAACTTTTTCCTTAAATGGAGGAATCTTGATTGGTTGCTGTTTTTTGCCATCATCATATTTTTGGTATTAAGCACCAGTGTTTTATATAGTTTGAGCTTGAATACAGACACAGCCAATTTTCTTACATTCAAAAAACAAATAATATTTGCTTTAAGTGGTTTGGTTTTATTTTTTGGTGTAGCTAGTATAAATTATAGTTTTTGGTCGACTTATAGTAAGTTGATTTTTATTTTCTTTGCTTTGGTTTTAATATTTGTTTTGCTTTTTGGTGCAAATGTTAAAGGTACTACTGGATGGCTTGTGTTGGGGCCATTCAATGTACAGCCAGTTGAATTTGCAAAACTAGCTTTGATAGTTTGGTTGGCTAGATATTTTTCGGAAAACGCCCCAGAGTTCAAGTCATTCAAGCATATTTTGGTTAGCGGAGGCATGACATTGGTATATGTTGGTCTAGTGGCTATGCAGCCTGATCTAGGGTCAGCTCTGGTGTTGCTTGGTACTTGGTTGGTGGTTTTGCTTTTTACGGGCATACAAAAAAAACATTTTGTTTGGCTGGCTAGCGCTTTTGTGATTATTTCAGTAGTTGCTTGGGCTTTTGTTTTGCAACCTTACCAGCAATCTCGTATTTTGACTTTTTTTGATCCTGGTCGTGACCCACAGGGGGAGGGCTATAATGTGATACAGTCTATGGTGGCAGTTGGTTCTGGTCAGTGGTTTGGTAGAGGATTGGCTTTGGGTTCACAAAGTAGTTTACGTTTTTTACCAGAACCTGGTACGGATTTTATTTTTGCTGTTATTGGCGAGGAGCTTGGTTTGGTGGGTGTGACTTTGGTATTGGGGCTCTTTACCTTTATGTTTTATCGTTTATTTTTGATAATGCGTAAGTCTCAGGATGATTTTGGTGCATATCTGGTATTAGGTGCGGCCGCTATGCTTTTGGTACAAACTTTTATCAACATAGGCATGAATATGGGTATTTCTCCAGTGACAGGTATACCTTTACCCCTTATTTCTGCAGGTGGTAGCTCTCTTTGGGCTGTTTTGATTGCTCTGGGCTTGGTCCAGAGTGTGCATATAAAAAACAAATAAGCAGGGTATTGACTTATGGTCTGTTTTATGATTAAATAGACCCACTGTGTTTTTATTTTTAAGCTAAAAATTATGGCAGAATTCATATTAGAAGCAAATGAACGCCAAGTTGATAAACAAAGTCAACTAAGCGAAATTCGTGATAACAGCCGAGTACCAGGCGTTGTTTATGGTTTTAGTCAGAAACCATTATCTATTGATGTTGCTTATAAAGAATTATTGGATATTTTAAATGAAGCTGGTACTAGCAATATTATTACTCTAAAAATTGGCGGCAAAGATTTCAAGGTTATTGTTCGTGAATACCAACAACACCCAGTTACTGACAAATTGACTCATGTTGATTTTATGGCTATTGATGAAAAAAGAGAATTGACTACAGTTGTTCCATTGGAATTTGTAGGTACTTCAAAAGCTGTTCGTGAACAGGGTGGTATGCTTAATGTAAAGAACGATCAAGTAAATGTAAGATGTTTACCACAAAATTTGCCAGCAAAGATAGAAGTAGATGTTGCCCTATTAGCTGAAATGGGTCAAAAGTTGGTCATTTCAGATTTGCAGGTTGATGAAAAAGTCACTATTTTAAATAATCCAAATGATCCAGTGATAACTGTGATTGTGCCTAAGAAAATCAAACTTGCTGCTCCTACATCTACTGAAGAGGGTGGAGAAGAAGGTACTGAAGGTGCTGAAGGCGAAGCTAAAGAAGGTGCTGAAGGCGAAGCTAAAGAAGGTGCTGAAGGCGAAGCTAAAGAAGGTGCTGACAAACCAGCAGAAGAGAAAAAAGCATAACCTTTTCACTAGCAATCCATGCTGACTCATAAATCCAAAATATATTTGGCGATAACTGTCATTCTTGTGGCAGTTATTTTGCTTGTTGTAGGTTTGGTAAATATTTTTTCAGGTTCAGAAGGAGAGCAACAAGTAGATGATCAGAAACAGCAAAAAATAGAAGATGAATACAAAGTACGACATCCTTTGAGTGGTGTGGTTTTACAAGACAAAGAATTTGCTTGTTTGCCTATATCTATTATGGTGGAAAATTCTGTTGATGTTTTGCCCCAAGAAGGCCTTTCTCAGGCGGACGTAATATATGAGTCTTTGGCTGAAGGAAATATTACTAGATTATTGGCTGTTTATGATAGCACAAAAAGTGTAGATAAGATTGGTCCAGTGCGTTCAGCTCGTCCTTATTTTATCGACTGGGCTTCTGAGTACGGTGGTATTTATATGCATGTTGGTGGTAGTCCTGAGGCCTTGGACAGTGTTGATGATTATGATTTGATAAATGTAGATCAGATAGGTGTAGGGGAAGTCTATTTTTGGCGCGACCAAAATTTGTTAGCCCCACACAATGTATTTACTTCAAATTCAAACTGGCTTAGAGCAGCCGAAATTCGTGGTGGTGATGAATATTATTGTAGAGTTGGTGGTATAGGTATGTGGAATTTTGTTGATATACCACAAAATTTGCCAGAAGAAAACGAAAATAGACCAGAAGAAATTTTAGTAGATTTTTCTACTGATTTGTATCAAGTTGACTGGAAGTTCAACCAAAATTTGAAATCTTACCAGCGTTGGCAAGGCGGGGATAAATACATTTATGATACTGGAGACCAGGTTGCTGCTCAAAATGTAATTGTTCAAGTTTCTGACATTAAAGTTGTAGATGAGATTGGTCGCCGAGATATAGACACTCAATCAGGCGGCGTAGTATATGTGTTTAATTTTTATGGTTTGACCAAGGGAGAGTGGAGAGTAGACGATGGGGGTAGAACCAGGTTTTATGATGATTATGGTGATGAGATAGAGCTGGTCCCTGGCAAGACTTGGGTAGAGATAGTGCCAAGCGAAGAAAATATTAGTTATAAATAAAACAACCCTGGCATCAGTCAGGGTTTTATGTTGCGCTCTCGGAGCTGAGGTGTTCGGTAGCGATTTCGTCTTGGCTAATTTCTTGTTTGGTCACGAAGACGTACAAATGCTTGTGGTTGCTCACCATCCTCACGGTGTAAATGTGGTTTTTGATGGTGAAAGTTTCACCTATGCTGGGCGTGTCATCGAAATAGTATCTGAAGCTTTCACAAACATTGTCGTTTTCGTCAGTGACAGCAACAGGCAGTCTCATCGCAATTGCTCCTTTCTGAGCTAAGATGGTAGGTGCGGGGGTTGATGATTCAATTTATTACACCTTTTAATTTTTGTCAATCTTTACTATTCGTGTGTGTCCGGCTAGATCTTTTATAAAAGTAGTATTTGCTTTAGGTAAATTTGCCTCAACAACCTTGTTTATTAGATTTTTTTGAGTGGGGTCTATTTCTAAAAGTATTAGATATTTATCTTTCAGGTATGGAGGTATTTGCTCCAAAAGTTTACGATAGTAGCTTAGACCATCTTTGCCAGCCAATAGAGCCACACGTGGTTCTTTTTTGATTGAGGGCTCTTGCATTTGCTGAGGGGTGAGGTAGGGGAGATTGGCTATTACTATATCAAATTTTTTGTTTTTTATCTTGGAAAATAAATTTGATTTTACAAATTTTATTTGTCTACTTAGGCCAAGTTTTCTGGCGTTTGTTTTGGCCATTTGTAAAGCTTTTATAGAAATATCAGCAGCTATATAATTGGCTTCCTTTTTATTGTTTTTGGCCAGAGATAATATTAGGCAGCCACTACCAGTACCTATGTCTATGATGTTTTGATTTTTTTCCCGCCTCGCGTTGACAGAGCCTCGCGAGTTGAGGTGGGTAGTATATTTTAGAGCTTCGTCTATTATAATTTCTGATTCTGGTCTAGGCACAAGAGTATATTTGGAAACAAAAAATTTGAGCCCATAAAACTCTTTGTATCCCTTGAGATAGGCCAGTGACCAACCAGACAATCTTTTTTTTATCAATTTATCAAAGCTTTCTATATTGGAACGATTGAGTTTTTTTTCAGGATGTTTGTAGATATATTCTACTTTTTTGTGCAAAGCCAAAGCTAGCAATTGGTCCAATTCGCTAGCTTCTAGTTTTTTGGCATATTTTTGCAGGATGGTTTTTATTGTTTTTTGGCTTTGGCTGCTTGCCATAGTTCTGTGATTATTGGCATCAAATCGCCATTCATTATTTTGTCTAGATTGTGTAGAGTGAGTTTTATGCGGTGATCAGTGATTCTGTCTTGGGGAAAATTGTAAGTCCTGATTTTTTCTGAGCGGTCACCAGTGCCAATCTGGTTTTTTCTATCTTGTGATTCTTTGGCAGCTTTTTCTTCTTCTAGTTTGGCCAAAATACGGGAACGTAAGATAGCCATAGCTTTTTCTTTGTTTTGGGTTTGCGATTTTTCATCTTGACAGGAGACCACTACATTGGTTGGTAGGTGAGTAATACGGACAGCTGAATAGGTGGTATTTACTGATTGTCCACCATTTCCTGAAGCACAAAAAGTATCTATGCGTAGATCTTTGGGTTCAATCACCAGGTCTATCTCTTCTGCCTCAGGCATGACAGCCACGGTGGCAGCACTAGTATGTACGCGACCTGATTTTTCAGTCTCTGGTACACGCTGTACTCTGTGTACACCACTTTCATATTTGAAGTGCTTATAAGCATTTTTGCCACTGACTTCAGCAATAATTTCTTTGAAGCCACCAATCTCAGTTTTATTGGCAGATAATACTTTTATATCAAACTCCATGTTTTCGGCAAAGCGGGAATACATTCTAAATAAGTCAGCAGCAAATAGAGCTGATTCGTCACCGCCAGTGCCGGCCCGAATTTCTAAGATAATATTTTTTTTGTCATTGGGGTCGTCAGGATTGAGCAATTCGTCTAGTTTGTTTTCGTTTTCTTGTATTCTTTTTTCTAGGACAGTTATTTCTTCTTGAGTCAAAGCAATCATTTCATCATCAGTTTCTGATTTCATGGATTCTTCTAAACTAGCTAGTTCTTTTTTGGTTTTTTCCAAAGATTGACCCAAATCCAAAATCTCCTTGATCTCATTGTATTCACGGCCAAGTTTGGTCATTTTTTCAGAATCAGAAACAACATCTGGTTTTTGCATTTCTGTTTCCAGCTCTGAAACTTTTGTTTTGATTTGTTCTAAATTGAATTCCATATTTTTAGTTATAGGCTTTTACTATTTCATTATAACAAAAAAGCCCTGGCTGACACCAATGAGCTTTTTAGTTTATTCTAAAAATGGTTATTTTTTTGTCTTGGGTTTTGCCTTAGTCTTGGCAGGAGCCTTTTTGGCTTTTGGTTGACTGTTTACCTTGATCTCTTCTTTGATCTTTTCTTTTTCTTTTTCTAGCTTACGTTTTTGAGCGCGAGCTTTTTTCACAGCCTTACCTTTTCTAGTTTTAGAAGTTTTTTCTTGAAGTTCTTTTATCTTCTTGAATCTATCTACACGACCAGCAGTGTCAACTAGTTTTTCTTTACCAGTATAAAAAGGATGACAAGCTGAACAAATTTCCACCTTGATCTCTTTTACAGTTGAGCCGATAGTCATGGTATTACCACAAGCACAAATAATTTTGGCGTCTTTATGATATTCTGGATGAATGTCT
>PKTI01000045.1 GCA_002869235.1 Candidatus Parcubacteria bacterium
TGATTAAAATATTCACCCCACCAACCAGATCCAGGTACATAAAGACACTCCGGCGGCAATTCACAACTTCCTTCTACTTCTATAAAATTTGTATTGGCTGATATGCCTCCTACTGTAAACTCATTAAAACTAAAGTTATCGGGTTCTCTTCTCAATTGCATCAAAGCCTCTCCTACTCCAGCTTCTGAACTATAAAAACTTTGAATTGAATCTACAAAGGAATACAAACTAGCTCGCATATTCAAAGACACAAACATAACTGACAAAACTATAGTCAGCATACCCGCTGCTACCACTATAGTTGCTACCAAAGCAGCAGCGCCTTTTTGTGATTCTTTATATACCATCTTCAACGTAAGCTAATAAAAGTAGTAAATGTTTTTTGTATATACCCATAATTGTCGCCAGTGCTGCCTGTGCTTAAAGTAAAAGAAATCCTGACCCCCTGATTTTCATTGCCCAAATAATCATCAATTGGCGTCAAAACCAGATTATCCAAATTGACTGCCCTACTGTTGAGCATTATTGCTTGACCAGTAGACTGGTCTGGAAAACCAGTTCCTCCATCTTCAGTTTGCCTAAAAATAAGGTCCCCACTTTCATTGGCAATAGAAAACCTTGTATCTGGTAATTGATAAAAATGCAAAATTTCTGGCTCTGGACTTACATCATCTATTATATCGACGTTGTGAATTCTATTGTTAAAATAATTTACAATAAATCTAGCGTTGTCATGAAGTCTTTGTGAAGAAACCATCATCTTTCGAGTATTAAATATATTGAGAATCATTGTGCTGATAATCAAAATAAGCATACTCATGATAAAAAGATAAGTAAGAGTTTCTACTAAAGTGAAGCCACCTTGGCCATATTTTAATTTTTTGATTAAATTTTTCATGGATAAACCGTATAGCTAATAGTTATTTCTTCCAATATTGGAACATGCCAACCTGAAAAACTGTCTAAATACAATTTATATCTAAAATATCTTTGATCTTCATGGCTTGTGTAATTTATAAACTCACTAGATGAATCTGTATAATAAGTATTGCTAGTGCCATCTGGCCCCCTAAATACCCAAGGACCGCTAATATTGTTGCTAGTGGCCAATTGAAGCCTAATACTTGTGTCGCTAGGCTCCGTGCCCTCCCAAGCGATCCAATTGTACACAACCTCATCGCTACCAGTGTCAAAAGTTGATGATTCCAAAATTCCTACATCTGAATAATCGCAATCAAAAACATTAGTAAAAAGTATAAAAAATTCACCATCATTACTAGATGTTGCAGCATATATAACCGAACAATTTGCCGACATTCCCAATACATAACCATTGAGATCAAAACCGGAAACCAAATTTATACCAGAAGGTACACTGACATCCAAAACTATCAGTTCCTGCGCCAAAAAATTTGTACCAACAAGAGCATATGGCCCTACAATTGAAAATGAATGAACTGTTTCATTTACCTCATAGCTACCCAACAAACTTGGGTTGGATGGATCTGCAATATCAAAAATAAAAAACTCTGCGCCTGATCCATTATTTTGAGTGGATATAAAGGCTCTTGTTCCTCTGACAAAAATATCTGTGCCCTTCAAAGAACCTGCTAAATCATATTGTCCAATCGGACTCAAGTTGGCTGGATTGGTCACCTCTATAATTTGCAGCTCCTTGCTAGCATCCTGAGTTGCCACATAAACATAATTTCCTGACAAATATATATCCGTAGCATTATCATCTACAGATATTTCATCCAAATATGATGGGTCCCCAGGATTATTGATGCTAAAAGAATAAAGTTTAGACCCTTGTATTGTATATATTTGGTTGGAACTAACCGCTATATCAAGTGCATTATCATTTGTAGGCAAATCGTAAGTACCTGAAATGAAAGGACTACTTGTGTTACTGACATCTACTACTTTTACTTCCCCTCCATTGTCCCAAGTAGAAATATAGGCATAATCATCTTGCACTACTATAGAAGTAACTGCATCACCTATATTGAGTGACCCTAATTGATATGGGTTATATATATCACTCACATCTATTATATATAGTTCTGGCCCAGAAGGATTGTTTTCTGTCACCAAATAAGCTACACCATCGGTTTCGTAGACATGATTATCATCAAAGTTGCCGAGGGTATCAAAAGTTGCAGTTGTAGTAGAATTATTCCAATCAATAAATCCTGCATTCAAAGTCACTATTCCTGGAATAGAATAATCCATACCACTATCTGTACTAAAAAATTTGGTTTCATCAGACCAATTTGACTGTCCGGGACCACCAACCCAGTCTGTCTGAGAAGTTCTCTCAGCTCCAAATCTATAAATATAGTTTTCAAGAATTTCTTGCTGATCACTACTAGTTCTACTTTGCCAGTCTATGGTGACTGAAACCTTCTTTGTGTCCAAGTCCAAATAACCACCAGTATCCGTAATTGGACCATAGGTGTGCCCATTGCTAGAATTTTCTCTATAAACATCTTCTATGTTTATATTTCTTACATATTGCCCCGCCAAAACTTGGCTGCCGCCCTGTAGCTCCCAAGTGCTAGTACTGATAACCACAGAATAATCTCCTGATTCCAAATTATCCCAGTTCATTATTTTGACTGCCTCCATACCTTCTATAGCATACAACAAGGCCTGACTTCTCTCCTCATATAAATTTTTGGATTTACTATTAAAAGAAGTCACGGTCACTATCAAAACAATCATAACACTAAAAAAGGATATAGCTACCAAAAGCTCTATCAAAGAAAAACCTGATTGTTGTTTATAATTTCTCATGCTAATCAATCTGTCCAGAAGCGTTGATAATAATATTTTTACTTGGCCCACCACCAGAAGGCATAATAGCTATCGTGCCTGTGTTGGCGGTCGTGCCAATAAATTTATAAAAAATAAGATCCGGCCCATAACCACCAGCTCCATCTGCCAAAGAATTTTCTGGATCAACAATATTTATTCCCTGTAAATTTTTGGTGCTGTTATTGGGGCTATTTTCATCATAAAAACTGCCCTGAAACAAAACATATTTATCTGTTTCAAAATGAACTCCCCATATTTCATTGTCAGCAGCAGCAGTAGCCAACTGCTGTGCTCTAACTATAGTGCTCTTGATCTCTTCTTCTGTATTTATAAGTTTCACTTGCCTTTGCCAATTGGTATAAGCGACCATACCCATTCCTGAAATAATAATAAGAATAACTATTACTATTAAAACTTCTATAGTTGTAATCCCCCTATTATTTTTCACAGACATAAAANGACATAAAAATTAATTGGCAAAACTATTTGTCAATTCATACATTGGACTAATAACTGACACCGCTATAAAGCCTACTGCCAATCCAACCATGACCAAAAGTATAGGTTCTAAAGTAGCAGACAAATTGGTCAAAACATTGTTGACTCTTTCTTCATAAAAAGTAGATATTTTTTTCAAGACATTTTCCAATTCTCCAGTAGTTTCCCCCACTTCGCAAAGCTGAATAGTCAAAGAGGGAAAAAGTTTTGGTCTGGCTGCCATAGCCTTGCCCAAGGAAGTGCCTTTCTCCAATTCCTTGCCCATACTAAGTATTGTATACCTGTACTTGAGATTGCCCACTGTCTTGGCTACTATTTCCATTGACTTTACTATAGAAAGACCTGCTGCCAACAAGGCATTGAGGTTTCCAGCAAAACGAGTCAAGGTCAACTCTTTTATCAAATTTCCTACAAAAGGAAATTTTAACCAAAAAATATGCAAGCTAAGCTTTGGCCCAGGCAATCTAAATAGCATACGAAGTAAAATAATAGCTATGAACGCCCCGCCTAATACATACCAACCATTGGCAGCAAAAAAAGCGTTCATAGCTTGAACCGTTTTCAAAATAAAAGGTAGCTCTACTCCTGCGTCATCAAACATGCCTACCAGTTGAGGAAATACGAAAAATGCCAAAAATATACTAACGCCAACCAAAGCTAGCAAAACAATAGATGGATACATGAGTGCTGAAAATACCTTGCTACGAAGTTTTTTTTCTGCTTTTAGTATATCTGCCAAATGCCCAAAAGAATCCGCCAACATACCTGTGTTTTCGCCCACTTCTATGGTAGCTGTTATCATTTCTGAAAAAACTTTAGGGTAAGCTTTCATTCCTTTGGATAAAACCTGACCATTTTCTACATGGTGAGCCAAGTTATTTATAACATCCTTAAAATATTTGTTTTTGGTTTCCTTGGCAATAGTATTGAGGGCTGGAGCCAAAGCCAAGCCAGCTTTAAGCATAGTCGAGATATTGTCCATAAACATCATTCGCTCCGTCAAATTGACACCACCCAAAACAAATTTCTTTTTCTTAATTGGTTTTACATCAATTTTAGTTTGAGGTTTCAATAATTCTTTTTTCTTCTTCTCATATTCTTTGCTTTTTTTTGGTGTTTCTGGAGCATGATAAAGCTTGAAAGATTCGGGTTTCTTTTCTTTTGTGGCTTGAGCTTTAGCAGTCATCTTTTTGAGTTCTGCCTCGCTCATGTCACCTATTTGACGATGTTTAGAATCTAAATATTCCATAAAATTATTCTCTCTTAATACGTAAGACCTCTTCTATTGTCGTTACACCCAAAAGAACCTTTTGCATACCATCTTCAAAAATAGTAGTCATACCATCTGCCATGGCTTGTTTTCTTAGTTCATTTGATGGAGCGTTTCTTACAATCAAATCTCTTACTTCTTCTGTGTTTTCCAATACCTCCATCACTGCCATACGCTTGCTATAGCCAGAACCGTTACAACGATCACAACCCTTACCTTTGTAAAAAGTCAGGTCTGAAAAAGACTTATATTTGTTCTCAACGATTTTTAATTCCTTAAAACGATTGAGCATTGTATCAAGGTCAAACTCTCTACTCAAACTCTTGAGTTGATCTTTGTTCAATTTATAACTCTCAATACAATTCAGGCATATTTTCCTCACCAGACGTTGAGCAATTACTACATTTAGAGTAGAAGCAACCAAAAAGGGCTCCACTTCCATATCCAAAAGTCTTGGTGGTGCGCCAGCAGCATTGTTTGTATGAAGAGTTGATAATACTAAGTGACCAGTCAAACCAGCTCTAACAGAAATTTGTGCTGTTTCATTGTCACGAATCTCACCAATCATGATTATGTCAGGGTCCTGCCTCAACAAAGCACGCAAGCCAGAAGCAAAAGTATATCCTGCCTTGAGGTTTACTTGCGTTTGATTGACTCTATGTATGCCATACTCAATAGGATCTTCAATGGTAGATATATTTACCTCCTCCGTGTTCAACATACTCAACACTGAATACAAAGTGGTTGTTTTACCAGAACCAGTAGGACCAACTACCAGTATCATACCAAAAGGTTTCTTTAGTTGGCGGTTCATTATCTTTATATTTTGCTCTGAAAAACCAAGCTCCTCCAAAGTAAGGTGCTGTGCTTCGTCTGTCATAAGACGCAACACTACTTTTTCTCCATAAAAAGCTGGTATCACTGACACCCTGACAGATTCCTCTTCGTCTTCAACTTTAAAAGAAAAACGACCATCTTGAGGAACCCTATGCTCATCTATGCGAAGATTAGACAAAATCTTGATCCGAGCCACTATGGCATCGTGTACAGATGATGGAAGTTCTACCTTGTCCTCCAATTCTCCATCTACCCTAAATCTGACCACCACTGCGTCTGGTAAAGCCTCGATGTGAATATCTGAAGCTTGCTCAAACATGGCTGCTTCCAAAATAATGTCTACAATTTTAGTAACTGGCACATCAACTTCTGTAGACTTGCTTTCACCTTTTGGTGACTTACTTTGTAGTATGCTATTTAATTCTTCTTTTATGTCACGCTGATAAAGACGTGCTGCGTAAAGAAAATTCTTATAGCTAGTAATAAAAATTTCCGTTTTCTTTTTTACTTCTTTCTTCAAAATTGACAACTTTTCCTTGTCCTTGGGATCAACCATGGCAACTTTCAATTTTCCTTTTTCTACAGCAAAAGGTATGGCCCTGGTTGCATGAACTGTTCTTTCGTCCAACTCTTTCAAAACCTCTGGATCAAGCTTTCTCTTACGTAAATTTACATAAGGAATATTAAGATAATCCCCTATCAATTCATACAAATATCTAATATTAAAAAAACCACGCTCAATCAAAACCTCCTCGACGCCCCTACGACGACGATGAGCATTATCAACTGCCTCTAGCCAATCATTCTCCTTGACTAGGTTGTTTTTAAATAATATTTCTTTAAGTTCTTCCTGAGAAATAGGAACTTGTGATGCCATATATTATTTTTTGTTTTTGATTTTATTAATTTCCCTTTTAATCTTTTTTATTTCTTCCAAAATTTCCTCGCTAGCTTGCAAAGATCTCAAATCTGCCTGTAAATCAGCCTCATCTCTTATATTGTCCCTAAGGCTTTGCCTGTTTTGAGCCATGAGTAAAAGTATCATCAGTATTATCGCTTCCAAAGAAACTATCATGGTCAACATATTTATATCAAGATCTTCAGCCAACCATATCCAAAACCAAATTACATGCACAACTAGGAAAAACCAAGAACCAACAAAAACGTTCATAGAATCAATAAATCTAAATCTAGCCATCTTTGAAATTTCAAAATTCTTTTTTCTAGGCATTTATATTTATTTAAAGATTAAGATTAATTAAATTATACCATTTTTTGACGTAAAATAAAAATCCTCTAAAAACTACTTAGAGGACCTTTATTAGCTTTTTAAAAAATTAAGAACCAAAGGTGAAAGCGTATAATTCTACACCGTCTGGAAATATCAATTCCAATATTCCATCTTCAATAAACTGATCAGACTCTATCAATTTATACAAACGATGTTCTTTTACTTGGACAATATTCGAATCATTTACATCTGAGCCTCTGTCGCTTGCCCCCAACTCTTGGCCATTTAGCATAACCTTTACCTCTCTTGTATCTTGAGATCCCATGACCAGAAAAACGTTTTTAGCAGAAAATTTCAACTTAAGACGAGCATTGTCAGATGTAGAATCCAAATTTTGATATTCCATTCTCCAATCACCACCAATTGTCCAATCATCTTTTTTCAAATTATCTACCAATTGATAACTATTACCTTCATCTCTAACTAATTCATTTTGATTTTTAAAATTTGCCAATCGCCAATATCCTAAATATGTTTCAGGAGTTTGGCGTGGATCAAAGCTGGTGTTGTCCTCTACTGACAGCTCATCTTGTGGTAGCTGGCCTTCTTCAGCCAAAAGCTGACGAATAAGCTCTTCACTTTCTTTATATTCACCTTCTCCAAAATGGTAATGTCTCAAATAACCATCTCTATCAATAAAATACTTAGCTGGCCAGTATCTATTGTTGTAAGCTTTCCAAGTAGAAAAATTATTATCTAGAGCTATAGGATACTGAAGACCATATTCTTTGACAGCTTTCTGTACATTGCCAAGATCTTTTTCAAAAGCAAATTCAGGAGCATGAACACCTATTATTACTAGACCATCATCTTTATATTTTTCATGCCAAGATTCTATGTAAGGCAGGGTCCTTATACAATTGATGCAAGAATAAGTCCAAAAATCAACCAAGACTACCTTGCCTCTCAAGTCTTCAAGGCTCAAAGGCTCTGAATTGATCCAGGCCTCTATATCTCTTATATCTGGAGCTAGATTTTTTTCTTTTATATTAAAATCCATAGAAGTATCTTTATTTTCTAAATTATCCAAAGCCTCCAAAACAGCTTCATTTTCTTCAAAGCTTTGCAAAAAAGATGTCCAGCCTTCTGGGGTGGCTTCAATGATATAAGCTTGAACTTTGCGATCATAGCCAGTGGCTATACCCAAAGCAGCTATAATCACTAAAATACCAAAAACTCGGTGAATCTTGTCCAGGTGTTTGTAAATAACTTTTACTTTTTCTAGTACTTCCCTACTGGCTAATATAATAATCAACATTATAATGCCTGTCCCTAAAGCATAAGACAAAATTATTAAAAATGATCCCCATCCAGCTTGAGCAGTGGCCGCCAAAGTAATTACAGCTGCTAATATTGGACCAGCACATGGTGCCCACACCAATCCTAGAGTTGCCCCTGTAGCCAAACCACCCATAAATCCTTGTCTCTTTTCAGAGCTTAATTGAGGTATTTTTATCATTGAGTTTATTTTGCTTTGTAGAGCAGGGAAAAGTAACATTACACCCAACAAAGCCAAAACTCCAGCTGCTATATAACGAAGCAAATTTATGTCTACACCCAAAGATTGCACAATAAAGGTGGCAAAGACTGTAAACAGGGCAAAGCTGAATACAAAGCCTATCAAAATACCATAAGGCCTAGACCTACCCCCCACTGCTCCAGAAAGCATAATAGGTAATATAGGTAATATACAGGGTGACAAGACCGTGGCTACTCCAGCCAAAAATCCCATCACCAATAAAACTAGCATAATAGTTTTTGGTTAATTTTTATTTCAAACGGCTGACTATAGAATTGAGATCACTACCACCAGTCCATTTTGTTATTTGGTTTCCTTGAGCATCCACTTGAACCAAAGTATGTTGATAGGTGATGCTATATTTTTTCTTGAGTTCGGTTTCTGAATCATAGTCTACCTTCAAAATAGTCAAATCTGAAGGTATAGAAGACATCTCAGATTTTATAGCTGCATCCAAAACTTTACAAGTTGGACACTAGCCTGCGTGGAAAAATAATACTACATCCCCATCTTGAGCTCGAGCAATCAAACTAGGGTCATAGTCTAAATACTCGCCTGACTTTTCCATCATCTTGTCATCATCTGACATCATAGAATCATCTTCCTCAATCATAGAGTCATAATTATCGTCCATC
>PKTI01000043.1 GCA_002869235.1 Candidatus Parcubacteria bacterium
AAACAGAACTCAAAGATGATAATACTCAAGCAGAAGCTCCAGAAGTAAAAGAGGTTGAGGCTTCAACCGTAGAAAAGAAAGAAGTAGAGGATTTATTGGTTGATCCTCAAGAAGTCGTACAATAACCAAAAGATCTTTGTTAATTAATAAGTAATTATAGAATCCTATCAAGCGCGATCGTTGAGTTAGTCGCTCAACAAGATGGGTTATGGGTATTTAGTTTTCGTCTCAGACGAAAACTATTATCCCTAACTTATCGCTTAATCGCGCGCGATTTGGGGATTCACTTATTGTCTGGCTCAGGCCTTGGCAATAAGATTTAATTAAGGTTCCTAGACAAGTCATTTTTTCCACTTCGTCTTGTAGGCCCATTTAGTTTAGTTACTATAAAGGTCGGCATGACTCATGTCGTGAGTGCTAGGCCAGATGGTCTCAGTCCGGCGCAAGCCGGGTGCTTACAAAACAAGGGACAAAATATTGTTTAGCGAATATTTAAAGGAGAGAACAAATGAGTTTAGTAAAAAGACTTTCAGTTTTTGCTCTAGCAGTTGTTACCACTCTTTCATTGGCTGGCGTTCAGCCTGCTTTAGCTGATAATCATATCAGCGCAGGTAGCCTTCTAGCTCTAGAAGGTTCTTCAGACGCAGCTGTGTACTACATTGGCTCAGATGGCATGAAATATGTTTTCCCAGATTCCAAGACTTATTTCACTTGGTATGAGAACTTTGACAATGTCATGAGAGTTGACGTAGCTACTCTAGATGAATATGAGGATGGTGGCGCTGTCACTTACAGACCAGGTACAAAACTGGTTACCCACATGAATACAGCAAAAGTTTATGCTGTAGGACCAGGTGGTATGCTTTATTGGATTCCAACAGAAGAAGTAGCAGTTGGCCTTTATGGTGACAACTGGGGATCAATGGTTATGGATGTAATTCCTGGCTATTTTTCTTCAAGCTACTCAACTGGCGATGAATTATCAGATATGTACCCAACAGGTACATTGGTACAAATGGGTGAAACCATTTATTACATCGACGGAAGTACAAAGAGAGCTTTTGCAAATGCAGACGCTTTTGAAGCAAACAACTTCTCATACGACAACGTATTAGATGTTGATGATCTATCAGACTACACCGATGGTGATTCAATCACCGGTGAAGAGATGGAACTTTCTGGCTTTATGCCAAGCGAGGACGATGACGTCCCAACTCCAAGCGGAACTTTGACCGTAAATCTATCATCAAGTACTCCTGACGGAGATACAGTGCCTAAGGGTGCTACTGGTGTAGAGGTTGCTAAATACAACCTTTCAGCAGGTGGTGGTGATGCTACTATTACTTCACTAAAAGTAGAAAGAGGTTCAATTGGTAGCCGTACTGATGTAAGCAAAGTTTACATCTTCAACGGTGACACTAGATTATCTAGTGGTCGTACATTGAATTCAGATGATGAAGCTTCATTTAATTTGAATTTTGATGTAGACAGCAATGAAACCCTTTCAATTGTAGTAGACTTTTCTTCAAGTGCTACAGCTTCAAACATCCACAGTTTTGGTATCAAAGAAGTTGTCAGTACTGCTGCTGAAGTAAACGGTTCTATGGCTATGGGCAAGAAATTTACCATTGGCGGACAAGCTGTTGGTAACTTGGACATAGAAAACAAGAACGCTTATAGTGCTACTGCTACCGAAGTAAAAATCGGTGAAGAAGGTTTGGAAATCGCTGAGTTTGACATTGACAGTGTAGGTAGCCAAGAAGACTTAGCTCTTACTGGCCTTACCCTAAAGAATGCTGGTAATGCAGATGCAAGCGATCTAGGTAACATTGAACTTTATTACCAAGGTTCAAAGGTTGCTGATGGTTCATACGATGGTGATTACTTAGTATTTACCTTCGATGAAATCACTCTTGAAAAGAGTGAGAGCAACTACAACTTCAAAGTCAGGGCTGACATTGAAGGCGGAATCGACAACACTGTAAGATTCTACTTTGATGAAAAAGCTGACATTAAAGCTGTAGGTAAATCATACGGATACAATGCTGATGTTGATATCACTGATATGGACACCAGTACCGAATGTTACAATGTACAAATCAAGGGTGGTACAATTACTGTAAATTATGCAACTGATAATAATGAAACAGTAATTGCTGACCAAACTGACTTTGTATTTGCTACTTTAGAAGTCAACACTGCTGAGGATGTTGATGTAGATCAATTCCAAGTAACTGTTGACGAAACAGACGGCGGTGATGTTGGTGTTATTGACATCGACAATGTTGAAATCCGCAACGTTGAAACTGGTAGTGTCTATGATGGTACAGTTGTATCAGGAGCTGATGACGACGCTGCTACTAGTGTAATTTGGAAATTTGAAGATGTTATTTGGGAAATGGGTGATGGTACCTGGGAAATCCGTGGTGACATCCCTAACACTGCATCTTCATCTGATGCCTATGAATTTGACATAGATTTCACTTCTGGATTTACAGCTGAATTTGTTGATTCAAACGAATCTGTAACTGCAGCTACAGATCTTAGCTCAACTTCATTGACTGGTTCTACCTATACAATTGGTGGTTCTAGCCTAACTGTAGTTCCTGGTGCCTTCAATAACGGTGAATCTGTTATTGATGCTGAAGGTGTTACCATTGCTGGTGGTACCTTTGACACTGGTTCAACTTCAGGCGTAAATATTACCGAGGTTGCTTTCCACGGTAAGGACGACTCTGATACAACTACAGCTTTGGATGCTACAGACGACACTTATTTCGACAAAGACAACATCCAAACAGTAACTCTATGGGGTGATGAAAATAATGACGGTACCTGGGAAGAACTAGACACTGTCAACTATGCATCACTTACAAATGGTGAAGTTTCATTTGACAACTTTGAACTATACGTAGGAAAAGATGGTAGCGTACCTTTCTTGGTAACTGCTGACATTGATTCTACATTGGATGGTTCAAACACCAATTTGAGAATTCAAATGACAAGTGTTACTGCTACTGATGACAACAATGACACAGTAAACGCTGTTGAGACTGGTGAATCAAGCACCATTTCTACAACAGTTAGAATTGACTTCGGTCGCGTTGTATCATTGTACTCAGTAGGTACTTTGACAGTTGCTCAAGACAACGATGTTAACGATGTTGACACCAATAAATATGTATTGGCTGGAAGCACTGGCAACAAAGTTGCTCGTTTGAAATTTAGTGCTGATTACGAAGATGTAAAAATCACTAAACTTTCACTTTACAATGCAGTTGCTACTGCCTATGATTCTGTAAATTCTGTAAAGATTACAGATGCAAACGGTACTGTATTGGCTAGCGAAGTATTCATTGGTGCTACTGCTACATTTGAAAATGACAATGGTCTATTCACTGTAGAAGAAGGTACTCAATATTACTACGTTGTTGCTGATTACAGAGCAATTGATTCTGATTCACCAACTGGAACTGCTGATTCTCAAGATTATTTGAGTATTACAATTCCAGATTCATACGGTGTTGAAGCACAAGGTTATTCAACTGGTTCAGACTTGGCAAGTTACACAAATACAGCTGACACTGACACCACCTACACCTCAACTGTAGTTGGTACAAAGGTAAACGCTGTAACTGATGCTACTTCTGCAAGTCTATCAACTGGTGAAACTGAAATATTTAGATTCACTGTAACTCTAGATACTTCAGCTACCAATGCTTCTACCACTGGTGATGATTTGGAAGCAGTACTAGAAGAGTTGGCTATCCAACTTAACTACAATAGTTCAACCATGACTACAACTGCTGTTGATTCTTCAAACTACTTGAAGCTATACAGAGTTGGTAAGAGTGGTTATGCTACTGCTACCATCCCAGCATCTGGAAGTAAGTCAACATTTGACTTCTCAGATTCAGACATCACTATGGGAACTGGCTGGACAAGTGCCAATCGCGAAATTAGCGTATCTGACACTTCAGCTACATTCTACGTTAAGGCTACAAACGTAACCGGCGCTGATACAAATGATTACGTACAAGCCAAGATTGCTAACCTAGACGGTTCAGCTGGTACACTTGGTACCAACTATGACGTCCAATGGCATGACGGCACAGGTAATCTAATGTATGGCTTCTTGCTAGGTTATGACGAAGTCATAGGTGATTCTGTAAACTAAGAATTTTACTTATAAAATTTTTAGCCAAAACTCCCGTTTTTACGGGAGTTTTTGGTTTGGCAGATTCTATTTTTTCTGCTAATATTGATGTGAAACATTAGCTATATTTTATGCAAAAAACGCAAGATAATCTTATAAAATTTAATCAAATACTACTCATAATATTGCTGTTTGTGCCACTTTTGACTAGCAATACTTTTATGTACCCTTATGTATATTTTAAAGCTATAACTTTTAGGGTTATAGTGAGTATTTTGGGTCTTAGTACTATTTTTTTATTGTTCAAAAATAGGTTACCAAAGATAGAGGGATCCAAGCATATTTGGTTTTTTGTTATATTTTTGACGTCTTTACCAATACTTTCTTTTGTGGGTATCAATCCTATAGAAAGTTGGTGGGGCGGCTTTGAAAGAATGGAAGGAGGCTTTTATTATTTGTATTTAGCAGTAGCCTTTTTGGCTTATATTTTATATTTTTCTTACAAAGATATTTGGCAAAAAGTTTTTTGGGCTGTGCTAAGCTCAAATTTTTTGTTGTCAATTATAGCCATACTACAAAAATTTGATTTATCTCCTGTAGAATATCAAGGCAGAATTGGCGGTACTCTGGGTAATGCGGCTTATCTGGCTTCAACCTTACTTTTGAGCTCAGTGCTCTTAATTTTCTTTTTTGAAAAATACAAAAAATATCGTTGGTATTCAGCTGCTGTTATTGTCTTAAATTTTATAGCTATTTTTATTTCCGCTACTAGAGGTGCTTTGCTAGCCCTTTTTGTATCTGGATTTTTGGCTGGAGTATTTATTTTGTTAAAGAAAGATTTGTTGCAAAAAAAGATTAGAATTGGCTTAGCTTCAGTTTTGGCCTTACTTGTTTTGGCAGTAGGTGGTATTTTTGTTTTTTCAGATAGTCCACTTGTCCAAAACACAGAAACATTGAGACGTATCAGCGAGATTAGCATCCAAGAAACCACCGCTGCTTCTCGTATCAAGGTTTGGGAATATTCCTATCAAGGATTTTTGGATAAGCCAATACTAGGTTGGGGGCTAGAAAATTTTGATGTAATGTTCAATAAATATTATGACGGTAGCATCGGGGAAGAATGGTTTGATAGAGCTCACAACAATTATATAGATATTTTGATATCAGGTGGTATTGTAGCCTTGTTGCTTTATTTGGCTTTTATATTTTTTGTTTACAAAAAAATATTTTCTTTGTACAAACAAGAAAAGATATCATATTTTTCTTTTACGATATTTGTTTTTGGTTTTTTGGCTTATTTGATTCAAAATA
>PKTI01000025.1 GCA_002869235.1 Candidatus Parcubacteria bacterium
TATACAAAAGTTTATTTTGGCACAAAAAAAGCCAGAAAACATGGTTTTAATGATACAAAAAGAGGTGGCAGAGAGGATAGTAGCCAAGGATAATAAAAATAGCCTTTTGTCTCTGTCAGTGGCTTTTTATGCTAAGAGCAAAATAGAAACAATTGTAACAAAAGACAATTTTTATCCAGTCCCAAAAGTTGATTCAGCGGTAATAAATATTTTTGATATCCAAAAGTGGCCATACAAGCAAGAGGAGAAGAAAACTTGGCAGCTTATCAAAAGAGGTTTTGCCAGCAAAAGAAAAAAATTGTTAAACAACCTATCAACTGATCCAAACTTGAGCAAGGAAAATATAATGGACGTTTTTTCAAAATTTGGACTGGATGAAAATATCAGAGCAGAGAATCTAAGCCCTAAAGATTGGCTCAATTTATCCCAAAATTTGTAGCTTTTTTGAGGACTATTTTTTTGTCTTTATAATTTAACCAAACTCTTTGGTTATTTTTTAATTTTGTGTTATAATAAATAAGAATTATTTATCATCTCGATGAAGAAAAAATTGTATAAATTTGATATTGAAGATGAAGAGGTTTCCAGTCAGGAAATGAATCGTTTGTCTCAAAAAAATATCAAAAGAACTAATAGATCAAGTGATAAAAAGACTATTTTTTTATTCACAGTCATAGGCATTATTTTACTTATATTTGCTTTTCAATATTTTTATAGAGGCATAAGTGAGCCTTTTGAATTTGAAACCCCAGAATGGGTAAAAGAATATTTGCAAAATCCAGATGAAAAAGAAGCAGAAACTATAGTAGAGCTTAGAAATAGTGATAAGGATAATGATGGTCTTAGTGATTTTTCAGAAATTTATGAACATGGTACCAGTATATTTTTGGAAGACACAGATAGCGATGGCTACTCTGATTATGAAGAGATAGCTAGCGGCAATGATCCTTTGTGTCCTTCTGGGGACGAGTGTGGACTTTTGCGCTTGATAACTCCAAAAACAAAAATAGCTGATGTAGTCAGAGAGGCAAACATAGATCCTACTGTTGATCTACAGCAAGCCATCTTGGCTGATTTTAGGGAAGCCTTGGTGGCAGGTGGTATACCACAAGAAGATATAGACAAATTAACGGATGCAGATTTAATTGATTTGTATGAAGCAATGTCTGAAGATGGAGATATAGACGATGAGACTGATGTGAGTAATATAACACCAGAAGAAGTTAGAGAATTTTTATTGTCTCAGCCTGGTGCCAATGAAACAGAAATAAATGCCCTAACTGATGAAGAACTCATCAGCATAGGACAACAGTTACTTGGTTCTTAAATAATTTTTGATATAAAATTTTGAAAATAAAAATATGGCCACTTACAAAAAAGTATTAATAGTCGTATCCCTACTTGCCCTTATATCAGTACCTGTATTTTATAGACCTCAACAAACTGAGGCTTTTTCTGTTATTCCAGTAGTTATAGTGAATAAATCAAAATGGGTTTGGGAAAAAATCAGCACTGTAGTAAAGGAATGGAAGAAAACCATTATTACCAAAGTAGCTGTTGATACCACTAGGATGTTTCTCAATTCTATGGCTTATAATTTAGCGGATGCTATTGCCAATAATGCAGCTGGAAATAAGCCTCTGTTCAAGAGTCTGCCCATAGGAAAGTCGTTGGAGCAGGCAGGAAATGCAGCTGCTGGTGAATTTTTGGGTTCACTGACAGAAAATGCAGATTTGAGCAAACTGGGCTTGAACTTATGTAATCCTAATGTTGATGTTAAGTTGAGTATAACCCTTGGATTATTGGACCAAGTTGAACCTCCAGCACCAAGATGTAATGTGACCAATGTACTCAATCAGTGGAGTGGCCTGAAAGATCGTTTTTCAGATGAAAATTATAGGGCTACTTTGAGAGGGATGCTTCAAATAAATGCTTATGAGCAAAACAAGTCTTTTGCTTATAATAATTTTTTGGACGTATTTACTTCTGTTATTGATCAAAGTGCAGCTGTCCAATATCAACAACTTTATAATAAATTGAAGGAAGAGGAGTTGTCTGCTGAGGAATCAGAAAAAATTCAAATACAGATTTGTAAAGGCTATCTCAACAAAGAAACAACTATTACCAAAGAGATCAAGACTCCTTGTCATCAATTATTGAACATGACAGAGGAGCAATGGAATGCTGCTGTGGCAGGCGATTCATATCGTTATTTTCAATTAGCTCAAGGTAATGACTTAAAAGCCATTTTGGCTGAAGCTGGAAATACTTTTTTGAGCACCTTGTCATCAAAATTGATGAAGGTGTATTTTGACAAAGGTATGTTGGCTCTAAACAAAGCTTTTGAAGGAGATGTTGTAGATTATCTTCGTGGTGGAGGTGGAGAAAATACTTCAGGTCAAAAGCCAGATAATATTTTTAGAAGTATAACTGCTATGGAGTTTCAGGAAGTTGAAAGTTACAACTTTTTGACGGATTTTGCCATATGTCCAGGACAGGCAGATTTTCAGGGTTTGGATAATTGTGTAGTAGATCAAAAGTTTTTGGCTGCTGTAGTAAGTCAAAAGACAATTGAAGAGGCAATAGCTGATGGTCTTTTGGATGGTAATACAGTTTTTATAGGACCAGATGATCCTAGAAACAATGAAAAAGATTGTTATAGGTATGGCTGGTGTTATAGAGATTTGGTCAAGCTCAGAAAAGCAAATATTTTGCCAGCTGGCATTGAACTAGCAGCTATGCGTAGTTCTCCCGGCTCAGCAGTGACTCTAGGCGAAGCTATTAGTTGTTTTGAGGATGGTGGCGATTGTGAATATGGTATTGATCCTCAATATGACTTTAATCATAATCCTTTTTATCATTTAGTAGACCCAGACTGGACCCTAGAAGTACCACCAACTAGGTGTAATGCAGTAGTAAATGGCCCAGCTCTACAGTCATCTGATAGTACTGTTAGGCAGACTTACTGTGCAGATCCTCAAGTTTGTTTGAGAGTAGATGATGATGGTAATTGTGTAGAGGGTCAGTATGGTTATTGTACTCGTTCAGAAAATATTTGGCGCTTTGATGGAGACACCTGTGAAAACGGAGATCTTTATTCTGGTTGTCTGACTTTTGAAAATGACGAGTTTGGCACTAATTCTTATTTAGAATGGACATTGGATTATTGTAGTGCCGATGAAGCTGGTTGTCGTCGTTATGCTCAGAGATATGACGAAGATGACAATTGGTTGCTTGAAGAAGATATGACTCTGCCACCAGCAACAGCTCCATTAAATGAAGATGATTTATTTTTGAGTAGTGATGACTGTGAAGCTAGTGCTTCTGGTTGTAGTGAATACATCACCTTTACTCCAAATAGTCAGACAAATCTCTTACCAAATGGAGATTTTGAAATAGATGATGTAGCGCCTATTGGTAGAGCAGATGGTTTTTCAACAGGTGTGATAGTAGCAAATGAAGGTGTAAATGGTTCAAACGCTGCCTCTGGCACAATTGGTCCAAGCGGCAATCCAGCTACTTGTAGATGGATAGATGTGACTCCTGATACAAATTATACTCTTTCTGTATCTGTCAAAGACGGTGGTGGGGATGGTGATGCTAGGATAATGGTAGATGGTTGTTATAAGACCATTCAAGGTGCTGATGATGGTGGTATATTCTCACCAGATGCTTCTATGGCAGTTACAAACGACGATGTTGGATTGCGTACGGCGGGTATTTACGATGAAGCTAATGTTTATTTCCCAAATGCACAAATTGATGGTAGCTACAAGAGATTTGGTGGTACTTTCAACAGTGCAGATAGTGTAGCTTGTTATATTTGTTCAGGCGCTGATTTTGGTTCAAGTAATGATCATTATACAGATAATTTAAAAGTGGAAATTACAGAAGCTCCAAACTTTTCTTACACTCAATATTCTCCTTATGGAGCGGGCTCCAAGATATACATGAATGATAGACGTTCTATGTGTACAGAGGATGAGGTGGGCTGTCAGGGTTACAATCCAGATGATGGCGGTCCTCTGGTCCCAGCTGTTATTGCCCAAGATGATCTGTGTCCATCAGAGTGTGTAGGGTATGCTACTTTTGCTGAGCAAACAAATATTTTTGATAATATGGAAGGTGACTATGATGTAGACTACTTCCATTTGATACCAGACACTGCAGATTCTTGTGTGGCCAATGATGTAGGCTGCGAAGAATTTACAAATCTTGATGCTGTAGCTGAAGGCGGAGAAGGTAAGGAATATTATTCTTATCTAAGACAGTGTGTGACAGAAGATTTGGGTGAAGTTTATTATACTTGGGAAGGATATGATGTTTCAGGCTACTCTCTAAAGACCTGGAACGCCTTGCCTAGCAATAGAGATTCAGGTGGTGCACACTTTGCTCCATGTACAAATGTCACTCCAGGCACAAATACTTGTGTAGACCCATGGCCAGGCGCCAACCCTGCTGCTTGTGGACCAGAAACAGCAGACCCACTAGATGATCCAGACGTAAATCCTAATTGTAGAGAATTTTTTGACTTAGATGGTACTTCATTCTGGCGTTTGCAAGATAGAGTAGTTTTTGCCACCAACGATTGTCATGATTATCGTCGTACTTTGACTGGTTCAATATTCAAAGCTGTTCCAGGAGACAGTGAATCATGCCCAGCTGACTTTGCTGGTTGTCGTGTTTACAAAGGCAATGCAGGAAATAATTTGAGAACATTATTTAATGACCAATTTGAGGGTAGTTTTTTCCCTTGGACTTCAAGCGTAGGTACTCTGGATGTTTCAGAAGAGTCTGTTATGAACGGCGGTCATTCTATGGAATTAACTCTGGCTGGAGTTTTGACAGATGTTAGTCGTGATGTTGCTGGTATATTGAGAGAAAATGTTGAATACGAACTTTCATGGTGGATGAAAGGAAGTAGTAACATCGACTTTATGGAAGTTAGATTCAGAGATGCGGCTACTACTTACCCAATATTAGATTTTACGAGCTTAGAAGGGGGTGAGTGGAAGTCATATAGGATCAATGTAAATGCTGCTAGTTTAGCAGGAATAGATGTTACTCAAGCTAGATTAGAATTTTTACTTGATGCAGTAGACAGTGTTTATTTTGACAATGTAATCTTAAAAGAAATTAGTGAGAATTTATATTTGACCAANGGAATACACCTCTTAGTTGTGATGATCCTTATGTTGGTTATCATTTGGGATGTAAGGCCTACACAGATCTAAATGGTCAAAAATATAACTTAAAATCATTTGATAGTTTGTGCCGTCAGGAGGCTATTGGTTGTACGGCAGTTATAGATACCAAAAATTCTACTTACCCATTTGAACAAACCTTCAATGCTGGCGATCCTTCAGAGTTGACCATACCAGAAGATAATATTGATTATTTGGTACCAGATCAAAGTAAATATTGCGGATCAACTTATAAAGGTTGTCAGATGCTTGGTTTGCCAGAAGCTGATAGATTGACTGGAGAAATTAGTGAATATACTACTGTCTATAAGATAAACAACCCCGATCAATATGATACGACTTTATGTGGGGCAGAAGCTTTGTACTGTGAGGCTTATAATTCAGACAAAGGAACATACTTCTTCAAAGATCCCGGCAATGTAGCCTGTACCTTCAAGAGAAATGCCTTAGTAACCATAATTACTACTGGCGAGAAAGTTCCATTTACTGGTTGGTTTACAGACGATTCTTTGGATGATGGTGACCCTATTGGTTGTAGTGATAATGGGGACTTTACTTATACACCAGAGGATTTTGAGTTACCATACGATGAGCTTATTCCTCGTGAGCCTACAGGCACCATGTATTGGGCAGCCAATTGTCCAGCTGACAAAAATCTTTGTACTGGTTTCAAGGATCCTACCGATCCAATTGACCCAGAAGCAACCAGTGTTTGTAGAGTAGAGGAGACAAATCCAGATATAACAGTAGGTAGGTGTGTAGGATACCCAGCTGCCAACAACGAGGCTATACAATGTGCTGTAGCTATAGGCGCTGGTTTGGCTACTGATTGGTTGTGGGGAGGTCCATGTCAAACTTATTATTATTATGACAATGACAATATAGACGAATCTTCTTGTTATGGGCAAGTAGATAGAAATAGTGGTTGTGTATTATTGTATGATGAAAACAATTGGGATGGTGCTCATACCCAAGTAACCACGCTATACAATACGACCTCTACTTATGCTAACAATGTATTTTTTGATGAACCAGTAAATCCAATAACCTGTGATTCAGGTGACCCTGGTTGTACAACAAACAAACTTATAAAGGTAAGAAAGAGTAGACAGTGTGCCGAGTGGTTGGCTTGTAAGGCATCTAGTAGTGTATACAATCCAGCTAGCGGTGAGTACGATATAGTTTGTGATGAAATAGACACTTGTATAGAGTACGACCCAAGAGGTAGTGTCAGTAAGTGTGCTACTTGGGATAGTCGCACACCTGAAGCACCACTTACTCATAGGGTTTATCAAAACAGAACTACTGGTGAAGGTGATCATCTAGATTGGTCAGACTGGGATTACACTGGTTTTTCTGCCCCATACCTATTACCAGCTGGTGATCTTAGTGTTTATAATTTTGGTACAAATAATACTCCTGATTTCAAATTGATGTACCAGTCAACCAGTACTATTTGTGAAACTAGCGTATTCAATGCTGATGGTTCCCCAAGTACCGATGGCGCATATTGTAGTGGTTTCCCAGTAGATGGTTGGAATTCAGAATATGGTTATTATCAGTGGGTAAACACTGGCTTGTGTAAAGATGAAATTTGTTGGTTGACACCAGACTATAGTCGCCAGTCTTATGTAGTACCAGCCTCTACTCGTGGTTACGCTGTAGATGATGCTCCTTTCCCACTTTCTGTAGAAGGAAATAATAGTGAAAGATTGCCTGGTTATGGTAATGCCAACTTATGTTATGAGAATGAAGATCGTTGCGAATTTGGTTACAAAAAAGTCACCTATGGCTTTGGTGAAAATATCATATATTATCCTACTGAGCATCCAACTCAAGCTAATGTTGATTATCCTATCCATCCTGGTGCTTGTTCACAGGTGANTGGTCAGGGTGCTATTGGTCCTGGCGATCAGTATTGTTATGATGACCCTAATACAGCATTAGAAGATCCGTCTGAGGTTTGTGTGGAAAATCCAGAAATAGGCTCACCTTGTTCAACTCATAATAATTGTGGACCAGCACCTGATCCAAGTTTCCCTCCAGAAGGAAAATGTGATTCAGTGGTTAAGATAGAAACTTATATAAACTGGCCAGGTATTTGTTATGAGCAGGATTGGTATACCCCAGTGGTATCTGATACAAACAATTATGCTCATTATTGTAATAATTGGTATCCAGTCCAAGATGTAGCTGTGCCTAGTCAGGGTCTTTACAATAATTATGATACAGCCGGATATTTAGATCCTTATGGTAATTATATTCAACTTTGCGCTGTGTCAAATGATTTTACTACAGAGACAGAAAGAATTTATTGTGGTGATGTAGTATCTACAGCTTCTGGCAATAGATGCTCACTTCTTTTGAGTGTACCTGCTGGAGCAAAAATAAACACAGCAGCTCTTTCAGATGAAAATTCCAGGGCACTTCTTACTGAGAGATACTTACACCCTTCTACTTATACTACTTATTCAGCTAGTGATTCTATTACTGATAATGGGCATACTTATGGTAGCGGCATGGGCTTGCCTATAATAGTAAGAAATGATGCTATCCGTTGTCTAAATGATGATACTGTTCCTTGTGTAAATGCTGATTCAATGTTTAGAGCCACTGATTTTATAGGCGTTGCCTTGAGTAATCCGGTGACGTCAGCTGGTACTTTGGGGGCACTATTTGATGTGGATATTCAACATTATTATCTTGACGAAGCTGTTGACCTCAATGCAAATTGGGATCCTGCCTACTTTATACCAATACCTACTTTGTTGACTGCTGAGCCAGCGACTTCTACTTGTTGGGACCCAGGAGACGCAAATAATCAATATAGGCATCAGGTGAATATAGATGGTACTACAGGCAGACTTTGTAATCCATTGTCATATAATTATTATGTATATGGAGGTTTAAGTCCTATTCCTGGCGATCCTGCTTACACCCAGTTTACAGCGGGCACACCATGTAACACTCAGGGCACAAACGCTGGTTGTTATCAATCATGCCGTCGTGTGTTGGAGATAGACCCTACAGCAGATGACCCAGATGTGATAGTCAGGACAGATGTGTGGTGGGCTTCAAGACAAGACACTTATGATTATTCGGCTACTTCTACCTGGTCATTTTGGTATGGCAATACAGCTTCTTCTACCTTACCAGGTTCACCTGTAGCCAATTCTCATTATTCATTAAATGATCGTATATACGGTTTAGCTCCAGCTGATTGGTATGCCGAGCTTCATTACAACTATATATTGACTCCTTCTGCTAGCCCTGGTGGATTACCTCCAGAATTGGTGACTAGTACTATTGGTTATGCCTTTGGTGCTTCATATTTCCCAACAACATTAGAAGGTACTGCCAACCAAGTTCAGATAAGGCTACCTCAAGAGGATGTGAATTTCAATATTCCTTTAGAAACAGTACCATTCTTTGCTTGTAATGGTGAGGCTTGTCGTTGTTGGAATGATGGTGGATGGAGTTGTTGGGGTAGTAACGTATTGCCACCTACAGCACCAGGCAATGAAACATATTGGGATATACCTGTGCAAAATAGAATTGCACACCTATTTAAACGTGCTTATTCACTTTATTGGGATGGCAATCAGTATGTGAGGAATGTTGCAGAAACAGTTACTTTTGCCAATGATTATCCAAGGCCTGCTGTTGGTAATTCATATTCAGAGCCAAGAGTGCTAGCGGTTTGTGGTAATGACGTTTGTTATGATGCAGGATTGAACGTAGTAGAAGGTATCAGCCTCAACAATGAAATAAGTGGTAGTGTGGTAGGTACTGGCGGTTCTGTGTTTGCTACAGCTAGGTTTTATTACCATGCTCATCCAGATCATATGCCAGTAAGGCAGGTAAGTATAAATTGGGGAGATGATGCAAGCTATACAGGCCCAATAGGTAAATACCAAAACAACCTACCAAACTGTGACCCAGAAGCAAATATGCCTGGCTTGGCCAATAGTGTTCAAGGTTTTGGTGGTACTGATGGTGCCTGTCATCAAGGCTACAAGGTGTTTTATAAGACTTATCTGTATAGTGGTACTGATTTATGTGATGGAAGTACAGTAACTATTAATGGTGCAAATTATACTAGGCCAACAATAAGCGGAGCCTCTTGCTATAAGCCTCATGTAAGAGTTGTAGATAATTGGGGTGAAGAAAACTATCAAATATTTGATGGCTGGGTAGTAGTTTATGAAAATTAATCATACTATGAAAAAAATACTAAGCAAGCTAAATAGCAAGCCATTTTGGTTGATATTAGTTGTAGCACTAGTTGTTATTTTGGTGCCACAGACAGTTTTTGCTGCGGATGATGTAGTAGCTGACTTTATTGGCCAGGCTGTATACAAGGGGGTTGTGGGGCCACTCAAGGTTCTAATAGAGCTAGAAATGTGGTTGCTTCCCATTATAGCCAAATACAACAATTTTATACGTGAAGAAGGTGTTATTTTGGGCTGGACTACGATGAGAAACCTTTGTAATATGTTTTTCATTGTTATTTTGCTTTTGATAGCCCTAGCTACTATTTTGAAGATGCAGAGTTATGGTTATAGGCAGTTACTCAAGAGGTTTGTTATTATTGCTATCTTGATAAATTTTAGTAGGACTATAGTAGGTGTTTTGATTGATTTTTCTCAGGTTATAATGCTTACTTTTGTCAGGGTTATAGAAAAAACTGTGGCGGCAGACCTAGTTATAGCATTGGGCTTGGACCAATTATTGAGAAAAGACACTGGCTTGAATTGGGAACAGGTGGGTATGTTTGTCATAGCAGCTATTATGATGGCAATAGTAGTGGTAGTTATATTGGCAATTATAGCTATTTTGGTTATGAGGATAGTCTCTTTGTGGGTTTTGATAGTACTATCTCCTTTGGCCTTTGTATCTTTTACTTTTCCCAAAACAGAAAAATATTTCAATCAATGGACAGAAGAACTTGGTAAAAATTTGTTTGCCGGTCCTGCTTTGGCATTCTTCTTGTGGTTGTCTCTGGCTATAGTAGGTAGCGGGCAGATAAATGAAAGTTTTGGAGAGTCTCCAGCTGATTATGATGACGCCAATGCAATAAGTAATGCCACGTCTCCGCCAAGCATGCTTAATTTTATGGTTGGTATAGGAGTGTTATTGGCTGGCATCAAGATTACTCAGAC
>PKTI01000017.1 GCA_002869235.1 Candidatus Parcubacteria bacterium
AGAACTAAATCTTATAAAAAAATAAAACCCCCAAAAGGGGGTTTTATGGATGTGGCTAATTGCATGTGCATGGATCGTTGCCACATTCTGGACAAGTATCGCGCATATAAAAATATATTAATTATTATTTCTTTTATTATAACATACTCTGATATTAGCACCAGTCAAAAATTGTGCTATAATATAAAATGCTTAATAAAAATTTATGAAAATAACTAGTTCAGCTTTTAGACACAACAGCTATATTCCAGCCAAGTATACATGTGATGGTGAAAACATAAATCCACCTTTGGAATTTAGTGAGGTACCAAACAATACCATGACCCTGGTTCTTATTGTAGACGATCCGGATGTACCCAAAAATATCAGGGCAGATGGTATGTGGTATCATTGGCTTATTTGGAACATGCCTCCAGAAACAAAAGGTATAGATGAGGATTCAGTCCCTTCAGGTATAGTGGGACAAAACACTAGGGGCAACAAAGCTTATGGTGGTCCATGTCCACCAGATAGAGAGCATAGATATTTTTTCAAGTTATATGCTTTAGATAGGGCGGTTGGTCTTCCGGCGGAGGCAGGTATAGAGGAATTGAGAAAATCTATGTATGACCATGTTATAGCCAAGGCAGAGTTGATAGGACTTTACGAAAGAAAAAACAACAACTAAAGATACAAGACAGCACCGGGCAAAGCTCGGTGTTTTTTTTGTTTCAAATAAAAAACCGCAACTCGATGTGAGTGCGGTGTTCTTTTAAAGTAGGTCGTATAGCCGTACATTGAATATCATCTTGATACCAAAATTGGCCAAGGCAATCATTACCCCGATTATCCAGCAGCTGAGCAGGAATCTTAGCTGGAATTTTCTCAAGCGAGGATAGTGCCTGTTTGTGCCTTTGGCGAGCAAGAAGATGAATAGAGCAATGAAGCCAAACATACCGATGCCAGCCAAGCTGATGTGAGCTACAAAAAGTAGACTATTCCAGGGTGCGGTATCATTTTGACTCATTTTGGGTAGTGAACCCGTGGAAGCGGCTACAGCCAAAAAGACGTCTAGGGCAATCCCTATGGCCAGCCATCTGACAAAGTGGTCTTTGTACTTATAGAAACGTATACTGGCAATCATGTATGGTAGAAAAGTTATCAATTGTAGTACAATCACCCACAAATGAGCCAAGTACCATGATGTGTTTTTCACTGGCTCCCTCCTTTATGGTTACGATCTTACAGTATCAATGTGCTGGTTCTTTATAAAGTTATTATATAATAGCCTTGGTGTCAATTATATTTTTTTGAGATAATTATTTGCTCCTGTTTTTGTTTTGAAATGAAGTGCTTCTTTTATATCTTGTTTTTGGGCTCCCTCCTGTTTTAGGTTATGAGCCAAGGTGTTTCTTAGTATTTGAGGGTTTATTTTTAGTATGGGTTGCATTTTTTTGGCGTATTTATCAATTATTCTTTCTACTGATCGTACAGAAATATTATTTTCACTACCTTTTTGTGATCTATCAAAATTTATAAACAACCAAGGATTGTCGTCTTTTCTAGCAGACAAATATTTTTCTAAATAAAACCAAGCAGTCGTTTTTATGTCTATATAGTTTTTGGGGTCAAAAATTATTTGTTTTTTTATTTCATCTATTTGTTCTTTTTTTATTTTTACTATTTGTCCTACCTTGAGGCCAGTAGAATAAAGTAATTCCAGTAGAGCCTTATCTCTTTTTCCTATAATATTTTTGTTTTTTTCTGCTTGGTCTAAAAATTCTTGTAATTTATCGGAGGATAATATAATAGGTTCTTCTATTTGTTCAGACAACAGATCATAGTTGAAATTTTTTCCTAAGAATTTTAAGTAATTATTCAATATAACTAAACGTAAATTTATGGTGTTTACTTGGGGGTATTTTTTTAGTAAATAATCAAAATATTTTTTTAGATTTTGTTCATTTAATTTTTTGTTACCTAGCCAATTATAAAATTGTTCTACATTCCAAAGGTAGTTTTTTGTAGTACTAGGTTTTAATTCGGAGGAGAGGAGAAATTTTTTGTATTTTTTTAGGGGCATATTTATATTTTAACATAAAACGACACAAAGTTTAATTAGGGCATTTACTATTGACTTTTGTTTGAAAAAATGTTAGTCTAAGCCTGTTAAATAATTAATTTACCTAGTTCTGGGTCTAGCCTGACCAATGTCTAATTGAGGCAAAACTCGGATTTGGGTCTAATAAGGAAAAAATATGTTAGACAAGAAAAAAAAGCAGAAGTTAATTGATAAATTCAAGACTCACAAAAACGATACTGGTTCTCCAGAAGTACAAATTGCTATTTTGACTGAAGAGGTCAAAGAATTAACCAAGCATTTGCGTGAGCACAAGAAGGATTTCTCTTCACGAAGAGGTTTGTTATCAAAAGTTTCTCTTCGCCATAGGCTACTTCGTTATTTGGAAAGAGAAGACGAAAAGAGATTCGATAAATTGGTGAAAACCTTAAAATTGAAGATAAGCAAGAAAGAAAGACAAGACCTTGAACCGGAGCCAATTTTGACTCCTGATGCTGAAGAAGAGGATAAAAAAGAAGAAAATAAAGAGTAAATAAATTTTGCCCTGCTAGTCAGGGCATTATTTGATAATTAAAAATTAAATATACTGATCAAAGGTTGATAGGTAAGCATTAGATTGCTAATTATAGTAATCTGGGGTTTGCCATATCAGCTCGGATCAGTTATTGAGGAGAGTTGATACATATGTCTATCAAACAATTTTCTATGGAAGTGGCCGGCAAGGAGCTTAAAGTAGAAATTGGCAAATTTGCCAAACAAGCTCACGGATCATGTACTGTTACTTATGGAGAAACAGTAGTTTTGGCCACAGCCGTTACTTCTGGGCAGCCTAGAGAGGGAGTAGATTATTTCCCTTTGATGGTTGATTATGAGGAAAGGCTTTATGCCGCTGGTAAAATTAAAGGCTCACGCTTTATCAAGCGTGAAGGTAGAGCAACCGATGAAGCAGTTTTGACTGCTAGATTGATTGATCGTTCCATTAGGCCTTTATTTAATGAAAGTGATCGTAATGATGTACAGGTTGTAATAACTGTACTTTCTTATGATGGTGTAAATGATCCTGATTTTCCTGCTATTATTGGGGCTTCAGTAGCTCTAGGAATTTCTCCAATACCTTGGGGTGGTCCTTTGGCTGGAGTACAAGTTGGTCGTATTGGTGGTGAGTGGGTTTTGAACTCTACCGTAGAAGCCAAACAAAAAAGCGACTTAGATTTGTTTGTAGCTGGTTCAAAAGATGAAGTAATCATGATTGAAGCTGGTGCCAAACAAGTGAGTGAGCAGGAAATGTATGAAGGTATTGAGTTTGCTGGAAAAAACATCAAAAAAATAATGTCTTTTATAGAAGATATTATTAAAAAAGTTGGCCTACCCAAAGCAGAGCCTAAGACTGATGAAGAAAAAGAGGCTATGCGTTCACACGTCAAAGGAAAGGTAGATGAATTTTTGGGAAAACAGGACTTGTCCAAGGTATTTGATCCAGATAAATCCAAAATGAAGACCTCCATTGAAGAGCTTAAAGCCAATTTAAATGAAATTTTAAAAGAAGACAACGAAGTTTCCAAAGACATGAGATCAATTGGTATTGCCATGATTGAAGAAGCTTTAGAAAAAGCTTTCAAGTCTTTGGTATTGGACAAGGGTACTCGTCCTGATAATAGAAAATTTGATGAAATCAGACCATTGTCAGCTGAGGTAGCCTTACTTCCACGTACTCATGGAAGTGGTTTGTTTTCTCGCGGTGAGACCCAAGTACTTTCTATAGTTACTCTTGGTTCACCAGGAGATGAACAGACATTAGACACTATGGAAGAGTCAGGTACCAAGAAATACATGCATCATTACAATTTTCCGGGATATTCTGTAGGAGAAGTAAAACCACTCAGAGGCCCTGGTAGACGTGAAATTGGACACGGAGCTTTGGCAGAAAAGGCTTTGTTGCCAGTTTTGCCTGAAGAAGGAGAAGATTTTCCTTATACTATTCGTGTAGTATCAGAGGTTATGGGCTCAAATGGTTCATCATCACAGGCTTCTGTCTGCGGCTCAACTCTTTCCTTGATGGACGCTGGAGTACCTATTTCAGCGCCTGTAGCTGGAGTAGCTATGGGATTGGTAGTAGATGATGAAGATAAGAAAAAATATGAGATTTTGACCGATATTCAAGGAATTGAAGATCATGCTGGTCATATGGATTTCAAAGTAGCAGGTACTACCAAAGGTATTACTGCTATACAGCTTGATATCAAGCTTGGTGGTATTGCTTATGATATAGTTAAAGAGACTTTGACTAAGGCCAAAGATGGTAGGGTCAAAATTTTGGAGGTTATGAAAAAAGCTATTTCAGAACCTAGAGCTGAAATGTCTCCTTATGCCCCAAGAATTACAACCTTACATATTGATCCAGAAAAGATTAGAGATGTTATAGGTACTGGCGGTAAAGTTATTAATGAAATTATTGATAAGTGTGGAGTTTCTATAGATATAGAACAAGATGGAACCGTCATGATCACCTCTACTGAAGAAGAAGGCGCTAGTAAAGCCAAAGAATGGATTGAGAACATCGTCAAAGACATTGAAGTTGGTGAAGTATATGAGGGTAAAGTAACTCAAATAGTAAAAGGCAGAGATAATGGCTCTGAGCTTGGTGCTATTGTAGAACTTTTGCCAGGAAAAGATGGTATGGTTCATATTTCTCAAGTTTCACACAAGAGAATTGCCAAAATAACAGATGAAATAAACGTTGGTGATACTGTAAAAGTAAAAGTTATGGAAGACAATAAGCTTCTCTACCAAAGAAGGATCAAATCCTATGAACTTGCCAAT
>PKTI01000037.1 GCA_002869235.1 Candidatus Parcubacteria bacterium
CAGGCTACAGTAGAAGATTTGGAGCAAACCGTTGAGGTGACGGGGTCAGTTGAATCAGCAGATGACATTGATCTCAATTTTACTACTGCAGGTACACTAGGAGAGCTTAATGTAGGAGTCGGTGATGAGGTCAAATCTGGTGATAGATTGGCAGCCTTGTCTGCTGGCAATATATCTTCTCAAGTGGCCAATGCCAGAGCAGCTGTTGATCTAGCTCAAAGTGATTTGAATAGTCTTTTGGCAGGAGCTAGCAACGAGGATCTTGAAGTTACTGAAAAAGAAGTTGCCAACGCTCAAGTATCTTATCAATCTGCAATAGATAAGTTGTCAAATCTAGAGCAAACCAGGGATCAGGATATGGCCAATTTGAGAGAAGAAGCTTTGAATTTATTGACAAACAAATATTTTGTGGCTCAGTATTCATTGGATGTTGTCTATGATGCTATTATGGATTCCGAAGCTGATGATTGGTTGTATGTCAGCAACTTGAGTACACTGACAAATGCCAAAGGAAATTATAATTTGGCAGTTAATATGTACAATGAATCTAACAACTTGATAAATATAGCCAAAGAGACTCAAACGGAGGCAGATATTTTGACAGCCTTGGATTATTTTGAGGAAACCCTAGATCAAGTTTCAGAAACCTTGACCAACACTTTTGATGTCATGGTAGTCACCACTACTAATTCAGAATATACAGAGACAGTAATTAATGCCTTCAAATCAAGTATTAGTACTCAAAGTACAGCCATCAGCACAGCTATATCATCTATTCAGGATGATTCAGGTACTTTGAGGAATAAGTCTATTTCATATAAAACACAAATAATAAATGCTCAAAATGACATAAATTCAGCCTTGAGCACTTTGAATTTGGCTCAAGCAAGATTGGAACTGAAGAAAGCTCCACCTAGAGATTTTGAAATAGCTGCTCAGGAAGCTAGGCTTCGTCAAGCACAAGCAAACTTGAGTAGGTCTTTGAGTGATCTATCAGATACCATCATCAGAGCTCCAGTAGATGGTATTGTCACAACTATCAATTTTGATGTTGGTGAGAATACTTCAATGTCAAAACCAATAATATCAATGATTGGTTTGAGCTCTATGCAGATAGAAGTGGATGTTCCGGAATCAGATATCACCAAGTTGGAAGTTGGTGATGAGGTTTCTATTAGCTTGGATGCTTTTTCTAGCGATGAAGAATTTTTAGGCACAGTCACTTTTATAGATCCAGCCGCTACGCTAATAGACGGCGTGACCTATTATTCAATCAAAGTAAGCTTCAATGAAAAAGATGAAAGAATAAAATCTGGTATGACAGCTGATCTTACTATCCACACAGAAAAGAAAGATGGAGTTTTGGTGGTACCATCAAGGGCGGTTATATATCGTGAAGGCAGCAAATACGTACAAGTATTGGATTCAGCTGGTCAGCTCAGTGAAAAAGAGGTAGAAACAGGCCTACGAGGCGATGGTGGTATGATGGAGATTATCTCAGGCTTGAGCGAAGGAGAAGAAGTGGTTACCTATATTAAAAACGGGGATTAATCTTAATATATGATTGAACTCAAGGATGTACACAAAGAGTTTGTAAATGATGAAGTGGTCACAAAAGTGCTTCATGGTGTTAGTTTGGATATAAAAAAAGGAGAATTTGTCGCTATTATGGGTCCTTCTGGCTCTGGCAAGTCTACCTTGATGCATATTCTGGGCTTTTTGGACACCATAACTAAAGGCCAGTATCATTTTGAAGGAAAAGATGTATCTAGCCTAGATGATGATACTTTGGCTGATTATAGAAACAAGAAAGTTGGTTTTGTTTTTCAGAGTTTTAACCTTCTTCCCAAAACCAGCGTTTGGGAAAATGTACGCTTACCTCTTTTGTATGCCAGTGGAAAAACAGACCTCAAAGATGTAGATGATGCCATCAAGAGTGTGGGCTTGGAACATAGACGTGACTATCTATCCAATCAGCTTTCTGGTGGTGAAAAACAAAGAGTTGCCATTGCCAGAGCTCTGGTCAATAAGCCGGATATCATATTTGCTGATGAGCCTACTGGAAATTTGGATTCCAAGTCTGGTATTCAGATAATGTCTATTTTGGACAAGCTAAGTGATCATGGTAAGACAGTAGTGCTGGTAACTCATGAATCTACTACAGCCAGATATGCTAAGCGTATTATAAACATCATAGATGGTAAGATTATTTCTGATGATATAAATAAAGATCAAGTTAGATTTGATTTAGACGGCCAATTAAAATAATTTATGCGCATTGATTTTTACAATTCTCTAAGCACCGTAAGAACATTGAAGCGTAATAAAATGCGCTCTTTTTTGACTAGTCTAGGAATTATTATTGGGATTTCTTCAGTTATTATTATTATGTCAGTTGGCGATGGCGCACAGAGCTTGGTCATCAATCAAGTCAGGGGCATAGGCTCTGATCTAATAGCTATATTGCCAGGCGCTAGTGATGACGAGGGACCGCCAGCTTCTGCTATGGGCATAAATATAACAACCCTGGTTTATGATGATTTGTTGGCAGTAAAAAATCAGGTTGATGGAGTAGAGGCAATAGCACCATACGTCAGAGGTACAGCTGTAGCTTCTTATCAAAACAAAAAAATTGATACTAGTTTTTTGGGTACAACTTCTGAGTATATGAATGTAGAAACCAATGCAGAAGTTGTTCAAGGACATTTCATTACTCCAGAAGAAGACGAACAAGTCGCTAGAGTAACGGTCTTGGGCTCAAAGGTAGCTGAAGAGCTTTTTGGCAATTTAGACCCCATAGGGGAGAGAATAAAAGTAGACAAAGAAAGTTTTAGAGTAATTGGCGTGATGAAAGAGAGGGGCGCGTCTGGTTTTCAAGACCAAGATAATCAAATATTTATTTCCAAGGCTACAGCTCAAAAATTGATGTTGGGTATAAATTATATTAGTTTTGCTAGAGCCAGGGCTAATCCAGATATTGACGTGCGCTATATCATAGATCAGATAAAGGGAGTGATTCGTGATCAACACAATATAGAGAATCCTGAAGAGGATGATTTTTCAGTTCGTTCTTCAGAAGAAGCATTAGATCTTTTGACAAGTGTTACAGATGGACTTAATTATTTTTTGGCCTTAGTAGCAGCCATATCATTGTTGGTTGGCGGCATTGGTATTATGAATATAATGTTGGTTTCAGTATCTGAAAGTACCAAGGAAATAGGACTTAGAAAAGCAGTTGGTGCTACCAAAGGTGATATAAGTGCCCACTTTTTGGTCCAAACGCTCATATTGACCCTTTTAGGGGGTATTATAGGGGTAATTGCGGGCGCTTTTGTGTCATTTATTATTAGTTTGGTGGTCAATTACCTCGGTTATGAATGGGATTATATCGTGTCATTTTTTTCTATATTTTTGTCTTTGTCTTTTGCTGTGTTGGTGGGCTTGGTGTTTGGTTGGTATCCAGCCAGAAAAGCTGCCAAATTGAATCCAATAGAAGCTTTACGTTACGAATAATATGAAGTTTAAAGATATATTTTCTATTTCTACCAGAGCTTTGAAACGCAATCGTGCTAGAACACTTTTGACTATTTTGGGTGTGGTTATAGGTATATCTTCAGTTACAGTGATTATTTCTACTGGTAAGAGCTTGGAAAAATTTATAAATAATCAGATTTCAAGCTTTGGTAGTAATTTTATTCAAACAGAAGTAAGGGTTCCTCAAGGAAGCGGAGGAGCTACAACTCAAGTTCAGGGTGTGGTGATTACAACTCTCAAAGAAGAGGACAGACAGGATTTTTTGGATTTGCCATATATTGACAAAGCCTACGCGGCTGTTATTACTCAAGATATTATTTCTTGGAAGGGCGAAGTAAACAAAGTTTTGGTATACGGAGTCAGTAGTGAATATATAGACATTGATGCCACAGAAATAGATTATGGTAGATTTTTTACTGAAGAAGAAGATAAAAATTTATCTAGAGTTATTGTCTTGGGCAAAAAGGTAAAAGAAGATCTTTTTGGTGCTAGTGATCCTATAGATCAAAACGTAAAAATAAACGGACAAAGTTATAAGGTGGTTGGTGTGGCCAAGGAAAGAGGTACGGTGTTTTTCTTTGATATGGATGACCTGGTTTACATACCAGTAAAAACTACTCAAAAACTTTTGATGGGCATAAATTATCTTTCAGCTATCACCTCTCAGCTTAGTGATCCTTCCAAAGAAGAGGAGACTGCTGAGGCTATGAGAGAAATACTTAGAGAAAATCATGACATAGATGATCCGGATAGAGATGATTTTGAGGTTATGGGAATACAGGAGACTCAAGATGTATTGGGAACAGTTTTGGGGGCAATCACGATTCTTTTGGTGGTGCTGGCTAGTATATCTTTGGTTGTGGGGGGAGTGGGTATTATGAACATTATGTATGCTTCTGTGGCT
The DNA here is from genome assembly GCA_002869235.1 of Candidatus Parcubacteria bacterium. Taxonomy (GTDB): domain Bacteria; phylum Patescibacteriota; class Patescibacteriia; order UBA1558; family GWA2-36-10; genus BM519. Next base: position 4,439 of record PKTI01000037.1, read on the forward strand.
GAGAGAACTTTTGAAATAGGCTTGCGAAAATCAGTCGGAGCTAGCAATAGTAATGTACTCAAACAATTTTTGACTGAAGCCATATTAGTGACTTTTTTGGGAGGAATATTTGGTGTTATTTTAGGCGTTGGAACAACTTATTTGATTTTTATAGTAGCCAATTATTATGGCATGGACTGGCCATTTTCTTTATCATTTATTGGTATTGTATTGGCTATAGTCTTTTCTGTTGCTGTGGGGCTCATATTTGGTATTTATCCAGCCAAGAAAGCAGCAAAGCTCAATCCCATCATGGCGCTTAGAAAAGAATAATTATCTAAAATTAGCAAAAATATCATTATCTTTAGCACTCCTTGACGTTGAGTGCTAATTTGTTTATAATGTATACATGGAAAAAAGAAGTCAAAGATTGCTCAAAGAAATTATTGATATATATACCAAAACAGCCAAGCCAGTTGGCTCCAAGATATTGTCTGAAGGCAATAAGTTTGACGTATCTCCAGCCACTATCAGAAATGATATGTATGATTTGGAGCAAGAAGGCTATATCATGCAACCGCATACTTCTGCTGGCCGTATTCCTACAGTTTTGGGATATCAATATTATCTAGACAATTTGTTGACCATCAAATCAGCTACTGACGCAGAAAAAAAAGAATTGTTATCTGCTTACCAGCAAGATATCAGAGATTTGGCTAAGCTTTTGGTGGGCAAGACAAATCTAGCTGCTATTGTTGGTTTGGCACCAAACAGTTTTTATTTTACTGGTTTGTTTAATCTTTTTTCTCAACCAGAATTTGAAGATTACAAAATGGTTTTGTCTATGAGTCAGGTAGTTGATTCATTTGAAAAAGCTATGGCTGATATTTATCACCAAATAGACAAAGCCCAAGTTTTGATTTGTCAGGACAATCCATTTTCCGAAGATTGTTCAGTAGCTATCACACCATTGTCTGATGACAAGTTGATTGCTATTTTGGGTCCAATGAGAATGGACTATAATCGTATATTAGGCTTATTAGAAGAGACAGTTAAGATTGTAAAATAACCCTTCGGCTAGGTTCAGGGTTTTAAGAAATGAAAATAAATAATTGAGTTAAAATGTCAAAAGATAAAAAAGTAGAAGACGCGCCTAGCGGTGACGCTGGAAAGAAAAATAAAAAAGTTAAAGAGGATTTCAAAACTCAGGCCGAAGAAAATTTGGCTGGTTGGAAAAAAGCCTTGGCTGATTATCAGAATTTGCAAAAAGAAATGGATCAACGTCTATCTTCTATGTCAAATTTTGTCAGCAGTGCTTTTATACTAGAGCTCTTACCTATATTTGATAATTATCAAATAGCTATAGAGCATATACCAGAAGAACAAAAAAAAGAATCTTGGGCAGTGGGTCTGGAGCATATTCTCAAGATGTGGGAATCATTTTTAAATGATCATCAAATAGAAAAGATAAAAACCGTAGGAGAAAAATTTGATCCCAATATTCATGAATCTGTGGGGTCAGTAAAAGAAAAAGATCAAGATGATCAAATAATTGTAGAAGAAAAATTGGCTGGCTATAGGACCAAAGAATCAGCAATTCGTCCAGCCAAAGTAATTATAAATAATAAGTAAGAAAGGAGATAATGTTATGTCATTAATTCCATGGAGTCCATTTTTAGACACTTTTGAGTCTTTGGAAAAAGGCGTTCAAAATTTTGTTCCCGCCATCGATGTCTATGAAGAAAAGGACAACGTGGTGGTGGAGGCTACTCTAGCTGGCATCAAACCAGAAGATGTAGAAATCAACGTTCATGATGATGTTTTGAGTATTGAAGGAAAAAGAGAAACATCCTCAGAAATTGATGAAAAAAATTATTATCGCAAAGAAGTAAGGAGTGGGTCATTTCATCGTTCTATAGTTTTGCCAGCCTCTGTGCAGGCTGACAAGGCTGAAGCTGACTTTGAAAATGGTTTGCTCAAGATATTTTTGCCAAAAGAGGCAAAAGCCAGAGTAAAAAACATTAAAATTAATCTAAATAATAAATAACCACACGCTGTCATTCCCACGAAAGTGGGAATCTAAAGTCGTGCAGATTCCGGAACGGGTCCGGAATGACAGGTGGGGGAGATAAATAATAAAAAATAAATGGTAGACAATTTTAATTCATCGCTCAATTTGCGACTAATAAAAAAGTGCCCGGTTTGTAACACTAGCTACCAACAGTCAATGGTTCAAGTTTTGGATGAATCTGAATATGGAGTATTGACTTATGCTACCTGCAATAGTTGTGGTGCCAATTTACTAGCCAAATTTGCTTCACTACCACAAGGAGTGGTTGGCAATGCAATCCTGACCGACCTCAAACCACAGGAAGTAATGGATTTTGCTGGCGATGATAATATAGCTGATGATGATGTATTGGATTTACAATACCTAATCAGCAAAAAAGAATTAGTTAATAACTTAAAAAAATTAATATAACCATATGGCAAAAATTATCGGAATTGACTTAGGTACCACCAACTCAGCCTTTGCTGTAGTTGAGGGAGGAAAACCAAAGATTCTGGAAAACAAAGAAGGTAATCGTACCACTCCTTCTATGGTAGCTGTATCCAAAAATGGAGAACGTTTAGTTGGCTTGCCAGCCAAACGTCAAGCTGTTACCAATCCAGAAAACACTATTTTTTCAGTTAAGCGTCTTATTGGTAGAAAGTTTTCTGACGCTGAAATAAAAAAAGACGTTGAAACCATGTCTTACAAGATTGTTCAGGCTGGTGAAGGCGTCAAAGTAAAAATGGGGGACAAAGAATCAAGTCCTCAAGAAATTTCAGCTATGATTTTGCAAAAAATAAAAGCTGATGCTGAAGAAAGATTGGGTGAAGAAGTAAAAGAGGCAGTTATTACCGTACCAGCTTACTTTGATGACTCACAACGTCAGGCCACCAAAGATGCTGGTAAGATTGCTGGTTTGGAAGTAAAGCGTATCATCAATGAGCCTACAGCCGCTGCTTTGGCCTACGGCTTTGACAAGAAAAAAGATCAACAGATCGCTGTCTATGATTTGGGTGGCGGTACTTTTGATATTTCTATTTTGGATGTGTCAGCTGATACTGTAGAAGTAAAATCAACCAATGGTGATACTCACTTAGGTGGCGATGACTTTGATCAAGTAATTATCAATTGGATTTTAGAAGAATACAAAAAACAAGAAGGCATTGATTTGTCCAAAGATCCTTTGGCTTTGCAAAGATTAAAAGAATCTGCTGAAAAAGCCAAAATGGAACTTTCATCTTCTATGGAGACTGAAATCAATCAACCATTTATCACTACTGATGAATCTGGTCCAAAGCATTTGGTCATGAAGATGACTAGATCAAAACTAGAAGAATTAGTGGGTGAATTGGTAGACAATACTCTCAAGCCTTGTGAAAAAGCTCTCAAAGATGCTGGACTCAAGGCTAGTGATATAGAAGAGATTATTATGGTTGGAGGTATGACTAGAATGCCTCTAGTACAAAAGAAGGTAGAAGAATTTTTTGGTAAAAAACCAAATATTTCAGTAAACCCTGATGAAGTAGTAGCTATGGGTGCTGCTGTGCAAGCTGGTGTACTCCAAGGTGATGTCAAGGATGTTTTGCTTTTGGATGTAACTCCACTTACCCTAGGCTTGGAAACTTTGGGTGGTGTACGTACTCCACTTATTCCAAGAAATACTACTATTCCAGCTTCCAAGTCTCAAATATTTTCTACTGCGGCTGACAATCAAGACACAGTGGAGATTCATGTCTTGCAAGGCGAAAGAGAAATGGCCGCTGACAATAAAACTCTAGGTAGATTTACTTTGTCAGGCATTCCTCCAGCGCCTCGTGGTGTACCACAAGTTGAGGTCAGCTTTGATATAGATGCCAATGGTATTTTGAATGTAAAGGCAATTGACAAAGCTACCAGCAAAGAGCAATCTATTACTATCAAATCATCTTCAGGATTGAGTGAAGATGAGATAGAAAAGATGCAAAAAGACGCTGAAGCTCACGCTGAAGAGGATAAGAAGAAGAAAGAAGAAGTAGAAACCAGAAACAATGCTGAAAATATAATTTTCCAGACTGAAAAGTTTATCAAAGAAAACAAGGATAAACTCAAAGATGAGGACAAAAAGAAAATGGAAGAAAAGATGGAAGCCCTCAAAAAAGTAAAAGATGGTAAGGATCTTGAGCCAATCAAATCTGCCATCAAAGATATGGAAGATATAGTTCAGCAAATTGGTGCTTCTATGTATCAGCAACAAGCAGCTGCTGGTGGACAAGCTCCCGGCGCAGCCGGCCCAACAGAAGGTACTGAAAAAACCAAGGGTGAAGAAAAGAAAAACAACAAAGATGCAGTAGAAGGTGATTTTGAAGAGGTAAAGGATGATAAAGAAGAAAAAGATAAAAAATAATTTTAAAGCGGCGCCCCTCCTTCTCTCGACTACGTTCGAGACCTTCGGCGGGGCGCCGCACTAAATAAAATAAATGGGAAAAGATTATTATAAAATATTAGGAATTGATAAAGGCGCTAGTCAAGAAGAAATCAAAAAAGCTTTTCGTAAACTAGCTCACCAACATCATCCAGACAAAAATGAAGGCGAAGAAAATGCCAAAAAGTTCAAAGAGATAAGCGAAGCTTATCAGGTATTGGGCAACAAAGAGCGTCGTCAACAATATGATCAATATGGCACCACTTTTGATGGTGCTCAAGGTTTTGGTGGAGGAGGTCAGAATCCTTTTGGTCAGGGTTTTGATTTTTCTGGTTTTCAACAAGGTTTTGGCGGCCAAGGCGTAGATTTTGATCTGGGTGATATATTTAGTAGTTTTTTTACCGGTGGAGCTCCAGGTGGACGCTCACGTAGTGGTCGAGGTAGCAACATTGAGGTTGATCTAGATATCACTCTCAAAGATGCTGTTTTTGGCAAAAGTGATACCCTATCACTACGAAAACAAGTCCAATGTGAAGCTTGTAAAGGTACTGGTGCTGACAAAGGCACATCTTATGATACTTGCGATACTTGTAGCGGTACTGGTAAGATAGCTACTACTGTCTTGGGTACATTTCGCACACAAACAGTTTGTCCAGATTGTAAAGGGCAAGGAAAGAAAATAAAAGATAAATGTGGTAATTGTAATGGTCAAGGAGCTGATACTGAAAATGTGGATATAAAAATAGAAATACCAGCTGGTATTGCCGATGGGCAGTCAATCAGGATTTCTGGTCAGGGCAATGCTGGCAAAAACGGAGCTCCGGCAGGAGATCTATATGTTGCCGTTCATGTACAAGAAGAGGAGAATTTGCTTCGTGAAGGAGATGATTTGATATCAGAATATGAAGTGCCATTTACTATGGCAGCCTTGGGTGGGGAGATAGAGGTTGGTACTATAGAAGGTAAGGTAAAACTCAAGATTCCGGCCGGCACTCCAAGCGGCAAAAAGTTTATCCTTCGTGGCAAAGGTGTGACTCACCTAAGATCACGAGGTAGAGGAGATCAAATAGTAATAATCAACGTAAACGTTCCTACCAAACTCAGCAAAAAACAAAAAGAGCTCCTCAAGGAGCTCGATAAAGAATTCGGCAAGAAGTCTTGGTTTTAACCCGAAGGAGGCAAGTTGTGGCAAATTGGCACAAAATCGTTCAGACCAGAAGTGGTCTAGTGACTCTTTCACCCTTGGGTCCGGTCAGTGGATCTCTGGGCGAAGCGCTCAAACGTGCCGTGGACAACACGGCCCAAAGTCAGGTGAGTATCGTAGGTTTTGTCGATCTCGACAAGGCCGGTCCGCTGTCGGACGCTCTCCAGACTCAGATCACCAAGCGCTGATACCCCTGCTAAAAGTAGGGGGTTTTTATTTTTTTAAAAAATAAACAAATCGTCTATTCTTGTTTTTAGAGCTCTAGCTATATCATGAGCCAATTTCAAAGAAGGATTATATTTTCCCTGCTCCAAAAATACAATAGTCTCACGTCTTACTTTGACTTTTTTAGCTAACTCTTCTTGGGTTAGCTGGTGTTTGTTTCGGTATTGTTTTATTTTATTTTTCATTACTTCTTTTACTCAAAATTTTAAATAAAAGAGCATTGAGCAGCATCAAACCGCAGACCGTATAAGAAGCAAAATAGCCAATAGTTAGCAGAGTATTATTTTCTTTACCTAGTACCATTAGTACCATAGTAGCAATTACTCCAACTATAGAATAGATAAATAGAGTATAGCGGGCAGCATTACCAGCTATTTTATAATCCCTTTCATCAGCTAGGACGCCTTCTTCTTTTTCATATTTTTTGCGGATAGAAAACATGAAAGCTATACCAGCAAATATAGTTAGTATAGGTATTATGTAGTTATTCAAAGATAAAGACGTGGATACAGTAAAGGCTATTAAAATCATTACTATTATCCTAGATAATTTGTATTGTTTTTTAGTCATGGTTTTAAATTTAATGTTAGAAATATTTAACTATTTATAATGTTATATAATTCTAACATTATTGTCAAGTGATTTTTATTTAAATAAAAAAACTCCAACTGAAGTTGGAGGGGAACGTACTAGTCAGCCGGCAGGGCCAGAGCGCAACCGGGGTCACGCCACTTGATGCGGAGCTTGTCGCCGATCTTGAGGCCGTCGGGCACGAAGAGGATGAATCCGTTGCTGACACGGGCGGCCGGGATGGCGTAGCGATGCTTCTTCGTGTTGCGGAGCACGACCACTCCGGGGACCCCGTCGTCCTGGGGGATCCTCCTGGCGGGACGCCAGTGATCGAGGAGCTTGGGGGTGACAGTGATCTCACCGCCGACGCTGATGTCGAGGAATTCGCTGGTCGCCTGAGGCGGAGGTACGTGTTGCATGAGTACTCCCTTAAGGAACGTTGTTGCCGGATCGCTTCTTCCTGAATTTTGACCCGGTAACATCCATAATAGTATTACCGGCTTATTTTGTCAATATTTGGGCTAATCAAGGAGTTTTTCTGGATCAGTCCATTTACTGAGTTCTGCCTCTGTATACACATAACCACGTACGTTTATGTCATTGCCAGTATAAATAGCTAGGTGAAGATGCTTTCTTTCATTGTCTGTTTCAGAGCTATAGCCTTGACCTAAATATCCTATTTCTTGGCCAATAGTTATTTTGTCACTTACTTTTGGTAAGTTGTCAGGATTGAGATGGCCATAGATTGCAATATAGTTTTTGTCATCAATAGTATGCCGAATAGCTACCATACCACCATAGCCACTGACCCAATCAGAACGGACAACTTGGCCGTCAGCTATAGCATAGACAGATATTTTTTCATCAGGTAGATCATCATATTCGACGTCTACACCAGTGTGATAGCCAGTGAATTTTTCTGGCTGCACTGGTGAATTTTTGGGAGTAATATATATACCAAATGGTTTTTTGGTGATTCGCTCATTGAAGTTGGCAATAGGTTTGCTCAGTTCTGTTTGTTCTATTTTTGGGCAAGGAGCAAAATTACAGTCAGGCGAAATCCGACCTACATATGATCCGTCAGGGCATTCCATAGCATCCATAGTACAAGCTACTTGTCCGTTGTCATCTGCTGGAAGCTTGTTTTGGTTTTCGTTTGTTGGTATAGAATTGTTTGTGTTACTTATATTTTGATTTTTATTAGTGTTTTTTGTGGGCAAACAAGCACTAAGAGACAAAGATATAAGTAACAGTAAAATTATATTTTTCATTTATTTATTATAACAATAATAATACTTCTAAGACAATATAGTTGACATTAATAAGTATTTATAATATATTTAATTGTTCGTGAAAGTTCCTACAAACAATCTCTGAAGGGAGGTGAAATCATGTATAGCGAAGAAGAACTCGCCTTAATTAAGACACATTTGGAGGCAAAATTTGCTTTTTGTACAGCTTCTGAGGCTGAAGAACACCTCAAAGAATATTCTTTCTTTACGCATTATCCCGCTGGATTTGAAGAGTGGTGGTCAGAGAAAAAAGATTTACTTGAAAGAAAGATAGCAGCACACAAAGCAGTACAAGAATTAGAAAGGCATAGTGCCACAATTGATAAAGAGGATCCCTGTGTTGCTGATGAGGTAGCTGTAGCTGTCTGTAAAAAATGTGGTCTGAGCGATTTCTGTGGAATATGTGGTGATTGTCTTAAATGCGAAGGTGGAGGCAATGCTAGATGTAACGCTTGTGATGACTAAGGAGATTTGTGAATTAAAAATTCTATAAACTCCTTTTTTTATTTGGAACAAAAAATACCGATTATAAAAATCAGTATTTTTTTATAGATGGTTTTTATAAAATATTATTTTTATAAGGTTGCAACTTTGTGCTTATCATCGGTAGCTTTTGTCTTTGGCTTGTGTTTAGCCTTACACTTAGCACAATATTGTAGTTGATCTTTTTTTTGAATATTTTTGGTAACTTCAAATAATTCTTCAGACTCCATGCCACAACTTTGGCAGTATCTAGATTGACCAGTTACAAATTTTTTTTCTTTATCTTTTTTGATATGCTTTATATTAAATTTATTTTTTATATCGCAATAGGGGATTTAAGCCTTTTTTACTTTAATAGCCACTAGCCCCTTGTAGCTCTCTTCGATTTCAAAAGTAACTGGGTCACCTTCTTTGAGTTCTTCAAGTTTTATGTTATCAAGTTTTTCGCTACTAAAGAAAATATCTTCTTGGTTTTCTTTTTGGGTGATAAAACCTATTTTTTTATCAGTGAGAACCTTTTTTACAATTCCTTGCATAATTGTTTTGTAAATATAATGAATTAATTTGCAATAGCAATTAGAAATTCTACTACATTTCAAAGCAACTATACTTTGTAGTTTTTACAATAAATTACTATTTAATCTAAGTAGAATGAAATACTTCAAACTACTTAATAAGCTAGTCAATCATACCAGAAAAATCTATAAATGTCAATGACGAAAATGTGGGCTTATTTTCGAGATTGGCTATGATAATATGGTATAATAATATAAATAGGTTTAATAAATAAAATAATTATTATTAGTATGAGTTTTGAATTTATAGGAAACAGAGATCAGAAGTCAAGAGCGGACAATAATGTTATTGCTTTTGAATATGATGAGGAAAAAGATTCAGAGCTAGCTGAAATCCTGACAAGAGTTGATCTGCCGCTTATGGAAAGTATTTTCCGTGAAAGAATTGGACACAGCGAAGGAGCCTCTGAGCAAATAAACTTCAAAAAAGTAGATCAAATATTTAGCGGGCGGCCAAAAGCTAAAAAAACTTTTGACCCGCGCGAAGGTCTTGGTTTTTATAATGCCTGGGATGATGATATAGTGGTTTCATTTGATAATATAAAATATAAGTTTGGAGAAGAAAATGCAGAACTTGCATTGATACATATATTGTCACACGAGCAAGGGCATGCAACCGCAAAACATACTTTTCTAGACAATGATCTTCAAGGCGCCACTGAAGATTCACCACAGCGAGCTTGTGTGTTGGGATATGCGGAGCTCGAAGTATATGAAACTGATGCTCAAGGAAACATTGGCGACCACCTAGCCAAGCACGCCTTATTTGATGAAGCAGTCACGGAAAAATTGGCTAGACAGGTATTTGATGAATATATAGCCCGCAGCGGGCAATACGACGATGAAGCAGTGGAAAGTTTCAAAAAAAGACGAGAAGAAGTATTGGGAGAATATGGCCATGAAGCTTATGTAGAGGTCTTGGATATTATTATAAGTGAGATAAGTAAAAATACTGGGATATCTGAGGATGTAATTTGGAAAGACATACAAAGAGGAAGGCAGGAGGGGCTTGAATTTGACGATGAAATACGAGCTTTGATAGTCAAAACTTTTTCTGAAGAATTCTATGAGGCATTGAGAAATAGTCACGTTGCAAAAATTGCAGAATATATTGATTCACCAAAATTAAAAGAATTTATAAAAAAATAACACAGTAAAGTATTTAGCGGCAACCATTTAATAATGGTTGCCTTTTTTCGCAAACAAAAAATACCGATTATAAAAATCAGTAATTTTTGGCGTGACACGTGGCCGTGAAACGGCTTTACGTGGCAGGGATTGTGGGACGAAGTTATGACTTTTTTTCTGAGTGATTAGGTTTTTCTTTGTCTCTTTTTTCAAGCATTAATTTTAAAATAGTTTCTCTCTGATCATTAGCTTCTTCTAGTAATCTTTTTATGTGGTTGATTTTAAAATACCAACACATTATTTCTCGCATCAATAGAAAGACAATTATACCTATAATAATAGAAAACAGTACTGCAAAGTATTGGTCTTGATTAATTGAAATAGTCATATAATTATTTTAATAATAATTAATTTAAGTATATCAAAAAAACAGCATTATAAAAATGCTATTCTTTTGGCAGGGGCGGTAGGAATCGAACCCACGCTAGAGGTTTTGGAGACCCCTGTACTACCACTATACGACGCCCCCATAAAAGACCAGGTTTTTATTTGGTCTCTTTGTGGGCAGTGTGTTTTTTACACTTTTTACAATATTTTTTAAGCTCCAGTCTTTCTTTGACTGCTTTTTTGTTGCGGTGACTGTGATAGTTGATATTTTTACAATCAACACATTCGAGCTTGGCTAGATTATCTTGTGACATGACAGTATTCTTAGTGAATTATTTGTGGAGCCGAGAACTGGACTCGAACCAGCGACCGACGGTTTACAAAACCGTTGCTCTACCAACTGAGCTATCTCGGCAAACTAATTAAAATATACGCAGTAAATTATAGGCAAAAACACAGCAAATGTCAATAGTAGCTTATAATAAGCTGTTGTTTACAAAAAATACATATTTGGCTAAGATAAAAATGATATAACATTTAATTTAAGACTATGAAAACTAAAAAAACTCTATTTTTGGCCAGTCTAATGATTGTGGCTGTTTTTTTATTGACTGGATGCAGCAAAGGGAGAGTAGAAAAATTTCAAAAACCTGATATTAAGGATGATTTTTGTGGTATTTCTATGCCTTACCAGTATTGCAAATGTGCTTTTCACAATGAATATTGTGAAGATGTTAGCTTGAGTTCTAGCGCAGCAAACTCTTATGTTAGAGAAGAGTACGATAAGTGGGTCAAAGGACAGTTGGAAACTTTTGAAACTACCTGTAATTCTGGTGGTGGCATTTATTCAAACAAAAAATGTACTTATTGCGAAGATCCTTACTACAAGGAAGGTAATAAGTGTGTAAAAGCAGAAGACAAGGAAAATGATGATGATTCATCTGATCAAGAAACGTCTTTTGTAGCAGATGGACCCTTTAATTCAGATTGTAGTATAAATGAGTCATCTTTTGAAAATGAGTGGAAAAAATATTCAGATTTTGATGATAATATAGATTTTAATGCTCGTAGTTGGGAGGTACAACAAAATTTGAATACATATGAGCAGATAATGGAGCTAAAAGCACAAAATTTTGTCTTGCAACGAGATATGGAAATTGATAGACAGTTGAGGCTGACTATGCGTGAATACAAAGCTGCATTGGTACAAAATATAAAAACCAATCTTCTCAAATCTTTTTGGCGTCTTTCTTATGTGACTTATTCAACTATCAAGTCTGGAAAAGGAATAGGAGAATCTTATTCAAAAGTATTGACCAGTGGTAAAACTTTGGAAGTAATCAGTCAAGGACTCAAAGTGGTGCAGGGAGTAATACCAGCTGACTCTAGTCTGGCTGTAGATACTAGCACTGTTTCTGGTAAGGTCAAATCTATTGGGCTCAATGCAGCCTTGGAGACTTTGGACAGTATGGGTGATCCAGTCAAGGTTGCTACTCAAGTGTTCAACGATGCTAGTAATGCGGCTTTGCCATCGGCTGATATTACACCAGAAGAAATTGAAATACTAAGGACACAACATTTGAGTAATCAGGCAATTGATCAAGCATTGAAGGCTAGCTACAAAGCAAATGCTGAACGAAGAAAACAACTTTTGGCCAATGAGAATCAAATAAAATTACTAGAAGCTCAAGCTGCTTCTTGGCAGTACAAAGAAAAATCACGAGTTCGTGCTATGTTGGAGTCTGATTGTCAAAGACAGAGGGATGACTGGGAGGACAAACAAAGTAGTTCTTTGTTTTTTATAAACACGGCCTTTGCCCAGGAGAATGATGATCAGCAAAACATACAAGCTGATATGGAAGTGGATACTTTGCAATTAGGAGATTATACTTTTGATTATGATGAAAAAGAGACCAATGAAGATTCAATAGATTATTATATTACAAATGAGAGTAATAAAATTTTAGTCTTGAGCTCTTATGACACTGATGACAATGATACTGATGACATGTGGTTGGTTTTTTCTGACGATTTGTATATAACTATGGAAGTGTATGATACAGACAATGATGGAGAGCCAGATACTTTTGTAGAATTAGACAAGGATGAACAAGTTACTAATTTGATTCAGCCAGAATTGAGTATACCAGAATATCAAGCAGAAAGTGATTTGCTTGATTCAGAAAATAGTGACTACAGCAATGATGATGAATCCAGTATACCTATTTGGGTTTATATAGTTTTAATAGTCATTTTAGGAGGTTTGATATTATTCAAAAAGCGCAAGTAAAGTGTTGAATTTTTTATGCTATTAAGGTATTATTTATTTAATAATTATTAATATTATAATATATGGGAAAAAATGCATATATAATATTTATTGTCGTTTTAGTGGCAATATTAGGTTTTTGGTATTATTCTAACCAACAGTCAGCAAACAATCCTGAAAATACAAACCAGGAGAAGATGATGGAAGATGATACTAGTATGATGAACGAAGAAAGTGATTCTATGATGGAAGAGGACGATTCTACAACTGAAGATGATTCTATGATGGCATCTGAGGTTCAAGAATTTAGGGTAGTAGGCACTAACTTTGATTTTTCCGAAAAAGAAATCAGAGTGAAAAAAGGTGACACTGTTCGTATTGTCTTCGTCAATGAAGAAGGCTTCCATGATTGGGTAGTAGATGAATTTGACGCTGCTACAAAGCAAATCCAAGAAGGCAACCAAGAAACCATAGAGTTTGTTGCTGATCAGGCTGGGGAATTTGAATATTATTGTTCAGTTGGTCAACACAGAGAAATGGGTATGGTAGGCACTCTTATTGTTGAATAATTATATTATAGTTGGACAAAAAACAGCGTAAAGCATTACGCTGTTTTTTATTTATAAAAATTCTTTGGGAAAAGTATAAAATATGTTATAATATTATAGAAAATACTCTCGTAAATATTCCTTGATTGTAAGGCAGCCAGGGGTATTATTTTCTATTATGAAGCCACAAATAAAAATAAAAAATTTAAGCGTTACATACTTCAAGGGCAAGTCAAATGAAGTTAGAGCCTTACAAAATATAAATTTAGAGATTTTTCCTGGTGAATTTGTTATATTTTTTGGACCATCAGGTTGTGGAAAATCTACTTTGATGTACTCGATTGCTGGTTTGGAAAAAGGTATTGACGGCGAAATATTTATTGATGAACAAAACATCAAAGATATGAGCACCAAACAGTTTGAGGAGTACCACCAAAAGAAAATAGGCATGATTTTTCAGGCCTATTATTTGATATCTTCTTTATCAGTGGCCAAAAATGTAATGCTTCCTCAAATAGCTATTGGTGGAGATAAAAAAGAAAGATCAGAAAAAGCAGATAAACTCTTGAAACATTTTGGCGTATATGAACAAAAAGGAAAGCTTCCTCAAGAATTGTCAGGTGGTCAACAACAGAGAGTAGCTATTTGTCGTTCTCTTATCAATGAGCCTGATATTATATTTGCTGATGAGCCAGTGGGTAATCTTGATTCAAAGTCTTCTGAAGATGTGATGGAACTCTTGGCCAAGCTCAATAGTGAGCAAAAAAAGACTATTATATTAGTTACTCATGATTCTAGGCATTTGGATTTAGCTGATAGAGTATTTTATCTCAAAGATGGTAAACATGAACAGACCAAGGCCAATAGAAAGATATTTCAACCCAAGCGTCAGTTACTTCCAGAAGAAAAGGAAAGCTACGAAAAACTCAGACAAACGTACAAGAAGCTCGACGATGTTGACGATAATGTTTCTTTGGAATATTACAAAGCCAAAAACATTGCTACTGAAATATTGATTGGTTTGTCTGTGGATGAAATGGAAGGAATAGAGCAGAGGATAGATCAGCTATTGAGTTCTGGTAGTGGAAACTATGATCCTATTTTTAGTTATTTGGACAAAGGTAATAAACAAGGTGGTCTAGATATGGATGTGCGTACAGCCAAAAAATTAACCAAAAAATTTGGTGAATTATCTCGTATTATTCATGAATTCAGCAAAGAAGTGATCAATCCAGGGGAACACGCAGAAAATGTGCGTCAATATTTGTATACTGAATTTGAAATAAAATCAAAAAATCAAAAAATTGACGATTTGGTAAATAAGGTTATTTTAAAAAGACTGGAGAATGATATAGATAAAGACGAATTTGAAAAAATATTGGATAAAGCCAAGTCCAAAGGTGGGGCTGGTTTTGATTCTAGGCTGGCACATAAAATGGCCCGTCGCATGGAGCTTATCATGCTAGGTAAATATCAACTCATGATGCGTCAACCTTCCAAAAAATTGGAATTAATAGATAGAAAAGAAACTGACAATCAAGATGAATCTTAAAGATATATTACTATTATCTATCCGATCTTTTAGAACCAGGCCAATGAGAAGTCTGTTGACTGTTTTGGGTATGGGAGTTGGTATTGGTGCAGTTTTGTTTTTGGTATCTTTTGGTTATGGTTTACAGCAGATTATTTTGAATCGTATTACCTCTGCTGATGCTCTATTGAGCTTGGATGTCAACGCAGGTACTTCAGGTCTTATAGAATTGGATAGGCAAGTTTTGGGAGAAATAGCGGAAATACCTGAGGTAGTAGAAGTAAGTCCAGTAATGAATATACCAGGACAAGTAACACTTGGGGAGATTACTGGTGATATGGGTATTTATGGAATAGAACAATCGTTTTTTAGACTCAATGGTACGGGGGTAACTTATGGTAATGAATTTTCTGGGGAAGACAGCAAGGAAATTGTTTTGTCTTCTATAGCTACTCAACTTTTTAATTTTGAAGATCCAGGTAGTATCATAGGTCAGCAAGTCAATATAAGTTTGTTTTTGACCAAAGTCACAGATGAAGATGTGGAGGAGGTGGAGTTTGTCAATCGTGACGATGCTTATACGGTGGTGGGTGTGATATCGGATGATACAGCGAATTATGCCTATGTCTTGAACAATACTTTGAATGATTTGGAGATACAAGTTTTTGATCAGGCCAAGGTAAAGGTCAGTGATAGTGTCCACTTGGAAACAGTCAGAAGTGAAATTATAGACAAAGGTCTATTGGTATCTTCTTTATCAGACATCATTGATCAGGCAAAAAGAATTTTTAGAATAATTCAAATAGTTCTTGGTTTGTTTGGTCTGATAGCTTTGATAGTTTCTGCCATTGGAATGTTTAATACCATGACAATTACCCTATTGGAAAGAACCAATGAGATTGGTATTATGCGTTCTATTGGTGTGACCAAAAGAGATGTGCAGGCTTTGTTTTTGACAGAGGCGATGATTATAGGATTTTTGGGAGGCCTGTCGGGGATACTTATAGGTATCTTGGGTGGTGAATTGGTAAATGTTATTTTTAGTGTTTTGGCTAGAAATTTTGGTGGGCAAGTTTTTGATCTATTTTACACTCCAACTGTCTTTATAGTTTTTATAATGGTTTTTTCTACATTGATTGGATTCATTACTGGTATATATCCATCACGTAGAGCGGGCAAGCTCAATCCTTTGGATGCCTTGCGTTATAAATAATTTTTTATAAATTTCTTATAAAGATAATTTTTGGAAAATAACATAAAATATGTTATAATATTTGTGTTGAAGACATTTTTCAATGATCAAATTAAAGATAGACAAAAATAAAACTGCCTCGAGGAGAAAGGCAGTTAAAAGAAAGCCAAAGGTAAAGCAATATAAACATATTAGGCATGTGACCTTACCTTTGTATTTTGGTTGGGAGCTGATCATAGCTATTCGTAGGTTAGAGGATTGGCGCTTATATCTATCTCGACCGTTTAAAGTATATTGGCATTACATGACTGTGGTGGCATTTTTTGTTGTGTCTTTTTCGGCAGTATTTTTTATTTTTAATAGTTTTTTGACTCATGCCGCTACTTATTATTTTGTCCAAACTGATTGGTCTGGGGGTAATACCGTAGAATACCCAAATCATACTAGTAATAGAACTGGCTGGACAAAGTACACCTCCAAAGATAGCAACATCACCGCTGGTACAGAAATTACTATTACTGAAGCAATAACTACTTTGACAGAGACTTCAGATACAGATTTCAATGCGGGTGCTACTAGTACAGCTGAAGTTTCTGGAAGTGGAGACAGTGCTTATGTAGCACTTTCTACTACCTCGGGTAGCAATGGTTTGATAAATAATGCCGGCGCTAGTGAGTATGCTTTGGAATTAGAGGTAGTCGGTAATTATGCTTATGTAGCGAATGGTCTTGGTGGTTTGTTTATCTATGACGTGTCTGACCCAGCTAACCCTACTTATGTAAGTGATATTGATACTGGCTTGGCTTATAATATAAAAGTTTATGGTGATTATGTTTATGTAGCTGATTCTTCTGTTATAGATATAGTGGATGTATCTACAAAATCTTCACCAAGCATAGTTAATACAATATCTGATACAGGCGGACCAAATGATTTTGTCATACAGGGGACTACAATGTATGTAGCCTGGGATCAGTCTGGTTGTAGCGGTTATTGTGCTGATGGTTGGATAATAGCTTATGATATAACCGATCCGCTCAATCCTTCAGAAATAGCTAGTACGGCTAATTTAGGAGAATATTTGAAAGATATATATGTAGAAGGTGATTATCTGTACGCTTCACAAAGTTTTTGGGATTCTGGAGATTGGAGTCTTACTTGGTATGATATTTCCAATCCAAGTGCTATCACTCAAGTAAATTTTACAGCAGCCACCAATGAATACACTTATGGTTTGGCTGTTGTGGGTCAATATGTATTTATGGCCAATAGCACTGATGGTGTACATGTATTTTCTACCAGTACTGATTCCTTGGTCCATACATACAATACTGCTGGTAATGCGGTAGATCTGGCGATAAATGGTGATACTATGTACATAGCTGAGCAGAATTCTAGTATTTTTGATGTAGACATTTCCAATCCTTTATCCATTAGCTTCAACGGTACTCATTCATCTACGGCTGCCAAGGGAGTTTTCTTCAAAGATGGTTATCTTTACGTAGCTGATAATTCTGCTGGACTTAGGACAATTTCAATTCCATCTTATGTTTCTTCTGGTACATTTACTTCTCAGATATTGGACACTAGTGCCAACAGTGGTTTTGGCAACATTTCTTGGACCTCTACAGAGCCAGGCGGCACTTCTCTGAGTGTAAAAGTCAGAACTTCAAATGATGCTGCTATGAGTGGAGCAACGGCCTGGGCGTCTTGTGATGCAGTCACTAGCGGCAATGATATATCAGCAAACAACTGCGTAACTGACGGTCATCAGTATGTACAATACCAAGTGACTCTATCAAGTAGTGAATCTAGCCGCACACCTCAACTTAGTGATTTATCTATACAATATACTTCTTATACCAACGGTTCTCTTTTGAGCTCAGCTTTCAACACTCAGTCTTCAGCCAATGTTATGGGATCCGTAGAGTGGAACAGCACAGGAACTGGCACTATACAGATGCAAATAAGAACGGCACCAGATGATGGCGCAGATGCACCTGACTGGGCCAGCGGTTCAGGTTGGTGTGGACCGATTACTTGTGCAGCTACAACTGGTGATACTGATTATGCAAACAGTTATCACACCAGTAGCGGTAGTAGCGTCCACTTGGATCAGACTACAGGTGATGATGATCAATGGTTCCAATATAGGATTTGGTTGACATCAGCTGATGGGGCTAGTACTCCAAGCGTAGAAGATATTACCATGATTTATGTAGTCAATGCTCCACCAGAATTTCAATCAGCAGCCATTGCTTCACAGGGTTCGGACGGTGTAGTGACTATTAGTTATTCAGTCAGGGATCCAGATGCTACATCTGGTACAGCTACTCCAGGAGAAGTGACTCCTTCATTCCAATATTCTACAAACAATGGAGTTGATTGGTACAATATTACTGGAGGCATGTCTGCTGGAGCTACTTCAACTCAAAGTGTAGGAGAATCAGCTTATTCAGAAATTACAGCTTATTGGACACCTAGAAATCAGGGCATAGAAGCATATTCAACTCAGACTAAGATAAGAGTTACAGTAGATGATAGTGAGGGAGCCAATAATACTGCTTCTTCCGATACAGCCGCCTTTACTATGGACGCCAAGACCCCAACAGTAGGTAATCCAGCTGTAAGGGTGATAGCTACCACCACACCTTCGGCTACTTTGATAATGGACGCATCAGATGATACTACTTTGCAAATGTGTATTACATTGGATGAGTCAGAGAGTAATTGCGTAAGTTATGATACATATTCTACTTTATCTTTGTCTACTGATCCTGATACTGCTTATGTAATTTTTAAAGACGCGTATTCAAATACAAATTCTCAGAGTGCTGTTACTCCAGAGACTCCGCAAAATATGATTATTCGTGATCTATCAAACACTTCTTCAGCCTCAACTACGCCAGAATATAGATTGTTTATCTCTTGGGCAGCTGTTTCTACTCCAGTTTCTGAATTTGCCAATTACGAAGTGTGGCATTCTACTGATGGTTCAAATTATTCTTTGCTTGATACTATCACAGATAGATCTATCAATTATTATTTACATGACAATTTGGTAGCAGACAGCGCTCATTATTACAAGGTTTCTACTACTGATAAAGTTAGCGGCACAGAAATTTTGCAAAACACTTCATATTTTTCTTCAGTTGTCAGTGATACTGCTAATGGTCAAGGTGGTACTGACGCTAGTCCACCTACAATATCTAGTGTTTCTGTCAGTTCAATCAACACTCAATCAGCGATTATCACCTGGACAACTGATGAATTATCAAATTCTACAGTAGGCTATTCTACTACACCAGCCAATTTTGACGATGAAACGGGTGTAGCTTCTATGGTAACTGACCATAGCGTTACTCTTTCAGGTTTAACTCCAGGAGAAACATATTATTTTAGAGTAAAATCATCCGACCCAGACACCAACGAAGCCACAGATAGTAGTGGGGGAGATGGTTATACTTTCAATACTTTATCAGGTCCAGCTATATCCAATGTTTCTGCTTCTACAGTGCAAAACACTAGCGCTACTATTACTTGGAATACAGATATAGCTTCAGATTCTGCAGTTTATTATTCTGTCAATTCAGACATGAGTGATTATATGGTCACTCCTACAGACTCTACTTCTGTAACAGATCATTCTGTGAGTATATCGGACTTAACAGCAGGAACTAAGTATTATTTTTATGTAAAATCAGGCGTGGCTATAGACAACAACGTTGGTGATTATTATTACTTTAACACCACATCAGATTCTACAGCTCCAGTGATAACTTCTGTTGATACCAATGTAATTACAGATGATGATGCGGTAATTGGTTGGACAACTGACGAATTGGCAAATGCTCAGGTGTACTTTGGCACTGCCTCAGATAATTATTCTAGTTCAACTGCTGTTACCTCTACTTACAATACTTCGCACGATGTCTGGATTACGCCTTTGGCTAATAATACCAAATATTATTATAGAGTTGTCTCTGTTGATCAAGCAGGAAATATATCTACCAGTAGTACGGAGTATGATTTTACTACTTTGGAGCAATTGTCTACAGAATCCGAAGTAGTAATACGTGAAGAAGAAGCAGCTGACAATGCCTTGGAAGGTTATACCTGTGGAGGCGGTGGTGGTGGAGGTAGTTCTCGTGATTATGTAAAACCAAAAATAACCAATATAAATCTTGATGATACAGATCCGCAGGCTGTAAAAGTGGTTTGGGATACCAGTGAAAATGCTATATCGGTCATTCAATATGGTGTAGATAGTATAGAAGAAAATTCTCTAGTCAGTGCAGCAGCACTCAATAGAGCTACCCAAACCCATGAAATGGTTTTGGATAATTTGTCATCCAACCAAAATTATAAATACAAAGTTTTGGCTATTGATGCCGCTGGAAATATTGGTGAGTCAGATGAACTTGAATTTACTAACGGCAGTTTTATTCCTGAGGAAGGTGAAGGTGATGGCGGCGAAACACCTAGTGATACTGTAGCTGAAGAAAGCTTTTTATTGACTATAGATCAGGCAGCTGAATATATAGCTAGGAGCTCAAATAATGTTTCTATAGCTGCTTTGGAATCAGGCTTGCTTCAACTTCAAGATTTGGCCAACATCGTGCCACCGCCAATTATTTCAGGAGAGCCAGTAGTTACAATTGGTACCAATTCAGCTATCATTGAATGGTCTACAGATGATGAGGCTAATGCCTTGGTTTCATATGCCTCAGAATCATACTACTTTGCCAATGACGATTATGAGTCAACTATTGGCTTGCCAGATTATTATTCTGCTGGCGACCATAGAGTGACTTTACTTGGCTTAGAGCCAGAGACAAATTATCATTACAAGATAGTCAGCAAAAAAGAAGTTGGCTCTTCAGCCGAATCAAAAGACTTTAGCTTTACTACTTTGGCAGAATTGGCTGAAATAGAAAGCTATACCACAGATATAGTTTCTACCGAAGAAGTAGTATTCAAATGGGTCACAACCATACCAACTGATACTAGAGTAGATTATACTCCTTATAGAAATGGTAGCTTGGCTGTTGATGAAAAAAGAACTGAGAGAAATGAAATATTTACCACTATTCATCAGATGACCATAGAAGACATGGAAGCTGGTGTACTTTACCAAGTAGATCTTTATGGCAATACTACAGATGAAGATGTTATATCACAATCTATTCCTTCTTTTGCTACATCGGACGACAATCTACCTCCAGTCATCAAGCAGGTCAAGACAGATGCAGCCTTGTCTGTAGGAAAAGATACCAAGGTTCAGGCCATTGTTTCTTGGTATACCAACGAACCTTCTACATCTAGAGTGCTTTATGAGCAGGGTGCTGGCAGGTCTGATGAAGAACTGACTCAATCCAGTCCAATAGATGACAATTATGCTCGTCATCATGTAGTAGTAATTACCAATTTCAATCCAGGTGCTATATATAGATTCCAAGTAGAAAGTACTGACACTGAAGGTAATTCATCAAGATCTAGGACTTATACAATACTTACGCCAAAACAACAGGAATCAGTTTTCCAAGTTATTATGAGAAATGTAGAAGAAACATTTGGCTGGGTACAATTTTAAATAATTTTAATGCCGCCGCTCGTAAAACGAGCGGCGGTTTTTTGAATAAAAATAAAAACCCGAACCGAAGTTCGGGGGACGCACCAGTTCTAGTCCTGGTCGTCGTCGGGGACGGTCATGGCGCCACCGGCGATGAAGTCCGTCAGGAGCAGGGTCTCGGTGTCGAGGTTGAGGTTCTTGGCACGCAGGGCGTCGATGATGCGGTCGATCTCGGTCGGGTTGGTGCCGCAGATGCGGATGAAGGGCATGGGCTTGTTGCCGGTGTTGCAGGATACGCACTCGCCGTGCACCGTGGTCACCACCGCGTCTTCGGCCAGGCCGAGTTCGTTCATGGTTTCGATGACCAGAGAGAGTTTCTCCTGCAGTAGGGCCATATAGATGGTGTCGCTGTCAAAGCCGAAAAACATGATATTGGGCACGGTCTTCCTCCTTGAATGGGTCATGATTGATGGTGAACGAACGTTGGGCGGATTGTTACTTTTAACATAAAAATGCTTTTTTGTCAATGTGCTAGTATTTTTAGCATTGTATGGTATTATATGGGGGTACCCCCAACAAAAGTTGGGGCTTTTAGCCTATTTACCAAAAATTTATGGCACAAAAATTTAAGCTAAAATCAGCCTATAAACCAGCTGGTGATCAGCCTCAAGCTATCGACAAACTCATAAAAGGAGTAAAAAGGGGTGATGAATGTCAGACGCTTTTGGGTGTGACTGGTTCAGGCAAAACATATACTATGGCCAATGTGATCCAAGAGATCAATCAGCCGACTTTGATAATGGCGCCAAACAAAGCTTTGGCGGCTCAGCTTTATCGTGAGTACAAAAATTTTTTTCCTGATAATTCAGTCAATTATTTTGTGTCTTATTATGACTATTATCAGCCGGAAGCTTACATGCCAAACTCAGATACCTACATAGAAAAAGAAGCAATGATAAACGACGAAATAGATCGTCTGCGTCATCAGGCTACTAGCGCACTTTTGACTAGAGATGATGTGATTATAGTTGCTTCTGTTTCTTGTATTTACAACTTAGGTATACCTTGGCAGTACGAAAGCTCAACTTTGCATCTTAGTGTTGATCAGCCAATAGTTAGAAAGGATTTGATCAGCCAACTAATCAAGATCCAATTTGAAAGAACTCCAGGTGAACTTGTGCGTGGTAAGTTTAGGGTGCGTGGGGATGTTTTTGAAATAATGCCAGCTTCAGAAGAAATGATCTATAGAGTAGAAATGGACAATCAAAAAATAGTTGGTATATATCTAGTAGAGCCACTCACCAGAAAAATAAAAGAAGAATTAAAAGAAGCCCTGATATTTCCTTCCAAGCACTTTGTTTCAACCATGCCAGAGATAAAAAGAGCTATCAAAGATATAAAAACAGAACTCAAAGATAGAATAAAATTTTTTGAAAAGAAAAAATTGTATATAGAAGCAGAACGTATAGAAAGACGTACTCGTTTTGATATGGAAATGTTGTCTTCACTTGGCTATTGTCATGGCATAGAAAATTATTCTCGTCATTTGACTGGCAAGCTGGCTGGTGAAGCGCCTGACACCTTACTAGCTTATTTTGCTGGAGAAAAAGGTGATAGAAAGTTTTTGACCATTATGGATGAATCACATATTGCCTTGCCTCAGGTCAGAGGTATGTATGAAGGCGATAGAGCTCGTAAGGAAAACTTGATTCAATATGGCTGGCGTTTGCCTTCAGCCTTGGACAATCGTCCACTGAAGTTTGATGAATTTATAGACAGAATAGGGCAGGTAATATTTACCTCAGCTACTCCTGGTCCTTGGGAACTAAAACACTCTACTCAGATAGCTGAGCAGGTCATTAGACCAACAGGACTTATAGATCCGCCAATTGAAATCAGGCCAGTCTTTGACAAGATGACCAACTATACTCAGATTGATGATATTATAGCTGAGGTAGAGCCTTTGGCAGAAAAAGGGGAAAGAGTCATAGTCAATACTTTGACCAAGCGTCAGGCAGAGGATCTCAATACTTATTTAAAGAAAAAGAAGGTAAAAGCCAATTACATTCATTCAGATATAAAAACTATTGAACGTACAGAAATTTTGATGGATTTTAGAAAAGGACATTTTGATGTTTTGGTTGGCGTCAATCTTCTTCGTGAAGGTTTGGATTTACCAGAAGTAAGTCTAGTAGCTATTTTGGATGCTGATCGTGAAGGATTTTTGCGTAGCGAAACCTCTCTTATCCAAATCATGGGTAGAGCAGCTAGAAATGTCAGCGGAAAAGTTATACTTTATGCAGACACCATAACGGGTTCTATCAAAAGGGCCAGAGAAGAAGTAGAGCGTCGTCGTAAATTACAACAAGCTTACAATGAAAAGCATGGTATAGAACCAAAAACAATTATCAAAAAGATTGAAAATTTTTTGGATGTAGAAAATAAGCAGAGAAAATAATATTTCGATAAATTCAATATATATGGATCAAGAAAAAATAATTATCAAGGGTGCTCGTGTGCACAACCTTAAAAATATAAATTTGGAAATACCTCACAATAAGTTGACGGTCATAACTGGTGTATCAGGTTCAGGTAAATCGTCTTTGGCTTTTGATACTATTTTTGCTGAAGGACAGAGGAGGTATATAGAATCTTTGTCGCCTTATGCCCGTCAATTTTTGGGGCAAATGAAGCCAGCTGATGTAGATGAGATAATTGGACTAGCTCCTTCTATTTCCATTGACCAAAAATCTTTGAGTCACAATCCA
>PKTI01000004.1 GCA_002869235.1 Candidatus Parcubacteria bacterium
ACTAAGAAAGTATTGGACAGAACTAGAGCCCCACGTCAGGCTATGCTTGATAATTTGGCGACTTCTTTGGTTTTGTATGAAAAGATTGTTACCACTGAGGCAAAAGCCAAGGCCATTCGCCCAGTAGTTGAAAAATTGATTACTAGAGCCAAAGAAAAATCAGTCCACAACAAACAACAATTAGGCAAAGTATTGCATGATAAAAAGGCAGTACAAAAGCTTTTGGACGTTTTGGGCCCAAAGTACAAAGAAAGAAAAGGTGGTTATACTCGTATTATCAAAATTTCTGGTGTACGTAAGGGTGATGGCGCCAAAATGGCTCAAATTGAATTAGTATAATTTATATATTAGACAATATGGAAAGACAGACACACCAAATTGATGCTTCAGGAAAAATCGCCGGCAGAATTGCCAGCGAAATTGCTGTATTGCTTCAAGGTAAAAATAAAGCAACTTATCAGCCAAACGTTGATGGTGGAGATATTGTAGAAGTCAGCAATGTAGCCAAGTTGAAGTTTTCTGGTAAAAAATTGGAACAAAAAATGTATCACAGAGCCAGTGGTTATCCAGGCGGTATCAAAAGCAAAAATTTGCAACAAAGAATGGAAGAAGATCCTGGAAAATTATTTCGTGATATGGTCAGAAATATGCTTCCAAAAAACAAATTGAGAGCTAATATGATTAAGAGATTGATAATAAAGTAATATGGCAGTAAAAGAAAACAACAAATATACCCCAGCTGTTGGCAGAAGAAAAAGTGCTATTGCCAGAGTTAGAATCTTAAAGGAAGCAGCCAAGGGTATCAAGATAGTTGTCAACGAAAAAGACTATAAAGAATATTTTCCATATTTTGAGTGGCAAGAAATTGTTTTGAAGCCTCTCAAAGCTGTTGGTAGAGATAATGTATCTGTTTCTGTAAAAATCCATGGTGGAGGACCAAAGGGTCAAGTAGGCGCTGTAGCTCATGGCATTGCCAGGGCACTTCTCAAAGAAGATGAAGAGTTGAGACCTACTTTGCGTAAAGAAGGTTTACTTACTAGAGACTCACGTGTCAAAGAAAGAAAAAAGCCAGGTCTACGCAAGGCCAGACGTGCCCCACAATGGTCAAAACGTTAAAAAAATTATTTTTCAAAACTCCCGTAAGGGAGTTTTTTGGTAAAAAAATTGAGAGCTGGTCAGGCTCTCGGTCCCTTTGACGGGTTTTTTGACCGGTGGCTCGAGTTAATTTTCCTCGAGCATTTTCACTATCTTCTTGCGCAGTTCTTCCCGTTCCTGAATCTCGGCCAATTTGGCCTGGTATCTATCTTCCATGTGACGGAAGAGGATTTCGTAGACACCGATCAAAATTTCCCCGCATTCATCATCCTCGGGGAGAGGGGAGGAATTGTCGGGCCACTCATACTTGGCGAGGAGCAGACATTCTTCGAGTTCACCCAGAATGGTGATAGTACCTCCAAACTGGAGGTGGACTGCCACGTCGTAGCAATCCGGGTTCAAGTTGAAGGTCCAACGGTAATCGGGTAGGTGTGCGGTGTCGCCAGGCTTGATGGGGTCGCTGCTCTTGCTGCAGCCGACGACGAAGATGGAAGTGAAAAGAATCAAGGCGATGGAAAGAACGAGAGTGTGCTTCTTCATGGTCAGTCTTCCTCCTGAGTGTGCTGCGATTGACGGGTGAATATTATTATAGTATAGCATATTTTAGCTAAAATGTCAATAGCTAGTTATTTTTAAACATTTGCTTTAAATAAGCTAATTATAGTGCTTTTATAGCTGAAAAAAACCTTTATTTTTACTAATGTTTCTGTTATAATTAGCCCATGGTAACCGCTCAGAGAATTACAGCAAATACTTCGTCTTTTATGGTAGCTTTGGTTTTACAAAAGCTGCTTTCTTTTATCTATTTTACTATTTTGGCTAGAACACTTGGGCCAGAGGGAACAGGACAATATTTTTATGCTATTTCTTTTGCCACTATGTTTTCTGTTTTGATGGACGTGGGATTGACTCCAGTGCTTATCCGTGAAGTGGCCAGAGACAAAGAAGGCGGCATCAGGTGGTTCAACCAAATATTTACTCTCAAACTTTTTACTATTTTTGCTACAGCTATTTTGATAGTATTGCTAGATAGTTTGATATTTTGGTCAGACTCTGTGCGCAACCTGATTTATCTGACAGCGGCTATAGTAACTGTGGATAGTTTTACTTTGCTTTTTTATGGCTACATACGTGGTCGTCAAAGTTTGCGTTTTGAAGCTTGGGGCACAATACTTTTTCAAACCATTGTTATGATCATGGGTCTGAGTTTAATGCAGATGACCAACAATGTATTTATTTTGTTGACAGTCTTATTTACTGCTAGTTTTGTCAATCTAGTTTTTTCTTGGGCAATTTTGAAAAAGAAATTCAAATTGAAATTCAAAGTTCATTTGGATAAAGATTTTATCAAAAAAATAGCTGCCATTACCTTACCTTTTGCTTTGGCAGCAATTTTTGCCAAGATCTATGCCTACATGGACACTTTTTTGATCAAGATTTTTCTAGATGATCATGCGGTAGGATATTATAGTATTGCTTATAAATTTACTTTTTCTTTACAGTTCATACCTTTGGCTTTTGTGGCTGCTCTTTATCCAGCCTTTTCTAGTTATTTCAAGGACAATTATGACAAGCTGCAACAGACTTTTGTCAAAGCTTTTAATTATCTTAGTTTTATAGCTTTGCCAATTACACTTGGTATCATTGCCTTGGCTCCAGAAGTAGTTGATAAGCTATACACTGAAAAATTTTCATTTTCAATTTTTCCATTACAAGTTTTGATAGCGTCTATTCCATTTTTGTTTGTCAATTTTTCTTTGTCTAGTTTTCTCAATGCTACCAACCGTCAAAAAATAAACACTAGAAACCTAGGAATAGTTATGGCGCTAAATGTTGTGATGAATTTGTTGCTTATCCCTCGTTTGGGTATTTGGGGTGCTAGTTTATCTTCTTCGCTCAGTACATTATTGTTGTTTATTCTCAACCTATCCTCAGTTCTTAGAGTTGTGAAGTTAAAACTAAAATCCTTTGCACCTCTATTTTTGTCGCTTGTTTCTTCTGTAGCTATGTTTTTGCTGGTATATTATCTCAAATCTATTATTGCTTGGTATTTTACCATTGTAGTGGGTATTGTAGTATATCTGGTCTTAATGTTGATTACCGGTGCTATCAAGAAAAAAGATTTAACTTTTATAATTAAGTCATTTACTAAGTCAGGATAACATGAAAAAAACTTTAGTTTTGACACATGAATATTATCCCTTCAAGGGCGGTGTATCCCGTTATGTTTATAATTTGTTTAAGCATTACGACAAAAAAGATTATATAGTGGTGACTGATCATCCAGAGGTAAAAACGGATGGCAACGTGATCAATATGAAACTAAAGAGTCCTTTGTTTTGGCCCACTTGGATACCTGCTTTTATCAAGCTAAGAAAAATCATCAAGGAAAATAATATTGAGATGATTTTTACACCAAATATTTTGCCCCTAGGTACTTTGGCATTTTTCTTGCGTATACCTTATGTAGTTTCTCTACACGGTTTGGATATCAACTTGGCTCTAAAGTACAAGCCATTTGTGACCAAGAGAATTTTGGCCAAAGCAGAAAAGATAATTGTAAACACCAAGAATACAGCCAAGCTTATTTCTCATCTAAATTTGCCTAGCAAAAATATTTTTGTTATTTATCCGACTTTGGATTGGGAACACCATTTTTATGAAAATAAGTTTTTGAAGTTAAAACAAAAACTGGGCATTATAGATGGAGATAATGTTTTGTTGACTGTTGGTAGATTGACTAGACGAAAAGGTCAGGATTTGGTTATCAAGGCCATTGATAGACTCAAGAGAAAAATGGATATCAAATATCTTATTGTTGGTCAAGGAGATTTTGAGACCGAGCTTCATAGGATAATTGACAAAACAGATTTGGAAGCCAATGTTTTTATTTTCAAGGATGTAGAGGATATAGATTTGGTTTATTATTACAAGATGGCCGATCTCTTTGTTTTGCCCAATCGAGAAACCAGCGTTGACATAGAAGGATTTGGTATTGTTTTTCTAGAAGCAGCCAATTTCAAATTGCCAATCATTGCTGGAGCTAGTGGAGGAGTGACTGAGATTTTGACCAACAGAGAAAATGCTCTTTTGGTCAAAAATGGAGACTTGGATCAACTCACAGACCATATCGAGCATTTGTTGAAAAATAAGGCAGATGCTGCTAAGCTAGCTGAAGCTGCGCACAATAGAGCCAAGGATTTTGCTAGTGCCAAGCAGCAGTCAGATATATTAAAAAATATTTTATCATAACAATGAAACAGTTTGATGTAATCATGTTCAATATGTCCAATTATTCCGAATGGGATGAGGGTGTTTCCAATCGTAATTATCATGTTTTGCGTGAATTGCTGAATCGTCCGGAAGTTGGCAAAATTTTGGCTGTAGATTATTTGCCATTGCATTGGAAAAGAGCTTTGAGGATATACAAGGAAGATTTGGTTTTGAATATAGAAGAAGCCAAGGTAGTTAAGCGTGGTTTGACCTATAAGGTGACAAAAATTTCAGACAAGCTTTATGTCTATTCTGATATCAATTTTTTCTTGCAACCAAAGTCAACTATGAAGAGTATCAGAAAGGTCGCCTTAGACCTCAATTTTGGTGATCTGGTAGTTTGGTCCTTTTTCCCCTTCATGGCTCCGTACTGGCGCATTTTGGGCCAAAA
>PKTI01000018.1 GCA_002869235.1 Candidatus Parcubacteria bacterium
AATATAGCTCAAGCCCCTAAGGCTTTGTCACTTATAAACCAACGTTTCAACATTTGGGATGCCAATTGGTGGCCAGACTTTCCTACTTCCGCTCAAAAAATAGAAGCTATGTATGAAGAAGCTAGTAGTTCTTCTGTAGATGGCGTGATAGCTATCAATGCCAGCGTTTTGGAGGATTTACTAGATATTATTGGTCCAGTCGATATGGAAGAATATGGAGTAACTATTACTTCGGATAATATTTTTTCTGTTCTTCAAGAAGAGGTAGAATTGAATTATGACAAAGAAGAAAACACACCAAAAGCCATCATAGCTGATTTGGTGCCAAAAGTTTTGGAAAGGCTCTTGTCTGGTACTGAAAAACAACCAGCTTTGGTGACTAGTATGGCCAAGATGCTCAACAACAAACAAATACAAATATATAGTGATGAGTCAGAAACACAAGACAAACTCAATGAATTTGGTTGGTCTGGCAAGATGACTAATTATGATAAAGATTATTTGAGTGTTATTTCTACCAACATTGCTGGCGGTAAAACAGATAAGGATATCTATCAGGCCATTGATCACCAGGTAGAAATAAAACCAAGTGGCGACATGATAGCTACTGTAAAAATTACCAGAAGCAACCAAGGTATTTCGGACAACCCTTTTGCTGGTATAGATGGTGGTAATGTCAGCTATATACGCATCTACACACCTCTTGGTTCAGAATTTATCGAATCAATTGGTTTTGATGATATACCTGATGCTTATTTTAGAGCTGCAGAATTAGATGCCCCTCTTGATCCCGATATTGCTCGTGAAGAGGAAAATATGATGATAGATGGTGAATCTGGTACAGAGATTTATAGTAGTTTGGATAGAACTGTATTTGCCAACTGGATGATGCTCAAACCAGGTGAGGCAAAAACTGTCTTGATAAAGTACAAGCTCCCTAGCAAATTGAAGTTGGGTGATCCTTTGATTCAAAATTGGTGGGAAACTGTTTTTAAGGATAATATTAATCTAGAAAATTACAACTTGGTAATCCAATCTCAATCTGGAGCAAAAAACACAACTTATAATTCTACTATATTTTTACCTCAAGGGTTTAAGGTTGTATGGAACAACGCTAGTGACAAGGACAGTATGAGTGTAAATCAATCCATAGTAACATATAGTCAAAATTTAACTAATGATCAATTTTTAGGATTTATTATATCTGACAATAGATAAAATGTGGCAAAAATTGTGGCATAAAATAAATAATTCAGTCACAGGAGGTGCATTTTTAATCGCCTTTTTTTCTTTTTTATCCAAGATTTTTGGACTTTTTCGCGAAAGATTAATTGCTCACAATTTTGGTGCTAGTGAAATGTCATACATTTATTATTCGGCTTTCCGTTTGCCGGATTTGATATTCAATACTTTGGTACTAGGAGCTTTGACCTCAGCCTTTATACCAGTATTCCAAAAAGTTTGGCTCAAAAACAAAGAAGAAGGTTTGGCCTTGGCTAGTTCAGTGATGAACTTCTTTTTGATTTTTGTTGGCGCCTTAGCCATAATATCATATATATTTGCTCCACAAATAGTACCATTATTTACACCTGGTTTTGTAGAATGGCAAATGCAAGATACAGTATCTCTAACCAGAGTAATGCTTTTGGCTATAATATTTTTTGTAGCTTCAAATGTAATAGGTGGAGTGTTGAATTCCTGGAAAAAGTTTTTTAGTTTTTCTTTGGCTGCTAGTTTTTATAATATAGGCATTATTTTGGGTCTAGCTTTGTTTTATCCTATGTTTGGCCTCATTGGCTTGGCTTGGGGTGTATTTTTGGGCGCTGTACTTCATTTATTGGTACAATTGCCAGAAGCTATCAAAAATGGTTGGCGCTATAAGTTTAAATTAAAATTTGATAGTAATCTAAGAAAGATACTCAAGTTGATGCTTCCTAGAGCCCTTGGTCTAGCCGCTGGCCAGGTCAATCTGATAGTCATCACTATGATTGCTTCTACTTTGACAGCAGGCAGTATTGCAGTTTTCAATCTAGCCAACAATCTTCAGAGTTTACCTATTAGCTTGTTTGCTGTTTCCTTGGCCATTGCTGTGTTTCCAACCTTTACTCAAGCAGTCAATGAAAACAACAAAAAAATGTTTGCTGATAATTTTTCTACCAGCGTCAGAAGAGTGTTGTTTCTTTTGATACCAGTGTCTATTTTGATTTTGGTATTGAGAGCTCAGATAGTACGTGTTGTTTTGGGTAGTGGTGCTTTTACTTGGGAAGACACACGTAATACTGCTCAAGCTCTAGGACTTTTTGCTGTATCTATGTTTGCCCAAGGATTGATACCTATTTTGGCTAGATCATTTTATGCTCACGAGGATACCAAGACTCCGATGATGATTAGTATATTTTCTATTGTAATAAATATATTGTTATCTTGGTGGCTAGCACAATCTATGGGTGTCCTAGGACTGGCCTTGGCATTTTCAATAGCTAGTATCATCAATATGCTTCTTTTGTACATAAGCTTGCACAGTAGAGTAAAAGACATAGATGACAACAAAATATTTAGATCTTTGATAATGATATCGATAAATGCCGTATCAGCTGGTGCTATTGCTTATGCTGGTTTGTATATGCTGGCCCCTATGGTCAATATGCAGACATTTTGGGGTATATTTATACAAGGAGTTGGCGCAGGGTCTCTGGGCTTGCTTACTTATCTAATATTGAGTATATTATTCAAGCTGGACGAAGTCGACATAGTCCGACGTTTAATCAAAAAAGTTTGGTTATTATTTGCAAATGGAAAACATTAGAAATTTTTGTATTATTGCCCATATAGACCATGGTAAATCTACCTTGGCTGATAGGATGCTGGAAATCACAGCTACTGTAGAAAAACGCAAAATGAAGGCCCAATTGCTCGATCAGATGGAATTGGAGCGTGAAAGAGGTATTACCATAAAATTACAGCCCGCTAGAATGGATTGGCAGGGCTCTGTTTTGAATTTGATAGATACTCCTGGGCATGTTGATTTTACCTACGAAGTATCACGTTCTTTGGCTGCTGTAGAAGGAGCTGTACTTTTGGTAGATGCTACTCAGGGTATAGAGGCTCAAACTTTGGCCAATTTATATTTGGCCATAGACCAAAATCTAACTATAATACCAGTCATCAACAAGATAGACTTGCCAGCGGCTGATGTAGAAAAAGTAAGCAAAGAAATAGTCAATTTATTGGGCTGCAAAATAGAGGATATACACAAAGTATCAGCCAAGACTGGTGAGGGTGTAGAGGAGGTTTTGAATACGATCGTGGAAAAAGTACCACCACCAAGTACTGACAAGGATGATTTACAGGCACTTATATTTGACTCAGGTTATGATGAATATAGAGGTGTGGTGATATACATCCGTATATTTGCTGGTAATATAAAAAAAGGTGATAAAATAAAATTTGCTGCCAACGATGAAGAATCTGAAGTATTGGATGTGGGTTATTTCAAGCCACACTGGGTCAGCTCTGGCGAGTTGCACAACGGCAACATAGGTTATCTGATAACTGGAGTAAAAAATCTAGAAAAAGCGCAAGTTGGTGATACTATTTTACACGTCAAATCATCGGCCCAAGCTCTGCCAGGCTACAAAGAGGTCAAACCAATGGTTTATGCTGGTATTTTTCCTCAAGAAGGCGATGACTATCAAAAGTTGAGAGAGGCTATACTAAAATTGAAGCTTAGTGATGCTAGCCTTGAATTTGAGCCAGCTAGTTCTCAAGCATTGGGCTTTGGTTTTCGTTGTGGATTTTTAGGTATGCTTCACTTAGAAATATTTCAAGAAAGATTGAAAAGAGAATTTGATTTGGAGTTGATAGTGACTACACCGACAGTTGCCTACAATTTGTATCTGAGTGATGGCAAGGAAACAATATTGACTACTCCTTTGGAATTTCCAGATCCATCCAAAGTGGCCAAAGTAGAGGAGCCTTATATGCATATTGAAGTTGTAACCCCAAAAGAATACATAGGTGGTTTGATGTCATATATAAGTGAGCAAAAAGGAATTTCCAAAGATGCTCAATATTTGGATGAAGACAGAGTTGTTTTGAATTACTCTATACCACTGGCTAGCATTTTGGTAGATTTTTATGACAACATAAAAAGCATATCATCTGGATATGCCTCATTAAATTATGATTTTGCTGATTATAGAGAGTGTGATCTGGTAAAGATGGAAATATTGGTGGCAGAAAATCCTGTAGAAGCTTTGACTACTTTGGTTTACAAAGAGCAGGCTTTTTCTGTAGGAAAGAAAGTAGTCAAAAAGCTAAAAGATGTATTGCCTCGCCAACAATTTGCCGTCAAACTTCAAGCTGCTGTGGGTGGAAAGATAATAGCTGCTGAAAAACTACCAGCCCTACGCAAAGATGTAACGGCAAAATTGTATGGTGGTGATGTCACCCGTAAAAGAAAACTTTTAGAAAAGCAGAAAAAAGGCAAAAAAAAGATGGCCAAACTAGGCAAGGTAGATATCCCTCAGGAAGCATATTTGGCCGTGCTTAAACGCTAGTAGAATAAGCTAGTCCCATTGTCCACATTATCATAGACAATATTATAAAAGCGGCTAGTATCAACCAAACAATTCTTTGTGTCTTTCTCTTCATATGCCTAATTTTAACAAATTCTTAAAAAACAAGGAAGTACTAAAGCTTGAAATCAAGCCTAAAAAGTCTATTTTTAGGTTTTATTTTATTCTATTTTTGCTTTTAGTTATGTTTTTTTTGATGTTTCCTTTGTGGCGAGCTGGAGAGATGGGTATATTTTTGTGGTTTGCAGGTATTTTTATGCTAATATTTGCCCTTAGTAGACAATTATTATCAAGCAAAGATAGATATTTATTGACCAACAAACGCATAATCCACCTAAGGGCCATAAATAAACAAAATTATAATCTGTTGGGCAGTATAAAAATATCAGAACTAAAAGAAATAGGTGTATCTGGTTTTTCTAGCTTATATTTGCTCAGGGATGGTCGCAAAATATATATGACCAACATAGAAGATAGGGACAAGGTTTTTTCCAAGATAGAAGCTTACTTAAAAGCTTAAAATCTGTTATAATAAATTTATGCCAGAGCAAAATTTGGAAAATATAGCTCCAGTAGAAAGTCCTCAGCCTAATCCTGAGAATATTTCTAATCCAGAAAAAAAACAAGAGCAAAAAGCAGAACAAGCTGGAGAAAGTTCTGTACAAAAAGAACAGGAACAAGCTCAGGCTCAAGCAGCTCAAGCAGCTTTGGCAAGTGATCAAGCCAATACAAAACCTATAGTACAAAGTCAGGAAATAGTCTTACAAAAAGTAGAAAGCATACTGGCAGAAAATATGGATAGAGTGTTTTTGACAATGGACGTAGCAGCTCAAGCAAAATTCAAAGCCAAAGGCGAAGAAACAGCCCGCCAGATAGCAAGCTTACTTTCAAAAACCAAGGTAAAAACCAAAGAAGTATTGAAGTTAATCTTGAACTGGTTGAGGGTCATACCTGGCGTAAATAAATTTTATATTGAACAGGAAGCTAAAATAAAAGCTGATCGTATACTAAAAATACACGAAGGAAAAGAATAAATTATGCAAGACTATCTTCCAATATTACTTTTTGGAATAATATTTGTCCTAGTTTTTGTAGGAGTTATTTGGTTTGTGGTCAAAAAATTTGGTTCTAGAACCAACAAAACCATAAAACTAGATATTATTTTGATCAAAATACCAAGATATACCAAACAAGAAAAAGAAGAGTTGACCAAGGAGTATATCCAAAATGCCTTGGGAAAAATAGAAAATCTTTTTACTTCTGTGGCAGGGCTCAAATCAGCTGGTAGTAAAGAGACTTTTTCTTTGGAAATTGTATCTAGAAATGGTTTTATAAATTTTTATGCAGCTATAGCACCACACCTCAAAGAATATTTTATTCAACAACTGCAATCTGTATACCCCAAAATATATTTTGAAGAAATTGCAGACTACAATATTTTTCAATCCAATAGTCAGATTTTGGCTGGAGCTTTGAAATTTAGCAATGATTTTTCCTTGCCAATAAAAACTTACAAAACTTTTGAAACCGACCCATTGGAAGCTATTACCAATAGTTTGAGCAAATTGACTGAAGATGAGTCTGCCGCTATACAGTATGTATTTAGGTCTGCCCCCAAAAAATGGCATAGCCGTGGTCGCAAAATAGCCCAGGCCATGTACAAGGGTGATAGTTTTAGTGAAGCTCTGGGCAAAGCTGGCGGTGGCTCTGGTGCGGGCAAAGTTTTTGGTTTTATTGGTAGTTTTATTTCTCCAAAAAAAGAAGAAGTAGAACAAGTCAAACAACAACAAGGTATGTCTGCTATGGAGCAGGAAAGAGCCAAGGGTATGGAAGAAAAAACCTCCAAATCAGGCTTGGATGTAAATGTTAGAATTATAGTTTCTAGCAAAGACAAGGCCCGAGCCAATGCCTTTTTGTCTGATATTATAAACAGTTATAGTCAGTACAATATTTATGAATTTGGCAATAGCTTCAAAGCAGTAATACCAAAAAAGCCAGACAAGATTATCAATGATTTTATTTATCGTAGTTATAATTCCTCCTATCGTTTGTTGCTCAATTCTGAAGAAATGGTATCAATCGCTCATTTGCCACTACCAACTAGTGAAACACCAAATATAGACTGGCTAGAAGCCGTCAAAGCCCCACCTCCATCCAATATGCCAAAAGAGGGTATTGTTTTGGGTATCAATACTTTTCGTGGCAAACAAAGCTATGTACGCATAAAACAAGAAGACAGAAGACGTCATATGTATGAAATAGGCCAGACTGGTGTTGGCAAGTCTGTGTTTATGGAATCTTTGATCAAGCAAGACATAGAAGCTGGCAGAGGAGTCTGTGTGGTTGACCCTCATGGGGATCTAGTAGAAAAAGTTTTGACTCACATACCAAAAGAAAGAGCAGAGGATGTAGTTGTTTTTGATCCTTCAGACATTGAAAGACCAATGGGTATGAATATGCTGGAATTTGAAACCCAAGAGCAAAAAACATTTGTTATCAATGAGATGATAAATATTTTTGACAAACTCTATGATCTCAAAGCTACTGGCGGACCAATGTTTG
Source organism: Candidatus Parcubacteria bacterium (assembly GCA_002869235.1). Lineage (GTDB taxonomy): Bacteria > Patescibacteriota > Patescibacteriia > UBA1558 > GWA2-36-10 > BM519. The sequence continues at coordinate 7,140 of PKTI01000018.1, forward strand.
AACAATATATGAGAAACGCTATGCTTCTTATCATGGATGATCCAGATTCAGGAGCAACACTTCTAGAAATACCAAAGGTCTTGTCAGACGAAAACTACAGAAAAGCCAAATTGGCCAAAGTCAAAAGCGAATTGGTCAGAGATTTTTGGCAAAAGGAAGCACAAAAGGCTGGCGGAGAAGCATCCTTGGCAAACATGGTGCCTTATATTACCAGTAAGCTTACTCCTTTTATCACCAATGACACTATTCGCCCTATAATATCCCAACAAAAATCTGCTTTCAATTTTAGGAAGGCTATGGATGAAAACAAAATCATCCTACTCAATTTGTCCAAAGGTAAAATAGGAGAAATGAATAGCAATCTACTGGGTATGATAGTAGTTGGTAAGCTGCTTTATGCAGCCATGAGTAGAGTCGATACCGAAGAAGAGCAAAGAGAAGACTTTTATCTCTATATAGATGAATTCCAAAACTTCTTGACTGAAAGTATATCTATAATTTTGTCTGAAGCTAGAAAATACAAACTAAACTTGATTTTGGCTCACCAATTCATTGCTCAGTTGGTCAAAAAGGGTGACACTGCCATCAAGGACGCTATATTTGGCAATGTCGGTACCATGATATCCTATCGTGTTGGTGTAGAAGATGCTGAAGTCATAGCCAAGCAAATGGCACCTGTAGTGTCAGAATATGACCTAGTCAACATGCCAAAGTACACTTGTTATATCAAGCTACTCATAGACAACCAAAATCCACCTGCCTTCAACTTTCAGCCAATATTACCAGAAAAAGGCAACTATGAATTGGCCAAAGCCATAAAAGAATTGTCCAGATTGAAGTATGGCAAGGACCGTCAGGCTGTGGAAAACGAGATAAAAAATCGTTTGACTTTTTAAGCCAAATATAGGCTAATATTAGACAAGAACAAACGGATTGCCAAGCGGTCCGTTTTGTGATAAATTTATTGATATAGAGGCCAAAAAAGTCTCTAGGAGGGTTATCTCTCCGTAAATAAAAACAAAAAATGTCAAAAGCTAAAAAAATAGAAGAACTAGAGTCTTTAGTATATAATTTAGAATTAGAACTCAAGAGAACCAAGTTGGTACTAGGAGAGTTGTCAGGCAAAAAATCCAACGATGCAGTAGATTTTTCTTTGAAAGCCGCTCAAGAAGGTAGTCAAACTCAATCTGACGAGGGTTCTATTGTAGAAGGTGTTTTTGATGGCCAGGTCATGATAGGACCTGATGGCAAAAAATATTCTGTACCAGCAAACTATGCCTCAAAGTCAAAGCTAGTTGAAGGTGACCTCTTGAAACTGACTATTTCACCTGATGGATCATTTATATTCAAACAAATATCGCCAGTAGATAGAAGACGCGTTGTTGGACACTTGGTCAAGGACAAAGAAATGGATCAGTATGTAGTCTTGTCCAAAGATAGAGTATACAAAATACTTATGGCCTCAATTACATATTTCAAAGGTGAAGAAGGTGACGAGGTGGTAATACTAGTGCCCAAAGATTCAGATAGTTCCTGGGCCGCTGTAGAAAATATTATCAAACAAGCAAACAACAACAGGGAAGCTACTGACGAATTCGAAATATCACTATAGATTTGGTTATGCCCGAAGTTTTATATAGAAAATATCGTCCAATGACTTTCAAAGAAGTTGTTGGTCAAAAGCCTATCAAGCTGACACTGCAAAATGAGATTGCCTCTGGCAAGTCTGCTCATGCTTATCTTTTTGTTGGTCCACGCGGTACAGGCAAGACCACCCTAGCAAGACTTTTTGCTAGGTCTTTAAATTGTCTCAACAGAAAAGAAAATGAATCAGAGCCTTGCAATGAATGTGATGTCTGTCGTCAGATCACTCAGGGCAACTTCATGGATGTCATAGAGATAGATGCTGCCTCACACACTGGTGTAGACAATGTCAGAGAAAATATTATTGCTAGTTCACAAGTTCCTCCATTCAACAAAAAAGGTTACAAAGTTTTTGTCATAGATGAGGTACACATGCTGTCCAAGTCTGCTTTCAATGCTTTGCTCAAAACTCTAGAAGAACCACCAAAGCACATTATATTTATACTAGCTACTACCGAAATTCACAAAGTACCAGAAACTATTATTTCTCGTTGTCAGAGATTTGATTTCAAAAAAATCCCTCAAGCAGATATAGTCAAAAGATTGACCGAAATCATAGAGTGGGAAAAAGTAACAGTCCCAGATCATATATTGGGTGAAATTGCTCGTCGTTCTGAAGGCTGTCTGAGAGATGCCAAGTCACTTTTGGGTCAAGTCATATCTCTGAGCCAAGGAAAGGTAACTGACGAACTAGCTTCTCTAGTGCTACCTACTAGCAATTGGCAAGAAGTAGATACCCTAGTAGAAGCTCTGAGGGTTGCCAATCTGTCTACAGCCTTGAATCAGCTCAATAAAATGGTCAATGAAGGTGTAGATTTGCACAATTTTACCCTAGATTTGATAGATTACTTGCGTCAGATATTGCTTTACCAGAGTATTGGCCCAAGTTTTGCCTTGGATTTTCCAGAAAATTTGATCACTTCTATCAAAAAGCATGCTCAAGACTTTCCTTTGGCTGATTTATCCAGACTGCTCAATATTATTTTGGAAAAATTGACTATCAAGGAAACATTGATTGATCAATTGCCCCTAGAATTAGCTTGTGTAGAATTTTTGCTAGACAAAGAGCCGATGCAAGAAAAAGATCAAAAAAGTGTTCCGGAAGTGACCGAGAACGCGGAAAAAAAAACTAAAAAAATCGACTCAAATATCAACTTGATTGAGTCACTACAGACAAATTGGCCCAAAATAAGAGAAGAGACCAAGCCGTTTAATCATTCCTTGTCTGCTTTGCTACAGACTTCTCACCCAGTATCCACTGACAATGGTATTGTTGTCATTGGTGTAGAATACGATTTTCATCTGCAGCAAATGGACAAACCCAATGTCAAAAATCATTTGGCCAAAGTACTATCAGATGTTTTGGGACAAAATCTAAGAGTAGAAATACAAATAGACGACAATTATACGGAAAATCATCAAACCTTCAAAGGAAAAAATGACAAAGAAGTAGGGGAGATTCTTGACACATTTGGGGGAGAAGTAGTATAAAGTAAGCTGTAATAATCGTTCGGGGATCGTCTAATGGTAGGACATCAGGTTCTGGTCCTGAGAATCGGGGTTCGAATCCCTGTCCCCGAGCCAAGAGAACGAAGTGAACGCAGGCTCGGCTCTAAATAAATGCGAAGCAACCAAAGATGCTGAGCAATAGCTCAGCGCCCCGAGCCACGTAAAATTCGCTACGCTCATCACGTGGCACGCCACGACGAGATACTAGACAATAGCTCAGCGGCCTCCCGAGCTAAACGAGTAGACAATCGCCCTAAAGGCGGTTTTTTGATATAATTTAAATATGTCAAAAACTAGCAGACAATTTAACCTGTCATATAGTATAAAGTTTGATCATAAAAAAACAGATCAAATAAAGTTTTGGTTGGCCAAGCCAGTGATTGACAAATATCAAAGAAAGATTGTTTTGAAATCAAGTAATTACCCAATCAAGAGATATTCTGACAACTATGACAATAAAATACTATATTTTCATTTGAAAAATGAAAATAAATTTTTGTTTGATCTGGGTATTGAATTGTCAAAAGACAAAGGTAGAGTTCTTCAAAATTGGTCTTTGCCAAATGATAGTAAATTAAAAAAATATACCAAATCAGAATTATTTTTGGAGCAAACTACTGAGGTCAAAAAATTAACCAAACAAATTGTCCAGGACAAAAAGACACTTCACGACAAAGTAAGGGTTATTTTTGATTTTGTCATTGATAACTTCCATTACCAGTATCCGGTAAAAAATAGGGGAGTCAAAAATTTGAATTTGAAAAATCTCCGTGGCGATTGCGGTGAATATAGTGCCCTGATGGTAACAATGCTGAGGATACTTGGCGTTCCGGCCAAAAATCAAACTGGTTTTGTAGTCTATCCAAAACAAAAAAAAGTCTTGGAGCATGCCTGGTTGAGCGCATATTTTAAAGCAGTCGGCTGGGTGGACTTTGATCCGCAGTACGCTGCTATAGAAAAAAACAAAACCAAGTATTTTGGCAAGCGAAGTGACTATAGGGTAGTATTTACCAGTGGCTACAATGTTCCTCTTAGACCAGTCGGCGGATCATCTCAGATTTTACAGCCTATAGCTTGCAAAGTAAATACAAAATTTAGCGATAAATTTACTATAAAATAAAGAGGCCCAAGCCATTCGACTCGCTTTGCTCGCTCATGATCTTCGACCAATTGAGATTCTGAGCAATACCTCATCGACCTCCCGAGCTAAACGAGCAGACAATCGCCCTAAAGGCGGTTTTTTGATATAATGAAAATATTATTAAATTAAATTTATGTCTTTAACAAAATGTTCGGAATGTGCCAAAGAAATATCAGATAAAGCAGAAATTTGCCCACATTGTGGTAACACAAGTACTCCTAAAGGTAAACTAAGAAAGGGTATTATTGGAACTCTCGGAACTATTAAATTGGTATTATTTTCTTTAATAGAATTAACTATGATGGGTTTGTTTTTTGCCTTTGGTCATAGTACGTGGGGCTGGATATTTGTAGCTATCCTTGTGCTCACTTGGTGGTTATGGATTAAGAGTCTTAAAAAAATGTAATCTATATAATTATTTATATTGTAATAGACATCGAGCTAATCTTAAAAAAGATAAATAATTTTATAATAAACATATGAAATTAGCTATACTATTTTGGTTTTATAAAGAGCCAGATATTTGTTTAAACAGATTAGAACTAATTAAAAAATATAATCCCCAAACTAAAATTTTTGGTTTATATGGAGGCGATAAAAAACAAGTGTCAATTTACAAGAAAAAACTGGGTAAATATCTAGATGATTTTTATTTATCACCATTACATAATAAACCTAAGAATTGGAAATGGATACACGGTGATTTAATGATACTGGAGTGGTATAAGAGTAGAGGTAAAAAATTAAAATCTTGGGATAGTGTTATTGTTATACAGTGGGATGCTTTAGTTTTGGGCAATATAAAAAAACAGTTTCCAGGACTAAAAAAAGATCAAGTGTTTATATCTGGAACTAGAATTTTGGATAAGACTATAGAACCTCGTTGGCATTGGACTAATCCTAAGCACAAAGAAAGAAAAAATTATTTAGCTTATAAAAAATACATTGCCGAGAATTATAATTACACTAAGAAGCTTTTTTGTAGTTTATTTATTTTACAAGTGTTTCCTAGAAAATTTTTTGATAAGTGGCTAACAGTAAAAGATAATATAGTAGGTATGTTGGAATATAAAATACCTACTTATGCTGAGATTTTTAAAATTCCATTTTATAAAAGAGATGTAGGTGTGTGGTGGTTTAGGAAAAAAGATGAACTCGGTATGGTACCTCTGAATGCACGCTGTGTTGAAATAGAGGATAAATATATAAAAAAAGAACTAAAAAAGAAAAAAGGATTTCGTATATTTCATCCTTACTTTAATAAATGGGTTGAATAGCTAAAGACTTGGTATTTTAGTCAAATCATACTTAGCCTTGCCCTAATCAATAGTTCTGAATTTATTCCATATAGCACAATCATTCCGAGTGGGGGTAGTAGAGAGAAGATATTAGAAACATAAAATTAGGAAACGCCATATAACGTGGTGTTTTTTGAATAAAAAAAGGTGAGCAGTTTTTGGTAAAGACTTGCTCAGGTCTGGGTGCTGTTAGGCGAGGTTGAGGAACGCGTCGCGGTCGTAGAAGGCCGCCTTGTAGAAGATGGTGGCGCGCACGGTGCCGGTCTCGTCGACGAGCTCGGACCACATGGAGTGGCTGGTGGCGCGCTTCTCCCAGCCTTCGGGCAGTTCCACGTACTGGAACAGCGAGTCGCCCTCGACCACGTCACCGAACTTGACGCCGGCGGCTTCGAGCTGCTCGCGGGCATTTCCGCGGAGGTTGGTCGGCAGGGTGTCGCTGTTCACGAGGCCACGCTGACCCTGGGCCTCCTGGGCTTCGATGAAACCGTTGGGATTGGTCATCGCCTCTGCCAGGTGAACGATCGGGCGTTCGGCGGCCGTGTTGCGGGGAGCTCTCTTGTCGCTCATCAGCATCCTCCATTGAAGAACAATTACTTCATTCCCTGAAGCGGGGGTCACGGCATAGTCGCCATATAACATAATATAATAGCATATTTTAGCTATTTTGTCAATAGTTAATTATCATACAAAACTTTTAAGTACCGGTAAAGAAACCTATTTTTTCTTCTATTTAAGCCTAAAATCTTGACACAAATGACATTTTTTGGTATTATCTGCCAATGGAAATTAGAAACATAGCAATCATAGCTCACGTAGACCACGGCAAAACTGCTCTGACAGACGCTATCCTCAAACAAACAGGAGCACTTTCAGACGAAAGCGTCAGTATGGACTCAAACACGCTCGAAAAAGAACGTGGTATTACTATTTATTCCAAAAATGCCTCTGTATTTTACAAAGATACCAAGATAAACATTGTCGATACTCCAGGTCATGCTGATTTTGGCTCAGAAGTAGAGCGAGTATTGCGCTCAATCGATAGTGTACTACTAGTTGTAGATGCCCAAGAAGGTCCAATGCCTCAGACTAGATTTGTCCTCAAAAAATCTCTAGAGCTAGGACTAAAGCCAATTGTCATACTCAACAAAATAGACAAACCAGCAGCCAATCCAAATAGAGCTCACGAGCAAGTGTTTGAACTATTTATGGATCTAGGTGCTACCGATGAGCAGTTGGACTTTACTACAGTATATAGTGTAGCCAAAAACGGTGTAGCCAAAAAATATTTGACTGATGAAGACAAGGCTATCAATCCACTGCTAGATGTAATCTTGGAAAAAGTCCCACCAGCCAAATCTGATGTAGCCAAGCCACTTCGTTTTCAAGTTTTCAATCTAGCTTATGACAATTTTTTGGGACGTTTGGCTATTGGCCGTATCTATGAAGGTCAGCTCAAAAATAGTGCCAATTTGGTCCTCAAAAAAATGAATAATGAAAATACTACTGGCAGAGTTACCAAGCTTTTTACTTTTCATGGTCTAGAAAGAAAAGAAACCGAGCAAGCCGATGCCGGAGATATAGTCATGGTGGCTGGTTTTCCAGATATTGATATTGGCGAAACTCTGTGTGTAGATGCCGAGCAAGAATCACTGCCAGCTATTACTGTAGATGAGCCTACTATATCTCTAGATTTTTTGGTCAACAATTCTCCATTTGCTGGCAAAGAAGGCAAGTTTGTCACTAGCAAACAAATCAAAGAACGCCTAGAAAAAGAACTAGAAGTAAATGTAGGTCTAAAAATAGATTTTTCTGGCGATATATTCAAAGTATACAGTAGAGGAGAATTGCACGCCGCCATACTGATAGAAACAATGCGTCGTGAAGGGTTTGAGCTACAAGTATCTCAACCACAGGTAATAATAGAAGAAAAAGATGGCAAAAAGTTTGAGCCATTTGAAGAAGTGACTATTGATGTACCAGAAGCTAGCTCTGGAGTTGTGATGGAAAAAATGGGCAAACGAAAAGGTATTGCCATTGATATGAAGTCTGACAACAATCAAATGCGTATTATATTTGAGATACCAACCAGAGGACTACTTGGTTATAGAGGAGAATTTACTGTAGATACTCGCGGTGAAGGTATCCTTTGTGCTCGTACTATTGGCTACAGACCATATGTCGGTGAAATCAAAAAACGTGATGTTGGTTCTATGGTGTCTATGGCTACTGGCAAAGCTCTGGGATTTTCTCTATTCAATCTCCAAGATCGTGGTACTTTGTATATTGGGCCAGGTATGGACGTATATGAGGGCATGGTCATTGGCAATACTGCCAAAGGACTAGACATGATGGTCAATCCAACCAAAGGAAAACAACTAACCAATATGCGTAGCTCTGGAGCTGATGAAGCTATCACTCTGACACCACCATCAATATTGAATATAGAAAAAGGCTTGGAAATAATATCTGATGATGAATATCTAGAAGTCACACCAGAAAATGTCCGCTTGCGCAAACAATTTTTGACCGAAAATGACAGAAAGAAAAATCTCCGCCAAAAATAATATTTAAAGACCACCTAGTTAAGAGGTGGTTTTTTGTTTCTCTCGACGCCTCGACTGAGCTCGCCGTAGTCAAGCTCGAGACAGGTCAAATAAAAAAGGCTAGCTGTTGCTAGCCGGCGCCGATCAGGTGATCAGCTGCCCAGGTCGAGCCTGGGGATGGTCTGCAGGTTGATGTTGCTGGTCCGCAGCGGCGTACTGGCGCTGACCAGTGTCAGGTGCGGGGGCTCGTAGGGCGTGTTCCAGTCGACCAGGATCTCCTGGTCGTAGAAGGTGCGGCCCGTGGCCATCTCGGCGTCGTTGGGGTTGGAGTAGAGGAAGACGAAGGCGCCGGTGGCGTGGTAGTCGCTGGTGTCGGTGAAGTGCAGGCCGACGGTGAAGGTGTAGCCCATCTCGTTGATGGGGTAGTTGGTCAGCATGGCGACGGCGTCGGTACCGCCCTGGTCGAAGGTCTGCTGCACGCGGTTCTCCACGCGCTTCATGGCGATCTGCGACTTGATGTAGTCGGCCGGCGACTGCGGAGCAGTGAAGAATTCGGCCGCCTGGAAGGCGACCAGCAGGGTCACGAGGGACAGGATCAAGACGGACATCCGCTTGCTCATGGTTTCAGCCTCCTGTTTTTCTCATCAACATCACCCATTACAGGTGAAAGGAACGTGCCTATCTTATATCATAAAAGCCTTATTTTGTCAAGATTAAATAAAAAACCGTCATTTTACTGACGGGATATTCTTAAGCTACTTCAGCGAATTCTTGGTTTGCCTCCAAGGCAAGATCAATCAACTGAGCATCGCCCGGATACTGGGCCAGGAGCAGCTCGCGAAGGGTTTTGCCCTCGGACTTGCCCTTGCTAGCAGGACTGTGCTTGAGCTTGGTCTTGCGGTGGGTGTAGGCATCAATGAAATCGCAAATGGAAACGATGGTAGCAGTCTCCAAAACCTTTTTGATCAAAGGTAGGGTAATGCCCTTGGGGAAATCATCTATGGTCAGGCCATAACCGCGATGGTACAAAGCATGGTGCAGACCAGCGCACATGGCCGTGAACATGTGAAATTCACCTAGAATATCGAAACCGGAAATGGCGTGTGTCTTGATTTCGGCATATTCGTCGCCGCTGATGTCGTGTCCGTCGAAGAGTGTGTCGGGCAAGACGATCTTACCGAAATCATGGAGTAGGCCGGCAAAGAAAGCCGCCTTGGAATCCTTGCCCAAGGTAATGGCAATTTTTTCGGCCAAGAGGGCCACACGGTCTGTATGAGCCACCACTTGAGGGTGGCGCACCGCTGCCATAGCTCGATAAAGCTTGGCGGTGTGGTCCAGGTTTCCACCGGGTGAGTACCTTTCGATACGATTGGTCACCCGACGATTAACATCAATAGCCAAATGATTCTCCTTTCGCCAAAGATGGGGTTATAGGGTACGAGCGTCGATAAATCACACTATCCTTTATACTCGATATTGTCAAGATTAAATAAAAAACCGGAGATTACTCTCCGGATAAGGCGTTTTGCAGGGCTTTGTATGAAAGGTATTGACCAAGTATAGCCAAGGCCATGACAGTGATGAAAAGTCCCCACTTGTGTACGAGCGGGATGCTCTGTACTTGGTCGACCTGCACTTGCAGGGCAACTATGTAGGTGACAAAGCAGATGGCTGGTCCCAGAGGAACTCTGGTGATAGTGATCTGTTTGCTGAGGCCCGCAATGACAAAAGAAGGGAAGAAACCAAACAAAAAGCCTGCGAAGGCAAACATGCCGTAGATAACTAGCGCTTGATCCATGCTGTTCACCCCCTTAGATGTTGAAGGAACCTTGGCGCTGCTTTAATTGTTACAATTTATATGCTTATTTGTCAATTTTGATAAATGTGTTAAGGTTTTAAAGTTCCCCCGTAACGATGCACACTAAAATTTTGAGAGGAGGTGAAAACCTTGGAAAATCTGATGCTTCCTGGTAACCCACGTTATCAACCAAGACAACTCCAGCCTATTTTCGGCTACGACAAGCTCTTTCAGGGCGTAGGCGAAGTCGAGATCGCAGTCATGCAGACACTAGGTGAGATTGGTGCTATTCCGACTGACGTGATGTCGGATCTCAAGCCCGATGTAATCGAGCGTCTGTTGGCAATCCCCACAACTCTAGTAGACCAAGTCGAGAGGACTCATACCCCGCAATACGGCAAGCCCACTGGTCACGACATTCGTGCCTGGGTGAGAATTGCCCAAGAGATAGTTGGACCTCGTCTAGCTCCTTGGGTGCACGTGCCTTTGACCAGCTACGATCCACTGGATACTGGTCGAATGTTGCACTACCGTGCTGCTTACCGTGACGTTCTTCGGCACAGCCTACAAGAGTTGGTAATCAATTTTGCTGACCTAGTTGATCGTTTTGCGGATCAGTTGCAGATTGGTCGTACCCACGGCCAGCACGCACTACCCATCACAGTCGGCTTTTGGCTGGCATCCATCCTAAATAGAATCTGCGTCAACTGGAAGCGTATGGATGAAACCGCAAACGGATTGGTCGGCAAGATCTCCGGAGCGGTAGGCGCCTACAACGCTCAAGTTGGCCTAGGATTCTACGGACCGCATATGCAAAAACCTGCTGAGGTCGAGATACCCTATACTTTCGAAGATTTGGTCTTGCGCAAGCTCGGCCTAGATCCCGCTACCATCAGTACGCAAGTACTGCCGCCAGAAAATCTCAGCTCCTTCCTTTTTGCTTGCCTACAGATGTCGGCTGCCATTGCCCAACTGGGTCGTGATTGTCGTCACCTCATGCGCAGTGAAATAGGTGAGGTAGCAGAGGAGTTTGCTGACGGACAAGTGGGGTCATCAACTATGGCCCACAAACGCAATCCGATTACTTTCGAAAATATGGAGGGTATGTGGCTGAAGTCCAGAGCTGAGTTTGGGAAGGTCATGGAAATCATGATCACTGATCACCAGCGAGATCTGGTGGCTAGCTGTATCATGCGCGACTTCCCGGTCATTCTGGTCAATCTTCAGCAACAGCTCAACAGTCTGCTACGACGCAAGTCTGTGGACAGCAAAGCTTTTATCAGTAGAATTACTATCGATCCGGCTGCCTGTCAACGCAATTTCAACACCAGTTCACGCTACATCCTGGCAGAACCCATCTACATAGCCCTACAGATGGCAGGATATGATGGTGATGCCCATCACTTTGTTTCTCACCAACTCATGCCCATAGCTGTAAAAGAGCAGCTTTCTTTGACTGAAGTTTTGCGAGGCAAAGCTGAAGAAGATGAAGAGCTCCTCAAAGTGCTAGGTGCTATTCCGTCCCAAGTCTTGGATTTCCTGGAAAACCCCGAAAACTACACGGGAGCTGCCTCAGAAAAGGCAAAGGAAATCGCTAGCATGGCACGCGACACAGCCCAAACACTGACAGCTTGAGCAAACTATCGGGATCTTAGTAGGTCCCTTTTTTTTATTTCATCAAAACAAAAAATATGCTAAAATATATGCATCTATGTCAGATATAATTACCAAGCTAAAAAAAGCCAATCTACTAGGTCGCGGTGGAGCTGCTTTTCCTACTCATTTGAAATGGCAAATGGTAAAGGACCAAAAATCTGACACAAAATATATTGTAGCCAATGGTTCTGAGGGTGAACCAGCTACTCAAAAAGACGGATACATAGTCGAGCATTATCCAGAGACATTGATACAAGGTCTTAAGTTGGCTCTGGATGCTATAGAGAATAGCTCGGCTTTTATTTATTTGCGCAAAGATTATTTCAAAAAATACAAAAACAAACTAAAAAAATTGATCGGCGATTTGCCTATAGAGGTTTTTGCAGAAAAAGGTGGCTATCTTTCTGGTGAAGAAACTATGGTTTGCCAAGAAATAGAAAAAAGTATTTTGCGTCCTCGACACAAACCACCATTTCCAGGACAAGCTGGTATACATGACTATCCTACCTTGATAAACAATATTGAAACTTTTTATTATGCCGCCAAGATAGCTGAGGGCAAATACAACAATGAAAGATTCTACACCATCTTGGGTGATGTCAAAAATCCTGGTGTTTATGAGCTATCAGCCAAAGCCACTATAAAAGATATATTAAAAGAAACAAAAAACCTACCTGACTTCAAATTTTTTGCTCAAGTGGGTGGAGGAGCTAGCGGTGAAATAATCTTGGACACAGAAATAGATCAACTAGCCCAAGGATCAGGATCTATAGTTGTTCACAACCAAGAAAAAACAGACCCCTACGAATTGATGTCTGAGTGGCTCCAATTTTTTATGGCACAAAATTGTGACAAGTGTACTCCTTGTCGTGAAGGCACATACAGACTAGCCGAAATGATAAAGAACAAAGAAATATCCAAAGAAGATTTTGAAGATTTATTATTTACTTTAGAAAACACTAGCTTTTGTGCCTTGGGTAAGATGGTAGTACCACCACTCAGAACAATGTCTCACAAAATTTTGAAAATATAATGTCCAAAAACAAAAAAACATTTTTTATAAAAATAAACGGAAAATCTTATCGAGCCAAAGAAGGTCAAACTATTTTGGATGTTGCTCTAAAAAACAAAATATTTATCACTAGACTTTGCTATCATCCAGATACAGTAGCGCAAGGTTCTTGTAGGTTGTGTCTAGTAGAAATAAAAGGCAAAAAAGGCTTGTTTACAGCTTGCAATACTCAAGCAGAGCCAGAAATGGACATTTTGACTGATTCCAAAAATATATCACGAGCCAAACAAACAAATTTGGAACTTATTTTTACAGAGCACTGTGAAGAATGTGCTGATTGTATATATAAATACAATTGCAGTATCAAAGAATTTGCCAAAGAAAATAAAGTAAAAATAAACAAATTTCCTGACAGAAAAAAGGATCATCCTGTCCATCAATTCGGACCAGCCCTTATCTTTGATAGCAAAAAATGTATTGATTGTGGGATCTGTGTAGATATCTGCAAAAAAGTAGGTGCTTGTTTTTTGGAGTATGAAAAAAAGGGTGATTTTTATGAGGTCACTCCATCTAGTGACCCCAAAAAAGATTGTATTTATTGTGGTCAATGTCTGACCCATTGTCCAGTAGGAGCTTTTGAAGGTGTAGGTGAATTTGAATCTATAGAAGAACCTCTCAAACAAAAAGATCAAGGCAAGACAGTAGTTTTTCAATTTGCTCCATCTATCCGTAGTACTATTGGAGAAGAATTTGGAATGCCTCACGGCTCTATTGTCACTGGTAGACTAATTGCTGCTATCAAAAAACTAGGTATTGAAAACGTCTTTGATGTATCAGTAGCAGCTGACGTCACTACTATAGAAGAAGCCAAGGAACTCATAGAAAGACTAGGTGATAAAAAAGCTTCTGTACCAATGTTTACTTCTTGTTGTCCTGGCTGGGTCAAATATTTGGAATTTTATCAACCAGAATTCATTCCTCATTTGACTAGCGTACGTTCACCGCAAATCATTATGGGTGGGCTAATAAAAACTTATTGGGCAGAAAAAAATAATATTGACCCCAAAGATATAGTCGTAGTGTCTATCATGCCTTGTGTAGCCAAAAAATACGAAATAGAACGTCCAGAAGTAATGATTGGTGATATCAAGCCAGTAGACCATGTACTAACTACCCGTGAATTTGCTCAACTTCTAAAAAAACACAAGATAGACCTCAAAGAAGTAAAAGCAGTGGCCCCTGATCCATTTATCAGCGCTCCGACTGGAGCTGGTGTGATATATGGTGCCTCTGGTGGTGTAATGGAATCAGCTTTGCGTACTGCCTACAAAATGATAACTGGCAAAAAATTGCCCAAATTGGAATTGAAACAAGTCAGAGGAATAGAGGGTTTCAAAAAAGCAGAAATAGACATTGATGGCAAAAAATTGAAAGTTGGTGTAGTCAATGGTGCTGCTAATGCTCAAAAAATACTTGATGAACTAAAAGAAAATCCCAAAGCTTATGACTACGTAGAAATGATGGCTTGTTTTGGTGGTTGTATTGGAGGTGGAGGACAGCCAGTACCAGTCAACGATGAGATTCGCAAAAAAAGAGCACAAGGTTTGTACAATATAGACAATCGTAAAAATATACGTATGGCAGACGAAAGTCCTTTTGTAAAAACCTTATACAAAGAATTTTTGGCTGATCATGACAATGTTCACAAAACCTGTCATACTACTTTTAGTAAGAAAGAAAAAGAAGTACACCCAACCCCATATAAAAAATAATCAAAATATATGGCCAAAGCAAAAACTTTAACTTTAAACAACAGCCAAGTAAAAACAATGGTGCAGTTTGCAGCCTTACTTGGTATAGCTACTGTATTGCCTCTTTTTCATCAACAATGGCTCACTGGGCCCATGGTCAACGCAGTTTTGTATGTAGCTGTGGTGCTACTAGGAACACAAAATGCCATAGTGCTAGGCTTACTTCCTAGTACCATTGCTCTTGCAGTCGGACTATTACCACCTATATTAGCACCCATGATACCCTTTATTATTATCAGCAATACAATCATGGTGGTTTCATTTGCAGCTCTCAAGGAAAAAAATTATTGGTTGGGAATAATAGGCTCTAGTATTGTAAAATTTGTATTTCTCTGGTCAACTAGTTATATAGTGGTCAATTTACTCTTAAAAAAAGAACTTGCCAATACAGTTTCTGCTATGATGGCTTGGCCACAATTGTTTACTGCTATAGTGGGTGGTATTATAGCCTACGTGTTTTTAAAAAGTATTAAAAAAATATAAAAAGACCTCTAGTGAGGTCTGATAGTAGTTTGCACTTCCAGCTGAATCTGGTCAAAAGGAACTTCTGCTTGTTTATAGTTCAACTGAGGAATTGCAATCCTGATAAATAGAGTGTATGTTGCGAGATTATCTTTTGATAATTGGATATTGCGTACTGTCGGTGGGTACAGGACTTGGACTTGAGTCATTGGCGGAATTCTGGAACCATCTGGCAAATTTATCCATGCCTTGGTCGTAGCTCGTTGTTTCATTACACTCCTTTCAAAGAACCTACCTTTATATACCACAAATTTAAAACAAAGTCCATTCACATAAACCCAAGGGGGTTGGTCATGAGTAAAACATTCGCTGCTCCTAGTCCCCAACAGTCTGAACAAGACAAAGCGCTCATTGGTGCCCGACCCGATGATATTCTTCGTTTGTCTCTGGACAAACTCTTTGAACATTATCGTTTTCCGGCGCACGGAATGAAAGTATTGTCGACTGACGGTAACCACATCGTCGTACAATTGGAACTGGCCTTTTTCGAAAGGCTAAACCTCCATTGGTACAGTGTACATCTTGAACCACACGTGCTTTCCATCAGCAGACTCCGGGCCGAATGCCCCGCACATGCTTAGTGCGGGCTTTTTATTGGCAATTTTATTATATGTTGCTATAATTAAACTAATAAAAATATATGAAAAATACACTTTTAATTATCTTAATATTGGTTTTAGCAGCCATGGGCTTTGGTTATTACCAATACCTTTCAGCGGAAAATAATACAAATCCAGAAGTAGAGGATATAGTCAAAAATATCATAGAAGCTGATGAGGGCACTCAGGCCAATAAAAAAGATATCATTCTTTACCCTATAGACACCTCAGCTACCGAGCTGACTGTGCTAAAAGACAACAGCAAAAATGGCATGGCTACTAAAGCCTCAGACGCTATTACTTTTTTTACAGTAGATCTTTATTCTGATTTAGCCGATCCAGAACAGGACAAGAAGTACTCAGCTTGGCTCACAGGCGGTGTAGCTCCTGATGCTTATTTTTATCTTGGTGATCTAGAAAAAGAAGAAGATAAATATCGTATAAGCTACGCAACTGGAGACATATATGAAGGAATGCTTAGTTTTGATAAAATTGTAGTTAGTTTGGAAAATAAGAAAAATGATTCTAGCAAACCTAGCTCATATTTATTAGAGGGCTACTTTAATCAACAAGAAGAATAAAAAAATGAAAAAAATAATTATTTTTTCTTTACTATTTTTGCCAAAAATAGCTTCAGCTCAGGCTAGTGGTTCAGATATTTGGGGGACCAATGCCTTACAAAATCTAAACACCGGAACAAAAAATATCAACGATACTATTGCTGGTGTTATCAATGTGGCTCTGGGATTTTTGGGAACCCTTGCTGTAGCTGGTATTATATTTGGTGGTTTCAAAAAAATGACTGCTTATGGTGACGCGGAAAAAAACAAAACTGGAAACAATGCTATGGTAGCTGGTGCAGTGGGATTGGCCATAGTCCTAGCAGCGTACGCCTTGTCACAATTTATCTTACTATCTCTATACAACGAAACAGTATAAAATGGACAAAGTACCCCAACACATTGGTATTATATTGGATGGAAATAGAAGGTGGGCCAAAGCTAGATCAAAGCCCACTCTTTTTGGACACCAAAAAGGTTTTGAAAACTTAAAAACAATTGCCAATCATGCTTATGAAAAAGGTATTAAAATAATGACTGTTTATGCCTTTTCGACAGAAAATTGGAACAGAAGCAAAGAAGAGGTTTCTTATTTGATGGATTTATTCAAATTAATGGTGACTAAAGAAGTCAAAGAATTAGATAAAAATGGAATAAAATTAAATATTCTCGGTAATACAAGGGCATTTGATGATGAGCTACAATCTGGGATAAAAACAGCTATAAAAAAAACAAAAAACAACACCAAGGGAACACTCAATGTTTGTCTCAACTACGGAGGTAGAGCTGAAATACTAAATGCTGTCAAAAATATAATAAAAGATAAAATAAATCCAGATAAGATTGATGAAAAATTATTTGCAAAATATCTCTATACCAAAGACATGCCTGACCCAGACCTTATTATCAGAACTTCTGGTGAACAAAGATTGTCTGGATTTTTGACTTGGCAATCAGTATATAGTGAATTTTACTTTCCTCAAAAAGATTGGCCGGCCTTCACAACCAAAGATTTGGATAAGGCCATAGAAGAATTTCAAAAACGCGGCCGAAGATTTGGTGGTAATTAAAGTCCTGTATAAAACAGGGCTTTTATGTTATAATATTGAATGTAAAAAATTAAAATAAAAATATGGCTAGAAAAAGAAAAACAAAAAACAACTATGGCTACATGGTTATCTGGATTATGATCCTAATAGTTGTGGCCTCAATCAGCTTGGTCTTTATACTATCTGCTAGTTTTGTACAAGATCAACGCAAATACCAAGACATTTTTGCCCGTCTAGGGGACCCATTCAATATCTCTCTGCACCAAACAAATGAGATCAAAGCTTTTTCATCTCCTGATGAGTTAGCTTCTTATATTTCTCAAATCAGTGAATTTGATTCATATTCTGGTTCAGCTAGAAACATGGTCTTGGAAGCAGCGCCAAGTGCTATGGATGGAACTGATGAGTGGGGCTTAAATGACCTACAAAATATTAATCTTGGTTTAGGAGGAGAAAGTCAAAGGGTTTCTGGAACCAATGTCCAAGTAGAAGGTATAGATGAGCCTGATATATTGAAGACCGACGGTAAAGAAATATATTTTTCTGGTACTCAAAACTATTATTATTTTGATGGGCCAATGCCTGTGATGGATATAGATGTGATTGGCTCTGAAGATATAATGCCCCCAGAGCAATATGAACAGCCAAAAACAAACTTGATAAATGCTTGGCCAATAGAAGATTTGGGCTTGGACTCTCAAATACTTGAAACTGGAGATCTTTTGTACAAGGATAATATTTTGGTAGTGCTTTCTGGTAGATACTTATATGCTTATGATGTAAGTGACAAACAGAACCCAGCCAAAACATGGACACTCAAGCTGGAAGACAGGCAAAATTACCGTACCGCTAGATTGATGGGCGACAAAATATATCTAGTCACCTCTACATACCTCAACAACAATTATCGTTGTCCTATGCCACTCCTAGAGGTAGATGGCACAAGCACCAGCTTGGATTGTACATATATATATCACCCTGTTGACCCAGGTCCAGCCAATATCAGCTACAATGTAGTCAGTCTTGATATGGAATCAGGCGAAGTAAAGGATCAAGTAGCCTTTTTGGGCAATAGTGGATCTTCAGTGGTATATATGTCCGAAAAAAATATCTATATTACCTATGAAGAACGTTTTGATCAGTTCCAATTTATGTACACTTTCTTTACTGAAAAAGCATCTGATCTAGTACCACAAAATATAATAAGTAGAATGGCCAAGCTCAATTCATACGATATCAGCTATAGAGCCAAGATAGTAGAGCTAGAAACAATATTTGAAGAGTGGTATCAAACAATAGATGAAGACGAGGCTATGCTTTTGGAAAATGAATTTGAAAATCGCATCCAAGACTTCATGGAAGAAAATAAACGTAATTTGATAAGATCTGGAATAGTCAAAATAGACTTGGATAATTTGTCAGTAAGGGCAAACGGTGTAGTACCAGGTACTCCGCTCAATCAATTTTCTCTAGATGAGTATGACAACAACCTAAGAATAGCTACCACCATCGGACGAGGTTGGTTTGGTTTTGGTAGGCTAGATGAAAGTGCCAATGATGTATATGTTTTGGATAAAAATCTAAAAGTAAAAGGTTCTATTCTTGATCTAGGATTAACTGAAGAAATATATTCAGCTAGATTTATAGGCGACAGAGGATATTTGGTTACTTTCCGTCGTACAGATCCATTCTACGTGCTAGATCTTTCCCAGGCCAATAATCCCCAAATGACAGGTGAACTCAAGATACCAGGATATTCATCATACCTACATCCTATAA
The DNA here is from genome assembly GCA_002869235.1 of Candidatus Parcubacteria bacterium. Classification (GTDB taxonomy): domain Bacteria; phylum Patescibacteriota; class Patescibacteriia; order UBA1558; family GWA2-36-10; genus BM519. Next base: position 26,061 of record PKTI01000018.1, read on the forward strand.
GTGACGAAAAAGTCTTGGGCATCGGGGAAGAGGACAATCAAGTAAAAATTTCTTACTTTGATGTATCTGACCCTAGCTCACCACAAGAGATAGACAAATATATTTTGGATGAATACGATTCTGAAACTTTGAGAAATCACCATGCCTTTTTGCTAGACACAAAACATCAAGTATTCTTTTTGCCAGGTAGCCAAGGTGGGTATGTATTTTCTTATACAGACGATAAGCTAGAACTAGTCCGAGCTGTCAGTATGTCACAAGTGAAAAGAGCTCTATATATAGATGATTATATGTATATAGTTGCCGAAGATTATATAGTAATACTAGATGAAAATGACTGGGAAAAGGTAAATGAGCTAGATTTGGATGAAGCTGAAGCTGATTTGTAAAAACACAACACAATAGAAACCCAAAAACACCTTGATATAATTCATATTAAGGTGTTTTAATTTGGTGGATAAAGCACAAAAAAAAGCCTTGCCAAATCCCAAAATTGTGCTAAAATATGGGCATTGTGAATTTTTACTATGACAAACTATAAAAAAACAACAAAGGGACAAGTAACCACAAAAAAAGTACGTTTTACTTTTGTGCTTATATTTTTAATCACACTATTTACTGCTTTAATTGTTACGCCAAAATTGCCGGAATCAGTTCCTACCGCCAAATGGTTTAACCAATTCAAAGTACACCTAGGACTCGATCTACAAGGTGGTAGTCACTTGGTTTATCAAGCTGATGTATCTGAATTGGAAAATACAGATGTGGCAGATAGAGTAGAGGCTCTTCGCGATGTAATAGAAAGAAGAGTAAATGCCTATGGAGTTTCTGAACCAGTGGTACAGACAAACTTTAGTGGTGACAATTATCGTATCATCGTAGAGTTGGCTGGTGTCAAAGATGTAAACGAAGCTATAGCAATTATAGATAGGACTCCTCATCTAGAATTCAAACTCCCTGATACATCATTTGATGCAGAAGTTGAGACACCGGAAAAGACAAGGGCCCAGGAAATACTTGATAGAGTAGTTGCTGGTGAAGACTTTGCTACTTTGGCAGAAGAGTACAGTGAAGATGAAAGTACTGCTTCAGCTGGCGGTGAAATGCCTTGGCAAGAAAAAGGTTTTTTCCTACCAGAAGTTGACCAAGCTATTTTTGAAGATTTGGAAGTCGGTGATGTTTCTCCAGAGCTAATTGTTTCCATTGAAGGTTATCATATTATCAAAAAACTAGACGAACGTCTAAATGAAAATGGAGCTAGAGAAGTAAGAGCTTCTCATATATTGATCAAACATTCTCCTGATAGCCCTATTTTCCAATCACCATGGAAAGAAACTGGACTAACTGGTAAATACATCAACCAAGCTAGTCTTTCATTTGAACCAACTACAAACCAACCTATAGTACTTCTAGAATTCAATGATGAAGGTAAAGAAATATTTTCTCAATTGACAACTGACAATGTAGGTATGCCTATTGGTATATTTTTGGATGGTGAAATGAGGTCTCAACCAATTGTCCAAGAACCGATTACTGATGGTAGTGCTCGAATTTCTGGAGACTTTACTGTAGAAGAAGCCAAACAATTGGTCAAAGACCTCAATCTAGGTGCTTTGCCAGTGCCTATAGAGCTCATCAGTCAACAAACTGTAGGAGCTACCTTGGGTGCAGAATCAGTCCAAAAGAGTCTTTTGGCTGGTATTATTGGTTTGATTGCTGCTGCCTTATTTATGCTTATTTTCTATAGATTGCCTGGAGTTTTGGCTGTAATAGCTTTGGCTATCTACACTATTATTTCTTTGGCTATTTTTGAAATGATCCCTGTCACTATGACTTTGGCTGGTGTAGCTGGTTTCATCTTGTCTATAGGTATGGCGGTTGATGCCAATATTTTGATTTTTGAGCGTACCAAAGAGGAGCTTGCCAAAGGACGTAGCCTGAATTCTTCTATTGAAAATGGTTTTACTAGAGCTTGGTCATCAATTAGAGATTCAAATATATCATCTATTATCACTTGTTTGATCTTGGCTTGGTTTGGCTCATCTATTATAAAAGGTTTTGCCATTACTTTGGCTATTGGTATAGTAATCTCTATGTTCTCCGCCATTACCGTCACTAGAACTTTTATGCGCATGATAGTCAACAANNAACATCTAGAAAATAAATTGGGCTTATTTGGAGTAAAAAGGGTTACTAAAGAATAATAGTATGTATAATATCATTGAAAAAAAGAAAATTTGGTTTACTTTTTCCGGAGTCCTAGTAGCTCTGTCTATATTGGCTTTGGCTATTTGGGGTTTACGTTTGGGTATTGATTTTACTGGAGGTAGTTTGTTAGAAATATCATATTCTCAAGCTAGACCAGAAATAAACCAGATAGAGGATACTTTAAATGAACTTGAAATACAAAGCTTAAGAGTCCAGCCAAGTAATGAAACTGAATATTTACTACGTTTTGAAAATGTAGATGAAACTACTCACCAACAAATATTGGAGGGTCTGGGAAATATAGAAATAGAAGGAGTAGAGAATAATGTTTTGACAGAAAACCGTTTTGAATCTATTGGACCAATTATTGGTAGCGAGCTAAAAGCTAAAGCTATTGAATCTATAGTAATAGTTCTAATATTTATCGTAGCCTACATTGCCTATGCTTTCCGCAAGGTTTCCAAGCCAGTTGCTTCTTGGAAGTATGGTATTTCAGCTATTATTGCCCTAGCACACGATATTTTGATAGTGACTGGTATATTCTCAGTTTTAGGATATTTGTTTAATATAGAAGTAGATAGCCTATTTGTGACGGCTTTGCTGACTATTTTGGGCTTTTCTGTCCATGATACTATTGTTACTTTTGATAGAACTA
>PKTI01000006.1 GCA_002869235.1 Candidatus Parcubacteria bacterium
CAATGAAGCTCATTTGACTGCAGAGCAGTTAGCCTTGCAAGCAGAGATAGTTGATTATCGTATTCCAGATGGCTCACTTAGAGGTATTGATTTTGGCACTCTCAAGCGTAGTATTTGGGATGGCCTACCCCTTCTTTTGGTGTTTTTGGCTTCAATATATTTGCTAAAAAGATTTAGAGAGAGATTGAGCAAGGAGCAATTTACTTTGGGCAAAATAAATATTTTATTTACTATTATACTTGTGTTGTTTATAGCCTTGGTTGAGGTAGTAAATTTTGTATTACACAAAAAAGGGATGCCTCCCGTATTTATGGAGCATTTACGATTGATGAGGGTAATTGGTTTTCTTTGGATAGGGCAGGCTGTTTTGTTTGTCTATATACTTTATAAAAAATTGAACAAAAAGGCCTGGGCTATATTTGTATCTTTGGTTTTACTTTTGGGCCCAATTCATTTTTCAGCACCTATAGTAAGATCAATTACCAGAGTGGTGGTTCCAGAATCAATTCGGGATAAATTTAATCTAGCGCCGGTTGTCGCAGAGGAAGAATTGAGAGATTTTTCTACTTTGCTAGATGTAGCTTATTGGTCAAAAGAAAATTTGGTAAAAGGAGAGGCAAAAATTTTTGTCTTTGATGATTTTCAAAATGAGTTTAAGTTTAAAATTTTGAGCCAAAGAGATACCAACCTAACAAAAAAAGAAGGCTCAGCTTGGATTACTTCTAGTTTTGACAATAGCGTTTTTTGGTACGAACAAAGATTGAAATATGATGAAATAGTCAAAGATGCTGAAAACTTTGATGAGGTATTGGTTTTTGCCAAAGAGCTGGGATCTACTCATATACTTTTGCCTCGAGGGAAATATGCAGATTTATATGATGCATCTGAGGTTGACAATGTTTCTGTTTTGTATTCTAATTATGACTATAGAATCCTAAAAATTGCCTAATGAAATTTCTTTTTGTGGTACCTAGGTATCATACAAATTTGCACTATAGAGCAAAAACCCTAATCAAACATGGTCATAAAGTCAATGTTTTGGCTATGTATAAAGGAAAATCAGAGGACTATGATGCAGTTGAACCAGAAATTTTGGGCTATTCATGGTGCTTCAAACTTATTAATCGTTTTGTCAAAAAACCCAAAGATCAATTGATGAAAAACCCTTTTGAACTTCGTTATGCTCATCCAGGGTTTTTCAAGACTTTTTGGAGAATAAAAAAAATAAATCCAGATGTCTTGGTCATAAAAAACATCCAAAGTATATATTCTATTTTTGCTTTGATTTTTGGTAGATTACTGGGCAAAAAAATAATTGTTTTACTTCAGATAGACAAGTATAGACCAAAGCAAAAAAGTCATTCAGTTGATTTAGTGGGCAAGCTTTTTGGCGCCAAAGTAATAACGCCAATTTCAGGTGATAGAAAGTATAGCAACAAAAACAAAAATTTGCTTTATATACCTTATGTAGTTGATGTAAAAGATTTTGATAAAACATATTTTAAGGACAATAAAATAAATATTGTTTGTGTAGGGAAATTTCAAGAAAGAAAAGGTCAGCTTGTTTTGGTCAAGGCTATCAATCAATTGAAAGATTATTTTGATTTGAAGCTTACTTTGATTGGGGAGGAAGACGAGGGTAAATATACAGACAATCTTTTGCATTACATCAAAGAAAACAAATTGAGCAACATAGTAGAGAGAAAAATAAAATTGCCACACAAAGAAGTATTGGAATTTTTAAAGACGCAAGACCTNAAGACGCAATACCTATTGGTTTTACCTAGTTGGGATGAAGCTGCTTCTGTATCTGTAGCAGAAGCCATGGCTAGCAAACTTGCAGTTTTGAGTACTTACGACAACGGAACGCGCTGTTATATAGAAGAAGGAGAAAATGGTTACATTTTCAAAGAAAAAAGCGTAGATGATTTGTTAAAAATTCTCAAGCAGGTTTTTGCTGATAGAGACAAGATAACACAAATGGGTCAGCGGAGTTTTGAGCTAGCTCAAGAAAATCATAGTGGTCAAAAATTTTATGAAAAATTTAATAAAATAATATGAGCCTAGGATTTAACAAAAAACTAATAGATTCTGTTGTCTGTCAAAAAGATAATTCTGAACTAGAAATAGATAGTATAGATTCTGAGGATGATGAGGTGATTTTTTCTGGTCATTTGAAATGCAAAGAGTGTGGGGAGATGTATCAGATAAATAATGGTATCCTCAATATGCTCTCTGGCCAATCAGGTCTGCCTGATATAATGAAAGATGAAATAGAGGCTAGAGACAGAGAAGCTGAGTCTTACGATGAAAGGCTGTCTACTAGATATCAAAAAGAAGTACCTTCTACCATAAAGGCCTTGGGTAAATTGAAAGGTAGTAGAGTTATAGAGTATGGTTGTGGTACGGGACGTATTACAGAGATGATTGTTGCCAAAGCAGACCTAGTCTTGGCTAATGATTTTTCTTTAAATTCATTGAGATTTTTGGCCAAAAAATTGTCAGACAAAAAAAATGTAGGTTTAGTTCTAGCTGACTCTGTTCAGCTCAAAACTAGAGAAAATTATTTTGATATATCTTGTTCTTTTCAGTTTTTGGAGCATGTACCAACTTCTGGCCAGAGAAATAATTTTATCACAAATAATTTTTCTACTTTAGTTGATGGCGGTGTGTCGGTTTCTAGTGTTTATCACTTTGATTTGCGTCGTCAAAAAAATAATTTGAGTAAAGAAGGAACACATAATTCAGGTATATTTTTTCACTATTTTGATTCTCAGGAGATTGAAGATGAATTCAAAAAAACATTTTCCCAAGTAAAAGTTTGGCCTATAGACATCACTCTTCCTTTGGAAGCAAGGATAAAATTACCAGCTAGACTAGCTGGAATAATATCTAGATTGTCTGAAAAGATTCTTTATATAAATAAATTTGGTCATTTACTTTTGGTCAAAGCAAAAAAATAATGGAATTGAAAGATAAAAACCTAAAATATTATTATTATGGATTGGGCTGCAACAAGATTTTGCCCAAGTATTGGTTTTGGTTTGCCAAGCCTTTTGATATCAAGGGTGCTGCTATGGTCAACTTTTTTTCTTATGAAAAGTATGACGTAGAAGGATTCAAGCGTAGCGATGGCCTGACTACTGTTATTGATCTCAGTCAAGACTTAGAAAGCATCTGGTCAAAGATGAGAAAAAAGTTTATCCAAAAGCAGATCAAAAGAGGAGAAAAAAATGGTATAGTTGTACAGCGTGACCCAAATTTTGGGCAACTAAAAAAGATTTATAAAAATTTTAGAAAAAAGAGTGGTCTACCTAAAGATAATATCAGTGCCTGTAAAAAGAATTGTACTCTGATAGCAGCTTATCATGAAGACAAGATGATAGCTGGTGGTATTTTTGTTTCCAATGGTATCTATATCAGAGCTTTGGTTTTGGCGTCATTGCATAAATCCAGAGATAGTCGTGAGCGTGAAATAATTGGTCAGGCCAATCGGATGTTGATTTGGCATGCTATAAAATATGCTAAGGATAGCGGGCACAAATGGATTGATCTAGGGGGTATTTCTCCAGATTCAGACAAAAAACATATGCGTACGTTGGCAGAATTTAAGGAAGCCTTTGGTGGTGAGCGCAAAGAATGTTATTATTATTTCAAGGTTTATTCACCAATTATAAAATGGTGGATGAGATTTAGAGGTTTTACAAACGTATGAAGCTTATAATCACAGTTGATACAGAAAGAGATAATGAATGGAAGCGTCCAGATAAAACTAGTCTGGAAAATATTAAATTTCTTCCTCGTTTTCAAGAGCTTTGTGAGAGGTATGGTTTTAAGCCCACCTATCTACTTACTTATGAAGTAGCTACTGATCCAAGTTCTATAGCTATATTGAAACCATGGCAGGAAAAATCTACAGCCGAGATTGGCGCTCATATGCATCCTTGGACATCGCCTCCATTTGAAAAAGACGAGTTTTGGGAAAACAAAGTACATAGATTTCCTCACGAGCTTTCAGACGGCGAGATCAGAGATAAATTAGCTGTTTTGACACAAAGTATCATAAACAACTTTGGTATCCGTCCCAAGAGCTTCAGGGCTGGCAGATGGGGTTTTGACAAGAGGGTGGCTAGTGAGCTGATACGTCAAAACTACATTGTAGACTCTTCGGTCACACCAAAGATATCATGGAAAAATACCAAAGGAGATCCAAGTGGACAAGGTGGGCCTGATTATCGATTTTTCCCAGCCAGTCCATATTTTTTGGATCCACAGAATATATCTGCCCCAGGACATAGTAGCCTTTTGGAAATTCCTATGACAGTTTTGTTTACAGGCGTATTTAAAAAAGAAAACAATATTTTTGGCAAACTGGTTTTGAGCTTGCCAGAGTCATTTTTGAAAAAAGTTATCAATCGTTTGTTTGTGAGATTGAAGTGGTTGAGAATTTTTCAAAATTCTACTAAAGCTGATTTTAAAAGAATTTATAAAGCAGCTCAGAAAAACAAATTGCCCTTTATTCAATTTATGATTCATTCCAGTGAGCTTATGCCGGGGGGAAGTCCTTATGCCAAAAACGAAGAGGATATAGAGAGAAGCTATAGGCAACTGGAAACAATGCTAGCTTATTTTAAAGATCAAGGCTTACAAGGCACAACTTTAAGTGAATTTTATTATGATTTTAAATAAATAATATATGAGACAAAAAATAAGACAATATATAAAAAACAACAAAGCTTTGAGTAAGTTTTTGTTGAGTAAGTTTATCAAGTTACATAACTATAGTTATCACAAGATTTCTGAATATGCTGGTTACCTCAATGATGATATCCATCCCAAACATGACATCATCAACTATCACAAATTTTTTGTTGATAGAGTAGACAGTGATGACAAGGTATTGGACTTGGGTTGTGGCAATGGTTTTTTGACTTATGATGTAGCCAAAAAAGCCAAGCAGGTGGTAGGTATTGATATAAAGGATTATAATATCAAAGGAGCGCAAAAAAGATTTTCACGGGAAAACCTCAAATATATTGTAGGCGATGCTACTGAGTATGATTTTGGTCACCGTTTTGAAAAAATTGTTTTATCAAACGTTTTGGAACACATTGAGCACAGAGTAGAACTTTTGACCAAGCTCAAAAAGATAAGTAATACCATTTTACTCAGAGTGCCAATGATAAATAGAGAATGGTTGGCAGTTTATAAAAAACAAATGGGCTTTGAGTATAGGCTTGATGAAACTCATTTTATAGAATATACAGTAGAGGATTTAGAAAAAGAGTTGGAACAAAGCGGCTGGGAACTTGATTATTATCAAGTCAATTGGGGTGAGCTTTGGGCAGTCTTAAAAGTAAAACATGAGTAAAAAAATACTTTTTTTGATAAACAATCTTAATCTCGGTGGAGCCGAGAACGTTTTTGTAGATCAAGCCAACTATTTGGCAGCCAATGGCCTACATGTTTATTTTGGAGTTTTAAATTCTAGTGATAAAGAAAATTTTTCTGGTCGTCTGCAAATGGATGTAATTGATTTTGGCTTCAAAGGAATTTTTGATGTTATGTCTTATAAAAAATTAGGCAGCTTTATCAAAGAAAAAAAGATAAATTGCGTTTATTCTACCTTAGACAATGCCAATATAGCATCTAGATTGGCCAATGCCTTCAATCATGATAGCTGTGTGATAATCAGAGAGTCAGGCATGGCTGATAGAAAATCATGGAAAATAAAATTGTTGGATAAATTTTTGAACCATTTTGCTGATAGAATAATTGCAGTTTCTCATCAAGTCAAGGACAGCTTGTTGGAGTACCAAAAAAAATATGAAAATAAGATTGTAGTTTTTAGCAATGGGGTAAAATTACCTTTTGATCAAAATACTCTAGAAGAATTACTCGAGAGCAAAGATGATTCTACTATCAGGATACTAAACATTGGATCAATGAAAAATGACAATAAGGGTCAGGCTGGCTTGATCAGAACAGTAGCCCATATCAAACAAACCAATCCCGAGCTAAATATAAAATTGACCTTAGTTGGTGATGGTAAGTTGAGGGGAGACCTTGAAAAAATGGCAGAAGAACATGCTATTTCCGGCAGAGTTTTGTTTACTGGGTATTTAGACAAAAAACAAATAGAAAATCATTATAAATCATCAGATATCTTTATACTAAACTCTCGAAACGAAGGCTGTCCCAATGTAGTTTTGGAGGCTATGTCTTATGGTTTAGCAGTCATTGCTACCAAAGTAGGTGGTACCAGAGAAATGATAGAGGATACTAAATCTGGATTTTTGCTAAAAAGAGGTGATTACGATAAAATGGAAGAACTGGTGGTAATGTTGTCCAAGGATAAAAATAAACGTATTGATATGGGGCAGCAGGCTTATCAACGCATTGAAAGAAGGTTTATGCTTTCTGATAAAATGCAAGAATTAATAGAAGTTTTGAAGTTAAAATAATATGGATTTTAAAAGTTTCAGAGAAAAGTCTCAAGCCGGCAAGGAAGCCAAGATAAGTAGTTCTGGTTTTATGTACCGCTGGCAAAGGGGCTTGTCAATAAAAATTTCTTGGTTGTTGATCAAGATATTTCCCGGCATAAGAGCAAACCATGTTTCAGTTTTTAATATAATTTTGACATTGTCAATTTTCTTGCTTAGTTTTTGGGCTTGGGATTTTGGACCATTTTATATGGTGTTGATACAGCTTATACTTTTAAACTTCACCTCAGTACTAGACAAGGTAGATGGAGAGATTGCCCGCTACAAAGAGACATTTACTCAGCAGGGAGTGTACTATGATTTGACCTATCATTTTTTCTATCCTTTTGTTTTTTATTTTGTAGTAGGATATTTTTGGTTTTTGGAAACTATAGAAGTGCCACTTTTGTTGGCAGCTATATTTGTAGCCATACTCTCAGTAAATAGCAAGATGTTGGGCAAGCTACGTCATCATGTAAAATACAAAGTCAATCTAGAGTCTCACGGCAAGATTGTTCAAGGTTTGCTAGCTGAGAAAAAATCCAAAAAGAAAAAACCAGTCTTGTCTAGACTGATAAATTATTCTGTATTTTTAATCTATGATTGGACTTGGTTTTTGTATTTGATTTTGATCTTAATGTCTTTGTTCAATTTTTATTTGGCCTTGCTTATCTATATATTACATCTTATAGTTTCTATGATTTTGATCTTGAAGCAAATACTAATTGATCATCCAGATAGAGGACTATACACTAAGGACGATTTTCATCAGACCTAAAAGCTTTTTTGTAGTTGAGTTGGTACAAGAAAAATAAAGAAGCTTCAGAGATTATCATACCAATTACTATACCCCAAAGAGAAAAATATTTTAGAGCAAAGAATATAATAATTATTTTGAGTATTGGGCTGATAATACGTATATTATACAGCTCTTTTATTTTTTTCTTGGCTACCATGACAGTTGATAGAAAGGTTCTAGGGAAAAACAAAAGAGTCAAAACATATACTTGGGAGTATTTGATTGATTCTAGGTATTGAGGGAAGAATATTTTGTACAAAAACGGAGCGAGTAAAGCATAAAATACTATTATCAGTAGCACTACAAGTTCTACTTTTTTTAGTTTGTTCAAAAAGTGTGTTTGTATGTCCTTGTCTTCTGTTTGACTGAGCTTTGGCAAGGCCAAAGATTTTACATTCATTAGGACACTTTTTATTTGACTGACAGGGGCAGTAGTAAATGCCCAAACAGCCAATTGAGCAGCACCTAGGTAGTGATAGATCAATATCTTATCTACTTGTCCGGCTATAGCCTTGATGACATCCATGGCACTGAGATTGATACCATAGGCAACTGTTTGGTTGTCTTTTTCTTTGTTGAGAGGATGTTTTTTGATATAGACCCAAGTAAATATAAAATTGAGTATTGTCTCTGGCACAAAAAATGCTGCTAGTAGTACAAAAATATTATCCGTAAAAAATAATACAGCTATCATAGAGGCAGTAGCCAAGATACGCACATAGCTGCTGTATATCGTAGACAGTCTAAAATCTTTTCTGCCATTTAGAACAGAAATGTACAGGGCAGAACTTCTTAGTAGGGGCAGTAATATTGCTATCATCACAAAAGATGTGGTGAGTAGTAGATTGTCATTGATGTAATAGTAGATAGCTATACCAATGCTTCCTAGGGCAGCTAGTATTGACCATTTGAGCTTGCTAGCAAAGCTGGGCCAAAATGACCCCTCTAGACCTCTGGCAACTGCTTGTATCACAGCGGTATTGATTCCACTGAGGGTAAAGATGCTGAGTATTCCCAATAGGGACAATATATAACGATAGTTACCGTATGCTTCTTTGGGTAAAAGGTTTGCAAAAGCAATGGCCAACAAAAAACTAGCTCCACTAGCTATAAATTGACCCAAGGTCAACCAAAAACCACCCTTGGCCAGATAGATCATATCGGTGTGGGTGTATTGCTCGCTTTTTCTCAGCAAGCGATAGACTAGATTTTGGAGCTTGTTAAACATTTTGTTTTACCCAATCAATTGTTTGTTTGAGTCCTTCTGCAAAATCAAATTTGGCTTCATAACCAAGTAGTTCTTTGGCCCTGGATATATCGGCTAGAGAATGTTTGATGTCTCCGGGTCGGGGATCAGAAAAATTGGCTTTTATATCTTTGTCCAAAATTTTGTTTATAGTGTCAATTAATTCAATCAAAGTATAAGATTTGCCGCAAGCTATATTTATGGCTTCACCCTGGCCAACCTTGTCAGAAGTCATAGCCAATATATTTGCTTCGACATTGTTTTGGACATAAGTAAAATCCCTACTTTGGCTGCCATCACCAAAAATAGTTGGTTGCTTATCTTTGAGTATGGCTTTGATAAAAAGCGGTATAACGGCTGCGTAGTCAGATTGCGGATCTTGATTTGGTCCAAATACATTGAAATATCTCAAAGATACAGTTTCTATACCATAGAGCTGAGAAAAAACACGACAATAATGCTCGTTCATCATTTTGGCTACAGCATAAGGGGATAGTGGTAGATTTGGTAAGTTTTCGGATTTATATTCTTCTTTAGCATCACCATATACAGAAGACGAAGATGCGCAGACCACTCTTTTTACACCACTTTTTTTGGCAGCCTCTAGCAGATTGATAGTTCCAGTAGCATTGTGTAGGTGGCTATCCAAAGGAGCATCAACTGACCTTGGTACAGAGGGTAGAGCAGCTTGGTGTAATACAAAATCTACATCTTTTAGTTCTTGTAGAAGTAAGTCGTGATCATTGATGTCACCTTTGATAAATTTTATTTTGTCTTTTATAGATTCTAAATTTTCCAGATGGCCAGTACTAAGATTGTCTAGCACCTTTACATTGTAGCCGCGCTTGATTAGCTCGGCGGAAATATTTGAACCTATAAAACCGGCACCGCCGGTCACAAGTACAGTTTGCATTTTATCTTCCCAAGGTTATGTTGAATAAAGTGTTTATTGTTTTGAGTATAATAGATATATCCAAAGCAATTGATTGATTTTTGATATAAAATAGATCGTATTGTAATTTTTGTTTAGCGTCTTCTATACTAGCGCCATAAGGATAGTTGATTTGTGCCCAACCGCTGAGTCCGGGTTTGACCAAATGTCTTTCATTGTAATATGGTACTTCCTCTTTGAGTTGGTCGACAAATTCTGGCCTTTCCGGACGAGGGCCAACAAAACTCATATTGCCAATAATAATATTCCAAAATTGAGGTATTTCATCCAATCTAGTTTTTCTCATAAATTTTCCAATCTTGGTAATTCGGGTATCATTTTTTTGGGCCCACTGAGCTCCATCTTTTTCAGCGTTTTGTACCATTGAACGAAATTTGTAGACAGTAAAAATTTTGTTGTTTAGACCGATTCTTGTTTGTTTGTAGATGAGTGGTCCTTTTGACTCCAATTTTATTAGCAGAGCTATAAAAGGTATTAAAATCAGAGACATCAAACCAAATAAAACAGCAAACAAAATATCAATTATTCTTTTTGCAGTTGCAAAAAGTTGGTTATTTTTTTGGCTGATGTTTTCCAAAAACCAATTTCTTTCCAAGGCAGTGATAGGAATTTTGCCAGTTATTTTTTCATAAAAGTCGGTCAGGTTGAAGTATTGTATTTTGAGTTCAATACTTTCAAAAAGATAGCGGGCTACTTCAGGGCTATACTTTGGATTGTTGACGGCAACTACAGTATTTATTTTATTTTTTAGTAATTGATTTTTGAGATTGCTTATATCTTTTTCAACAGGCACTATATGAAATTTTTCTGGTATTTCGGAACTATCAGGATTTACTATTAGCTGCAATTTGTAGCTTAGCTCGGGCTTGGTGATCACTTCTTCTGCTAGAAGCAATGATTCAGGACTAATACCCACAATAGCTAGATTATTTTGTAGTGCTTTGCCAGATATGATTTGATAAAATATTTTTCTCCAGAGTAAAAATAATACAGCAAAAACCAAGAGTAGTATTACTAATATGGTTTGTGGTCTGATATCAGAAAATCTGCCAGCAATTATATAGAAAATCAAAACAGCTAGCACACCATTTATAACCAAGTTTTGTATCAATTGTCCGTAAAATTTGAAATCTTCTTTTGTTTTCTTTATTTCATAAAGCCTATTAATAAAGAAAACAATTATCCAAATAGCAAAAACCAGTGAAAATGGACCCAGGTGTTCTTGCCATAGTTCACTGTCTAGATGGCCGTATCTTAGCCACAAAGTGGCGGCTAGTGATGCATATAGCAACACAACATCGCCAATAAATAGGACTAGTTTTCGCATTTGGTTGAATTAAATGACTTTTTATATTATAATAAGAACAACCGTTTTTTGTCAAATATTTTTACTAATTTTAGGCAAAAAAAATCGAGATTTTTTTTATTTTTAGCCAAGATATGAAAGATGTAATTTTGCTCCCAACTTATAATGAAAGGGAAAATGTAAAGGTGATTATTCCGGAGATTTTTGAGCTCTTACCGGATATAAATATTTTGGTCATAGATGATAGCTCTCCAGACAAAACAGCAGAAGCAGTCAAGGATTTGATGGATAAATATCCTAATCTTTCTATTTTGGAAAGAAAAATAAAGGATGGTTTGGGTAATGCCTATATTACGGCGATGAAGCAGGTGAGGGTTGACCCGGAAGTACGTTCGGTAATTACTATGGACGCTGATGGTTCTCATCAACCCAAGTATCTCAAAGATTTTTTGGCCAACATTGACGACCATGGTTTGATTATTGGTTCCCGTTATGTCAAAGGAGGTGGGGTAGCTGACTGGGAGTATTGGCGCAAAAAATTAAGTAGCTTTGGCAATACTTATGCTAAGGTAATTACTGGATTACCAATCAATGATTTTACAGCTGGGTTCATGTGTATAAGAAGAGACTATTTACAAAAGATGGACTTCTCTGATATCGGTTCGGCTGGGTATTCGTTTTTAATTGAGTTAAAATTTTATCTCATACACAAACATAAAGCACCAGTCAAAGAAGTCCCGATAATTTTTGCTAGTCGTCGTGAGGGTGAGTCCAAGATTTCCAATCAGATTATTTCTGAAGGAATCAGAGCGCCTTGGCGATTATTTTTGAAACGATTATGGAAAAAATAATTTGTCCGATCTGTAAAGGAGAGGACCACAGACTTTTTTGTCAAAAAAATGATTATGATTTGCATCTTTGCAAAAATTGTAATCTAGTATTTGTTTGGCCACCGCCAAATGTTTTGGATGATGTGTATTCCAAAAACTATTTTCACAAAGACGATCAAGATCACAAATTTGGTTATACCAACTATGATCAAGACAAGGAGATGATGCGTCCGGTCTTTGTCAAACACCTGGATCATTTTTCTAGTCTTGTTGAAGGTAGAAAGATTTTTGATATTGGCTCAGCCACTGGTTATTTCTTAGATTTGGCCAAGCAAAGAGGTTGGGATACTTATGGTATAGATATATCTGATTACGCTAGTCAATTGGCTCGTGAAAAAGGTCACCGAGCCTGGGCTGGTAAGGACTTATCAGTGGTTGATACAGAGGATAAGTTTGATATAGTGACTATGTGGGATGTACTGGAGCATTTGCCAGATCCTTTGGTTTATCTTAAGGAATTGAGATCAAAAATGGTAGAGGACAGCGTTTTGGCTGTAAATACCATTGACAGAGGTAGTCTTTGGGCAAAAATGTTGGGCAAGCGTTGGCAACTTATCATGCCGCCCGAACATCTGATGTATTATACTTACAAAAATTTGGAAGACTTGTTTGATAAGGCTGGTTTTGAAATTATAGACAAGAGAAAAATTGGCAAGAAATTTTCTTTGCCTTACATTTTTCATATATTGCACAATTCAAAAAATATTCCTTGGTTCAAAAGTTTATCCGATTTTTTTGACAAGCCTATGTGGCGTAAGTTTGCTATTCCTATCAATGTGAGGGATAATATATTTGTTTTAGTTAAACCAAAAAAACAATAATAATATGAATTTTTTAAATAAAGTAAAAGATTATTTCAAAAGCCTAAAAAAAGTCGATGATTACTTGGCTTTAGTAGGCAAACTGCTATTGATAGTTATATTATTTGCCCCACTAGTTACAGGAGATAATTTTTATTTTCCTTATATTGTGCCTAGAAATTTGATGTTTAGGATGATAATCAATCTTTTGTTTGGTATTTATTTGTGGTTGTGGTTGATAAACCCTCGTTATAGATTTAGGTTTAACAAAGGTTTGGTAATATTATTTTTGTTTATATCATCTCTGACCGTATCTAGCATTATTGGATATGATTTTGGTTTTAGTTTTTGGAGCAATTTTGAGCGTATGGATGGTTTGGTGAACTGGTATTATATTTTTATCTACATTTTTGTTTTGCTTGGCTTGGTTCGAGACAAAAAAGATTGGCACCTATTGTTTAATTTTTCATTGATACCAGCTTTTATTATCTCAGCTATAGCTATTGGGCAAAGACTGGAGATATCTTTTATTTCAGAATCACACGGAGGTATTAGAGCAACTTCTACATTGGGCAATGCAGCCTACGTAGGCTCATATATGTTTCTGCACTCTGCTCTTGCTTTTTATCTTATGATAATTAGGTATTTGAAAAAAAGGTCTTGGTCTTGGTTATATCTTTGGTATGGCCTAAATATTATTTTATTTGTTAGTGCTCTGGTGGTTTCTCAGACCAGAGGAGCATTTCTCGGTTTGGCTGCTTTTAGTTTTTTGTTGGCTATATTTTATCTTTGGTTCAATAGAAAAAAGAAAAATAAGGTGTACTATGGAGTTGCTCTACTGATTATTTTGGTTTTATCTTTTGCTGCTTTGGTGTACCAACAAAAAGGCAGTGCCTGGGTAAAGGATTCTTTGTTCCTCAATAAATTTGCCAGCATGTCTTTGCAGGACACAACAGTACATTCACGTTGGCATATTTGGAGTAGCAGCTTGGCTTCTGTCAAAGAAAAACCTTTATTGGGTTGGGGAGAAGAAGGATTCAGATATGTATTTAGTCAATATTTTCCACCAGAAATATATAGACAAGTTGGTTCAGAAATTTGGTTTGATAGGCCGCACAATGCCCTGCTGCAATATTTGATACAAGGCGGAATTATTGGCTTTGTCTTGTACTTGGCAATTTTTGCTTACTTGATATTTTATTTATACAAAAAATCAAAGAAACAAAAAGAATGGTTTTTTAGCTTTTTTTGGATAGCATTTTTACTGGCTTATTTATTTCACAATTTGTTTATATTTGATAGTTTAAATATCAATATTACAATTTATTTAATTTTGGCTTATTTGTTTAGCTTGGGCATAAAGAAGAAATGGAGACTACCTAGCGTTTTGCATAACAGGCAGAAATATTATGTCTATATACCACTTATAGTACTTTTGGTGGGTACCTTGACCTACACCATGATTTGGCGGCCTTATAAGGCCAACACACTTCTTTTGCAGGCCAGCAAAATGGTAGCTGAAGCTAGGACTAGAAGTGATTACAATATAGCCTTGTCAAAGTGGGAGCAATCAGTAGAATCTTCCTCTTTGGGAAATAGAGAAAAAGCAGAAGTTTTGTCACGTATGACTACTGGTATATTATCAAACCCTTATGTATCAGATAGTATAAAGGAAAAATATTTTACTCGAACAGAGGATTTTCTGGAAGAGATGTATTATGATAACCCAGAGGATGTTCGTTTAGGTTTATTTTTGTCATATTTTTATCAAAGGGCCACTGGTTTAGATCCCAATTATGCTGTAGAAAACATTGGCTTGTTAAATACGATAAAAGACATAGCACCCAAGCGGCCAGATGTAGTCAATCAATTGAGTACAGCTTATTTGGTGGTTGGTGATTTTGACGCTGCCAGGCAAGAGGCTAGAGAGTTGACTGCTATTGTGCCTTGGGCAAAAATTGGTTATTGGACTAGTTTTAATGTTGATCTTTATTCTGGCAATGCAGATAGTTTGAGAAATAATTTGCAGGAGATCGTAAGAATAAATCAAGAAAAATATAATATAGATTTTGAAGATCAGGAAATTGAGCGTTTACGTTTGATAATGACTCAGGCAGAAGCTAATCAGGATGAGCCAATTATAGAAGTTTTGAAGGAATTTCTTCCTTAGAATTTAATTTTTTTTACTAATCCCGTCTTTGATTTTTCTCAAAGACGGGATTTTGTTTTTAGTAGTAAAATATGTTATAATTTATTGACAGATGAAATAAAAATAAAAGTGAAAATAGCAGAAACAAAAATTTATTTGAGATTTATTTTTTGGTTTGTTTTGGTGTCTCTTTTACCTCTACTAACATTATTTTTGGTCATTTATTTTACAGACAAACAAACAGCTCAACTACTAAACAATCCAGAAATAATGAGAGCAATATTACTTGGTATTTTCATATCTTTAGCCTTAGTGTTTTTATTGTCTCTTATTGCCACTCGTTTTCTTTCTAGGATAGTTGTTAGACCTATACGCCAATCTTTATCTGATCTATTGAAAGTAGTTGATGGTTTATCAAATTCAGTACAAAATTTGTCTGACATCAGTCAAAATGATAGTGATATATCACAGGATATATTGGTCAGTGCTCAAAATCAACAAAAAGGATTAAAAACAGGCCAAAAAGCAGTAGCAGAAATAGTGCAATCTCTTGACCAGATTACAACCAAGACAAAATCTACAGCCAGATCTACCGCAAATATTGATAAATTAGCTAGTGATAGTGGCAGCAAATCCCAAGCAGCTTTAGATAGTCTTGTAGCAGTAAAACACCTAGTTACAGAAAATCAAAAATTGAGCCAAGCTCTAGATGTGTACGCCAAAAAAGTAGCGGACATTACAAATAGAGTTGAGGTATTGGCAGAAACAGCCAAATTTTTGAGCCTCAATGTTTCTATAGAGGCCAACAAAAGCTCATTTGGCGGAGAATTTTCTAGCCTAGTCTCACAGATAAGAGAGCTCAATATAACTAGCCAACAAGCGGCCAATAGCATTCAGGCACTTGTATCTGATATGAGCAGGCAGATAGAACAGGCCAAACAGTCTAGTGTTTATGAGTGGCAAGAAACAAACAAGAGCATCAAAGTGGTTGGTCAGACTATCAAATTTTTGAATAAAATCGTAGGCAATGTCAGTAGTATTGCCAAAAGTACCCAGACAATAAATCAGGAAACAGAGGAAACTCAGCACGATGCTTCCAGGATCAATTCTATGATTTCTGATTTGAATAAATCAGCCAAGTCTTTGGTCAACAATGCCGATGACATCACCAAGATAATACACAAGCAATTGGTCGTTATAAATGGTTTGAACAAGTCCTCAGCTGCTTTGAATAAAGTAACAGACAACTTGAATAATTTAGTCGGTGAAAAGAGCGATTATGCCAATTAAAGTTTACAAATTTATACTATTTCATTTGGCAGACGAGCTTTGGGCCATGCCACTTCTTCCAGCTAGTCAATTTATAGCCTGTGAAGCTATTACACTTATTCCAGGCGCGCCAAAAAATGTCTTGGGCTTGGTATATCATGGTGGAAAAATTATAAGCCTATTAGACACTAGCGGCATTTTGAGTGTACGAGCTAAACGGGCAAATAGTAGAACGTGTCTAGTTTTTGATTACCAGGGAGATTATTATGGATTGGAAGTTGATTCTGGCAACAATACTGTCAAAAGCAAAAAGATTTTTACGGATAGAAAAAAGAAAAATTTTAATAAATATATAAAAATAAACAAAAATAAAGTTTATATTTTGGATATAGAGACTTTATGGCAGCAGGTCAAAATTTATGATTAGCGAAAAATACAAAGACTTGTATATATCTACCACCAAAGGTCAATTGAAAAAATTGACTAATTTGCTTTTGTCTTTGGAAAGAAGCCCAGAAAATCAAAATTTGATTGAAAATATTTTTCGCTTGATTCATTCTATGAAGGGTGCGGCTGCTACCATGGGTTACAAAAAAACCGTAACGCTTTTCCATACTATGGAAAATGTAGTAGATGCAGCTTTTCAGCAAAAAATTTTGATGGAAGGAAAGTTGATAGAGTTATTTTTGGATACTACGGAAATATTGAATGATAATTTGAAATCAATCAAGAAAAAAAACAAAGAAATAAATTTGACCAAACAGACCAATTTGGTAAAAGCCGGACTCAAGCGCAAAGGAACAGGTAAAAAAATAAAAACCAAAAATGTTTATCGTCCAGAAAAACATCTTTTGAGCAGCATCCCTACTGTAGCAGAAATATCAGTGCCAGTTGAGAATTTGAACAATCTTTATGATTTGTCTGACGATCTTTTGGTAAATGCAATGGAAGCAAAATCAATTATAAAGTCTTTGGGCAAGGCCAAGCTTCTTTCTTTGTCAGTTGCTGCCGATAGAATGGTCAATGATTTGAGGCGTGAATTGGAGAAAATCAGAATTGTGCCCTTATCACAGATATTTTCATCTTTGCCTTATTTGGTTAGAGAGATAGCTAGAGACGAAGGTAAAAACGTAGATCTAGTTATAGAAGACAATGATCTTTCTTTGGATAAGTCTATTTTAGATGAACTTATAGAAATATTGATTCAACTTTTGAAAAACGCGGTTGCTCATGGTATCACAAAAGAACAAAAAAATGGTCGCATTGATATAAATGTTTCTATAGAAGAGGATCAGATGAGAGTAGTTGTCAAAGATAATGGCAAAGGCATTGATTGGCAAGAGATCATGGATATGGCCGTCAAAAATAAAATTATCAGCAGAGTAGCAGCCAAAAAATTGACTATAGCTCAGATAAAGGATCTTATTTTTCAAGCGGGTATTTCTAGAGGAAAGAGCGTCAGTATCAGCTCTGGTAGAGGAGTGGGATTGAGTTTGGTCAGATCAAAGGTAGAAGATCTTGACGGCGAGATGACTGTAGATAGCAAAATAGGTAAAGGTGCTTCTTTTGTCATAAAATTCCCCTTACCTTTGTCAGTTTTTAGAGCTTTAACTTTTAAGATATCAGATTATATTTTGGCTATTCCTTTGAATTTTGTGGAAGAAATAATAAAACTTCCAGAGGTAAGAGATTTTAATAAACAGAAGATATTTGTACACAATAAATCTAGGTACAAATTAGTTGCTTTGCCAAAAGATATGAAACTACCAAAATTTTCCGCTCTGTCAAAGTATGTGGCAATTATCAAGCAAAAAGATGAAAAATTGGCTTTACCCATTTTTAGCAATATCAATGAAAGGGAATTGATTGCCAAAAATACACCAGAAGTTTTGAAAAAACTTTCTTATATTAAAGCAGTGGCTGTTTCAGACGAAGGTTTGCCAATATTGATTTTAGATATAAATAAATTAGCAAAATAATTATGGCAGAAGCAAAGATAAAAATTTTGTTTATCGATGACGACAATTTTTTGCGCAAAGTTTATCAAGCCGAACTTAGTGAACATGGTTATGAAGTGATTTTGGCTGCAGATGGTGAGGAAGGCCTGGAGAAAGCGCAGATTAGTGATCCGGATTTGATTATTTTGGATATGATTATGCCCAAAAAGAGTGGCTTTGAAGTGTTGACCGAATTACAAAATAATCCAGTCACCAAAGATATACCAGTACTTATTTTGTCCAATTTGGGACAAAAAAATGATATCAAAAAAGGTCTTGATCTGGGAGCGGTTGATTATCTAGTCAAAGATGAAGTGACTCTAGCTACTATAGTAGAAAAGGTGAGTCAATATTTGAATTCTAAAACTCAGAGTAAAAAAGCTAGGATAGCCAATGGAAATGGCAACGGTGCTAGCAAAGTTGGACCGCCTGACGATCAGTCTCATTCACAAACAAATGAACCAATAGAGCAAATTGATAAATAAAAATATGCCGCAAGTTATTTCTGATGCCAAAGTACAAAATATAATTAGCAAGATCGGCTTGATTGAGGCTGATGTTTTGGATACTGCACTCAAAACTGCCCAAGAGAGCAATCAAGATTTTGTTACTTTTTTGATAAAACAAAATTTGATCAAATCTGAGGAAATAGGCCAATTGATAGCCAATTCTCTGCATTTGAAATTTGTCAATTTAAGCAAAGAAAAAATTCAAGCCGATGCTTTGCAGTTATTGCCGGAAATAGTGGCTCGTAAACAGAAAATGTTGATTTTTAAGCGTGACGAGGAAGGCGTCAAGGTGGCTATGAGTAATCCCTTTGATTACGCTATGATAAAAGCCTTGGAAAAAAAAGTTGGCGACAAAATAATACCTTATTATGCGACAGAATATGATATAGAAAATAATTTTGGTTTGTATAGGAAGTCTATCCAACAAGAGTATGCTTCTAGTATTCAAAAGCAGGCTATCCAAGCTCAAGGCGCAAAAGCGGAAAGTATATCTGTAGTTAGGTTGGTTGATGACCTGTTTTCTTATGCCTACACAAATCACGCTTCCGATATTCATGTAGAGCCAGCAGAAAAAGAAATCATCGTCCGTTTTAGAATCGATGGTATTTTGTATGATGTACTACGTTTGAATAAAAATATTTTGGATCCAATAGTCACTAGGATAAAAATATTGGCCAAGATGAGAACTGACGAAAGTAGAGCTGCTCAGGATGGCAAGATAATTTCTCAAGTAGAGGGTGAAAAAGTTGATATTAGAGTATCAGTTGTGCCCATTACTCACGGAGAAAAAATAGTTATGCGTCTTTTGTCTTCCAAGGGCAAAGAATTTACCCTAGAAGATTTGGGTATGGGTGGAGAGGATCTAGAAAAAGTACGTTTAGCTGCCAAAAAACCATACGGTATGCTTTTGGTGACTGGTCCTACTGGTTCTGGTAAAACAACCACTTTGTATGCCTTGATAAAAATTTTGAATAAAAGAGACATAAATATTTGTACAATTGAGGATCCAGTGGAGTATGATCTAGAGGGAGTAAATCAGATTCAAGTAAATCCAAAAACCAACTTAAATTTTGCCCAAGGGCTCAGGTCACTGCTTCGTCAGGATCCTGATGTGATCATGGTAGGAGAAATTCGTGATGAGGAGACTGCCAGTATTGGTGTCAATTCTGCTATGACTGGTCATCTGGTCTTGTCTACACTTCATACCAATGATGCAGCCACAGCCTTGCCTAGATTGTTAGATATGAAAGTGGAACCTTTCTTGGTAGCCTCTACAGTAAATGTAATTATTGCTCAGCGTTTGGTCAGGCATATTTGTATGAAATGTATTGTTAGTTACTCTTTGACCGAAAAAGAAATAAATGATCTTGGACGACAGGTTGATCTAAATAAATTTTTGAATGTAGATGACCTCAAAGAAGTGAGACTCTACAAGGGTAAGGGATGTGAGGCTTGCAATCATAGTGGCTATGCTGGGCGTATAGGTATTTTTGAGGTTTTGGAAGTAAAAGACAATATCAAGGATTTAATTGCTAGTAGAGCTGATTCTGATCAGATCAAAAAAGCAGCTCGAGCCAATGGCATGAAAACTATGCTTGAAGATGGTTTCCAAAAAGTAATTTCTGGTAAAACCACAGTAGAAGAAATATTTAGAGTGACTAAAGAATAAAGTATATGTTATTTAATTATAAATTAACAGACAACAAGGTCAAGATTATAACTGGTGGCATTGAGGCTATAAGTATACAGGAGGCTCGAAATAAACTAGCATCTCAGGAAGGTAGCATCGTTATGTTGGAACCTGTAAAAGGTGAAGGCAAAAATAAGGGTAAGAAAAAAGGCCAGATAGTCTTTGGTAGGGTAAAAATGATAGAAAAAGTCATGTTTGCCAAGCATTTGGCTGTGATGATAAAGGCTGGTATGGCTATTGATACTGCCCTTGAAACACTCAAAAATAATGCATCTGCTGTTTTGGCCAAACGCTTGGAATCAGTACTTGAAGATGTGAAAAAAGGTGGTAGGCTTTCTGATGCTTTGAAAAAATATCCCAAAGATTTTGATTTGCTTTTTGTAAACATGGTGGCAGTGGGTGAACAGGGTGGCACTCTAGCCAAAAATCTCAACCTACTAGCTGCCCAACAACGCAAAAGTTATGAACTGAGATCAAAGATAAAGTCAGCAGCTGTCTATCCTAGTTTGATAATTATAGCTATCATAGGTTTGATAGTAGTGATATCAGTCTTTGTTTTGCCAAAGATTTTGAATTTTTTCAAAACTCTAAAAATAGATTTACCAGCAACTACTCAGCTATTTATTACCATATCTGATTTTATGATGAATTATTGGATGTGGATCGTGGGAGTAATAATTTTTATATTTATAGCCATTAGAACAATGGCCAAAATAAGGGCTACTAGACTAGTATTGCATTTGATAATTTTGCGTTTACCAATAATAGGAAAGGTGTCCAAGCATCTTAACTTGGCTTTATTTGCTAGGACACTTGGATCTTTGCTTGATAGTGGTATTACAATTGATAGGGCTCTTCAGATAGTCTCTCAAACCTTGACCAACGATGCTTACAAAAGAGAGACAACATCTGTTTATCACAAGATTTTGAAAGGTGGCTCTCTAGCCGATGCTATGAACAATGAGGATTATTTCCCTAGTCTTTTGTCTAGCATGATTAGGGTTGGCGAACGTTCTGGAAACCTAAGTGAAGTTCTGGAATATCTAGCAGATTTTTATGAATTGGAAGTAGACAATACTACCAAGAATTTATCAACCATGTTGGAGCCTGCTTTGCTTATTATGATTGGCTTGGTGGTAGGTTTTGTGGCCATTTCTATTATCAATCCTATTTATGAGCTAACTAGTAAGGTAGGGGCTTAATGTCCGTATTAAATAATTATAAAAATATAAAAACAGACAAACTCGGTTTTAATTTAATCGAGATTTTGGTAGTCGTGGCTATTTTTATTATTATTTTGACTTCAGCTGTCACTCTGGTAAATACCACGGCTTCCAGAGAGGATTTGGATGCCAAAGCCAGAGAGGTGGTAGAGTTTATTTCTCAGGCTAGAAATTATTCTACAACTGGTTATTTTGCTGATGTCTGGGGCATAAAAGTTTTGGACAATAATTCTTATTGTGATGATAGTGGTGATTGTATAGTTTTGTATAAAGGAAAATATTTTGATTTTAGAAACGCTAGTTATGACAGAATACTTCAGCTGAATTTGAATAGTGGAGTATATATAGATTCTGATCAGGTAAATGAATTTTATTTTGATTTCAAATCTGGTTGGCTCAGTACTTCCACCGCTAG
The DNA here is from genome assembly GCA_002869235.1 of Candidatus Parcubacteria bacterium. GTDB lineage: Bacteria > Patescibacteriota > Patescibacteriia > UBA1558 > GWA2-36-10 > BM519. The sequence goes on from PKTI01000006.1 coordinate 21,728, forward strand.
CAGCCTAGGAGAACAATCTATTGTTTTGAAAAGTACTTTTGGAGAAGAAAAAACAATTCAGATAGCACCAACTGGCCTACCTTATATTTTTGTTTGTGGTGAAAGTAATCTTTATGATATCAATGGTCAGGCTTATACAACGGTACAGATTGGCACTCAATGTTGGATGGCAGAAAACTTAAATACTGGTATTATGTTGACCAATGTAGTTGTAGATGATCCTACGGATAATGGTGTTATAGAAAAATGGTGTTACTCTGATACGGCTAGTTATTGTGATAGTAGGGGAGCTCTTTATGATTGGGATGAACTTATGAACTATACGGACACAGAAGGTTCTCGTGGTATATGTCCATATGGTTGGCATGTGCCCAGTGATGCAGATTTTGAGACACTTTTGGCAAACTATGATAGCGGCAGTGTAGGTACGGAATTAAAATTAAATGGCTCTTCAGGATTTAATATGATAATGGCAGGAGAAATGAATCCAGGAGGTCCAAGTTATGATAGTCTGGATGCTTTGGCTGCATTTTGGACATCTACAGAGACAACTCCGCCAACTGTTGCTTGGGTGCATTATAATGAAAATGGGGCAACTATGAGTCAGACAGATAGTAACGAAAATTGGGCTTTTTCACTTCGTTGTTTAAAAGATTAATTCATGAAAATAAAAATAAAAAACTTACCTTTCGACAAAAATCGAGATCGCCAAGGCTTTTCTTTGGTGGAGCTAGTAGTAGCACTGGCAGTTTTTGCTGTGTTGGCAGCTGGGGTTTTTTATGTAGTGACAAATTCTTATAGCAGTTTTTATGGAGCAGGTGACAAACAAGCTTTGTCTGAGTATGCCCAAGAGGGCGTGGAAGCTGTCAGAGCTATTAGTAGCAATAGCTGGCAAGAAATTGTAGATGCTATAGGTGACAATGGCATTGCTCAAGGCAGTGATGGTCTTTGGACTTTTTCTGGCTCCTCTGATACTCAGGGTGATCTGACTAGAGTAGTGACATTGGCCTATGCTCAACGTGATGCTAGCGGCAATATAGTAGAATCGGGTGGCACGGAAGATCCAAATACAGTAGCAGTGACCGTTACGGTGTCTGCTGGTGGTATTCAAGATTATGTTTTGACTACTTATCTGACAGATTGGAATTACAGAACTTGGGAACAAACTGATTGGTCGGGCATAGGTGATAGAGAGTTTTGGTCAGACGCTAGCATGGCCTCATCTTCATACAGTAGCATCAGCACTTCTACTAGCGGTCAGTTGACCCTGTCTCAGTCAGCAGCTGGTACAGCCTTTAGTTGGGGTAGTTTGTCAGATCTTGTGCCAGATTCATCTTTCAAAGAACGACCTTGGGACGATTTTTATAATTATGAAATAAGTCGTGATGGTAAGGCATTGTACGTAATAGGTACAACCAATTTTGATTTTGTAAAGTTTGATATATCCAAGGCTCATGTAGGTATATTTTCTCCTGAATGGAAAATAGATGTTCCTTGGCATATGCAGGCGGTAGCGGTTCATCCAAGCGGTGATTATGCTTATTTGGGTAGAAGAGCTTTTACAGATGGTACAGACGCCGTTTGTATAGCCGATATAAATGAGCTCAATATTGATAGCAGTAACGATTGTTATGATATTACTTATCCAGCTACGGTGACCAATGGCTACGCCAATGTGATGATAGTCAATGAAGCGGGAGACCGTTTGTATTTTCTAGATAGTTGGGGTTATGTTTCTGTATTTGAGATATCAAACGGAGGAGGGACTTTGACTTTGACCAATAGCGCTCAATCCATCACTACAGCTAATACAGAATATAATTATCAGCTCAATGCAGCCTATTTAGATGAGTCTGGTGCAGAACCATATATCTATATAACCAGTGATGATTATGGTGGAGAATTTATGAAATTTGGTTTTGATGGTGATTATCTTAGCACTACTTCCACTTATGCTTATGAGGATAGTAGTTTTAGTTCTGACATAACAGACCTTACTTATATAGGAGAGTATAGCGGCAAAAAGAGATTTATGCTTGGCAGTGAAAACACTAGTAAGGAATTTTGGATAGTAGAGGACCAGGGCACTTCTCTTACAGAAATAGGTTCTTACAATTTGTCTACCAGTCAATCTTATGCTCAAGTTGTCTATGATGAAGACAATTATGCGATAGTAGCTTATTATAGTCCAGGAGGTATTTATGCTATAGATGTTTCTGATATGGCCAATCCAGCTGATGGTAGCATGAGCAATACTACTTTCAACCGTAGATCAAACTATCGTACTTATGATCAGATGCTCTACAGCACTAGTTCTCGTGGATTTTTTATAAATGATCATTTGGCCGGAGCCAATGAAACGGCGCTACACTTTATTGGTCGCGATATGACCAGAGCAAGTGGTGGTCAGTATACCTACAAAAGAAAAATTACAGTAGGTACAAATAGTAAAGTTTCTGGTGGACCTCATACAGACTTTCCAGTAGCTATTGCTGAATCACAAGATTATCTCAAGAGTACTACTTATGGTGGCAAGGTTCAGAGTGATGAAGGTTTTGATATTATTTTTACATCTGACTCTTCTGGCGATACAGTACTAGACCATGAGATAGAATACTATGATCCTAGTACAGGTGAGTTGGTGGCCTGGGTCAAGATTCCTTCTTTGTCCAACAATACCGATATATATATGTTTTATGGAAATTCAGACATTGTCAGTAGCCAAGAAGACATACCTGGAGTGTGGAGCAATGATTATTCTTTTGTAAATCACATGGTAGACTCTGGTGTAGCTGGCATCAGATCCAGTGTCCATAGCAGCAACAGTGGCTTCAAAGGCGCTACTAGCTCTCCAGCACAAATAAATTATTGTCAGATGGGGCCATGTCAGTCTTTTGATGGTATAGATGATTATATTTATATGGAAAACAATCATGACAAAGAGCAGGGTTATAGTGACTTTACAGTAGAGACCTGGTCACGTCCATCTTCCTCTTTTGCTGATAGTTATTCATCTATTATGTATTTTGGTAACGGTGATGTAGCAGACAATGATGGTTGGTTGCTTAGATTTTATAATTCTAATGACAAAGTATATTTTCATGCTGGCGATGACAATGCAATCAACCTGGGTGGAATGTATGTACAAAATAATGTTATCAATTTTGATGCCTGGAATTATATAGTAGTAGTAGCTGACAGAGATGTAGGGCACCAGGCTTATGTGGATATGACTACTGGCAATAGCTATACCGGTAGTAGCACGGAAAGTTTTATTGGTGATGTTTATGACATAAGCATTGGCAGAGATTGGTCTACTACAGATTATTTTTGGCAAGGTGAGATAGATGAGTTGAGAATTTCTAGTACTACTCGCAGCACAGATTGGCTGACTACAGGTTACAATAATATGATGGCTACTTCTACTTTTTATTCTGTCTATAGCGAAGAATTGGCTAGTGGTTATGCAGCTTCAGGTAGTATCTATTCTTCTATATACAATATAGGTTCTTCAGACCAGGATTTGCGTAGTCTGACAGTAGAGCAAAATGTACCAAGCGGTTGTAGCTTGCAGATTACTTTGGAAACAGCCGACAATGACCAGATGTCAGATGCTGCTAGTCAGGTATTTGAGGATAATAGTACAGGCTTGTTTACCAGTAGTACGCCGGTTACTTTGGATGGTAAAGAATATTTGCGATACAAGGTTGATATGACAAATTGCAATACTGGCGCTGATACGCCGACGCTTTATTCATTGAAATTAAATTATAGATAAGATAGTGAAAAAAATAATCAAAAAAATAAATAACAACGGTTTTTCTTTTATTGAAGTTGTTTTGTATTTGGCTATAGTAGCTATCTTACTCACCGCTGTAGTTGATTTCAATCTTAGCTTGGGCGGTACTGCTACTAAGCTAGCCTCAAATGTAGATACTTCTCGTAATCGTAGGATAGCTTTGACTAGTATTGATTATTTGATGAAAAATGCCGATGGTTTGCTCAAAGATGTAAATGGTGATTGTTCAGATTTCAACTCGTCTCCACAGACCTTGGCTCTTTATTTTGAAGACGATACTTATTTACCAGGAACTTGTGTAGAAGATGGGGGAGGGGTAGTAATTGGCTTGGACAATAGGCAAGTGAAGATGACCTGTTACCCAAACATTCCTTACAATGGTTGGTACCAAGCTTGTGACAGTAGCGTATTTCCAGCAGGAAACGCTTATTACTTGACTGGACCAGAGACAATTGTTTTGGACAGTAGCCTATCTTTTTCTACCTCAACTGCTACTTCAACTTCCAATGATTTTATCAATGTCACCACTATTTTGAATGTTGGTACATTGTCTCAGGGGCAAATAAATGTAGCAGCAACTTCAACAGCTACTTCAACTGTAGCCATACGCAATCAACAAATGAGTGGTTTGGTAGCTTGGTACAAGTTTGATGATGGTGACCCTCTTGAGGCAATTGATAGTGCCAGTGGTCTTACATTGACTTGTGATGATGTTGGCTCTCCTGCAGCCTCTGCTGGCTTAGTTGATGATAGCGGTGGTTCGTTTTATTTCAATGATTCCGATGGTGATTATTGTCGTATAGACAATCCAGACGAATTTAATTTTACTAGCGCCTTTACAGTTACAGCTTGGATAAAGAGGGCTTATGTAGGTGATGTGCAATCATTTCTACTCAGAAAGTTTGATTATTCCCTGGCTAAAGGCTATGCTTTTTATATCTATGGATCAGCTGGCCAAGCAATATTTAGACTAGGAGATTCTAGCAGCGTGACCGATGTCATTAGCCAAAGTAGCATCTTTGCCGATGATACTGTCTATCATATGGCCTTGATTTATGACTTGGACAATGATGAAGTAGCTTTGTATGTGTATGAAAAAGGTGTGGGAAGTGTCAGTACAACTACCGCTTCTTCAGTACCTACTTTGGTTAATTACAATGCCTCAAATTATCCTAGAATTGGTGATAATTTTGATGGTTATATAGATGATCTGAGGATATATAATAGAGCTTTGACCATAGAAGAAATATGGGCCTTACAATCTCAGGGAGCCAATTAAAATATATATATGAATAAGTTTTTAAATAAAATAAAAAATTCCAAACAAGGCACTATAGCTTTGATACTGGTAATAATGATTACTACTATTACTCTGGTCTCTAGCTTGATCATTACTTTAATCAGTGTGACAGATCTTACTTCCAGCTATCATGTGACAGAATCAAAGTCTGTAGCTAGCAATATTGATGCCTGCATAGATGATGCTTTGTCTAAGATATCATCTAGTACTTCAGTATCGGGTTCTTACAGTTTATTTACTAGTAATGTTAGTTGTGTTTATGATATATCGGTGATATCAGCTGGTTTTATTACAGTCACTTCTACTGCTTCCAGTACTTCAGATTTGGGGTATTGGCAGGATGAGGTGGTGGTAACTGTCAATGTATCTACTACACCTATATCTATAGAGTCATACAAGACCAGCCCACTTGGCTTTGATTCTTACAGTACTTGTGGTGATGGTCAATGTACTTATGGCGAGGATTGTGCTTCTTGTGAGAGCGATTGCGGGGCTTGTGTGTGTGGTGATGGTGTGACTGAAGGTGCGGAGGTTTGTGATGATGGTAACGTCATAAATGAAAGTTGTGGCAATGGCGTGACAGAAACAGCTGACACTTATTGCAATAGCACTTGTACGGCCGAGATAGTGATATCTTCAGATGAAACTTGTGATGATGGTGTTGATGAAAGTTGCGGCGACGGTGTCATACAAAGTGGTAGTTATTGTAATGCTACTTGTGATGGTTATGATACTTTAAGCGAAGGTTGTGATTTTAATACAGTTAGTCCTTGTGGAGCTGGTGGCAGCCCAAACACAGATTCAGTTGGCTGCAGCAAAAACCCTCTTTGCCCAAATGATTGTAGTACTTGTACAAATGTATGTTTTTAATATTATAATTTAAATTTATGGCCAAAGATATAATAGGCATAGACATTTCAGATTCTTCTATAGAAGCTATAGTTCTCGACAAGAAAAAGGGCAATTTTGTGGTAGAAGCATTTTCTCGTTATCGTTTGTCACCAGACATAGTAGAAGACGGCAAAATATTGGATTTTGAAAAACTGAAAGAAGCCATCAAGGGACTTTTGGTTAACGCCAAACCAGGGCCAATTCAGTCCAAAAAAGTATTTTTGTCTATTCCAGAGTCAAAAGTTTTTACCAAGGTTATTTATCTACCAAAGAACATAAAGGGCAAAAATCTTGATGAAGCAATCCAGCATAAAGCAGAGGAGCAAATACCAGAGTCTTTTGATAAGCTTATTCCGGCTACAAAAATTTTACCTGATATAGGAGACAAAAAGCAGGTTTTGTATGCAGCTGCTGAGCTAGAAATAGTCAATGATTTTTTGAGAATATTCAATGACCTTGGCATGGAAGTGGTGGGCATAGTACCAGAATCTCTCAGCTCTTTTGCTGGCTTAGATGCGAAGTTGGAGAAAAAGATGTCTTTGATGCTTGATATTGGCTCTAGGACTACTATTGCTACTATTTTTGACAAAAATGGTATCAGGCATAGTATCAATATTGATATAGGTGGCGATAAGGTGACTAGATCTATAGCCCAAAAATTGGAAATTCCATATACTCAGGCTGAAGAAAAAATGAAGACCATTGGCTTGACACCTGATGGTGATGGCGAAACAATGCTTATTATCCAAGGACAGTTACAGCCTTTGGTAGATGAGATAAAAAGATTCCTTGCTTATTATCAAGAAACTAATAATGAAAAAATAGAGCAAGTGATTTTGATTGGTGGTTTGGCTCAAATGAAGGGTGCGGCTTCATATTTTGGTGACAATTTGGCTTTGACAGCAATTGTTGGTGAGCCCTTTATAGCTCATGAAAATTTACCTGATTTTGTAGATTCTACTACTTTTATAAATGTTTTGGGTTTAGCCAAGCTTTCTGACAAAAAATTAGATTTGAATTTTTTGACTGACAATTTGTTGAAAAAATTGAGTTCCAAAAAACCTCATAAAAAAAATACCAAGTCAGAAGATGCGGTTGATAGTAAGCCCAAAAAACCTCATAAAAAAATTGACTTAGGGCCCTTGACTTCAAAGTTGAAGGAAATTTTTGGTAATAAACTTTTTATAATTTTTACAGTAGTTTTGATTTTGTTTATTTTACTTTTGATTTTCAAGGATAAGATTTTGCCACCTAGTGAAAATGCAGCTCCTATAAATGCCAATCAATCGGTAACAGAAAATAATACTAATAATTCACAGCCACAAGAAATTGTTCCAATAAAAGAAGTGCCAGAGCAAGTCAGCTATGACTTTGTTGTAGGTATAAGTCCAAATGGCGGTGAAGAAAATTTTATTTTGGCAGAATACTATAATCTAGTCATAAGCAAACAATTTTCTGATCCAGATATGTCTTTTGCTGATTTACGTGTTTTTGCTGGTACCAAGATAAATGAAGAGGTTTTGTCTCAAGTAAATATAAAATACCAAAAAGAAGGTTATTTGATATTACCAGTAGTATCCAATTCTACAACTTTGAGCTTGACGCCTACTATAGAAGAGTATGAGCCAGGTGATACTATGACCATAAAGGACAATTATACTCTTTTGGCAGTGCCAAAAGATAAAGTTTTGGCTATCTTGAAGCCAAAATTATTGGAATTTGGTATTGAGGATTTTGATCAAAGCAAGTTTTTTGACAGTATTTTTTATACTTTTCAAGGTTACGATGCCAATAGTCAAGTGTATAATGTAAAATTTACTATTTTAATTTCCAATTTATAATCTTGGTTTTTTTGGCAAAAAATGCTATACTGTGGATATCTGCTATTTTGTCATACTTGGTGAAAATTGCTATACTTTAGTTGAGAAAATTATTAATTTTATACATATGAAACAAAAAGGATTTACTTTAATTGAGCTTATTATTGTCATAGCTATCATTGCCTTGCTAGCTGCTGCTACCTTTGTAGCGGTTGATCCAGCCAAGCGTATTGGTGAAG
>PKTI01000016.1 GCA_002869235.1 Candidatus Parcubacteria bacterium
ACAAAGATATATTTATAATATAAATCCAGCTTATGCTATAGTAGATTATAATAGCATCAATATTTGGTACTTAGGATTTTTGATGGGCTTTGGTGCCTTGTTTGGTGACCTAGTTCGGAGTTTTGTCAAAAGACGAGTAGGTATTGCTCCGGGTAAGGCTTGGTTTCCTTGGGATCAAATTGATTTTATAATAGGAGCCGCAATTTTTAGTTATTTTTATATTTCTATACCTTGGATAGACATATTGGCAGCAATAGCATTGGCTATTATTTTGCACCCACTTTTTAATTATCTTGGTTATATATTTAGGATAAAGAAAAATAAATTTTAATGTAATGAAATTTTTTAAATTTTTGTTTCCAGTAATTTTTTTGTTTTTGCCATTGATTAGTTTGGCAGCCCCAGATTCTTGTTTTTTTTATTTTTATAGCGAAGAATGCTCTCTTTGTCAGGAGACTGCAACAGTCCTAGAAAGCCTGGAAGCAAAATATCCCAATGTACAGATACACAAATATGAAGTCTGGCACGATCAGGAGAATAAAAAAATGTTTAATCAGTTTTTGAATAAACATCAAATTAGTGGAGGAGGAGTGCCAGTACTATTTATGACTGACAAGTATTATCTAGGCTCCCAGCAAATAATAAATAATTTGGAGAATGATATTACAAAGGGGCCAAGCCATGCTTGTCCGACCTCAGTTGCAAGCAACAATCAGCCAAGTTCACAATTTGGTTCTATAGATAATGGTTGGCAAAAATATAATGCTCAGGATTCGGATACAGTTTTAAATAAACTTGATAACATCATAGTTTATATAGCTATAGGCATTTTGCTGTTAATTGTACTTTGGCTAGGGTTTAAAAGGGAAAAGCGTAATTAATCCTTGACGTTTTGTAGTTTTTGTTGTATTATACTGACGTTCTTAATCACGGCCCCATCGTCTAGTGGTTAGGACACCAGGTTTTCATCCTGGCAACCGGGGTTCGATTCCCCGTGGGGTCACCAAAAGCGACTTATCGTATTGATAGGTCTTTTTTGTTGGGTCATTGACATTTATACTGCTTTGTGCTATTATACTGGCGAACAATAATTTATTGTTCAATGGTATAGTAAGAGTAGAAATGTAAGTCGAATTTCGAAGTTACTATTATTTATTAATTCGTTTTATATTTCTATTTCATGCAAGGAACAATCAAGAAATTGACCGACAAAAACTTTGGATTTATTACTCCACAAGAAGGCGACAAAGATTTTTTCTTTCACGCCAATGAGTTGGTTGATGCAAACTTTGATGAACTTAGAGAAGGCGACGCTGTAGAATTTGAAGTGTCTGACACTCCAAAAGGCCCAGCCGCTACTCAAGTTAAAAAAGTTTAATTTCAAACTAAAAACAAAAAACGCCCGTCTTAGGATGAGCGTTTTTTGTTTTGTCTTAAATTTTTATCGAGTAGCCCCAGAATAGGTGATGGCTTGCATGGCATTCCACTCTTCTGTTGTTTGGGGAGTGTGACCGTAGATATATTGGCAAGTTTTGATGCCCTGTCTTTCGCTATCTAGGTTTCTATTTTCTGCTCTTTGGCGTAGACCATAGGCCATGATAGTTACAGCAGCATTGTCATTTGGATTACTCATATCTGCTTCACGAAGATATATTTTTCTAAATTCTGTCTTAGCACGAACCTCGGCTTGTTCGTTGGTTTGGCTTGGCCAACGACCATTGGCTATTTTAATAGCGTCTGCCATCTCATCATCGCTTTCAGGCAACTTATCATAGGCAGCCTTGTATGAATGAATCACAGCTGCTCTTTCACCCTCACCAAGTTTTTCGGTATTTTCATCTACACCATAAGTGATGAATTGACTGAGGGCATCTAGTACTTTTTGGTTGACGGCACTCATGTCATTTACCAAGCTACGTAAATATTTAATTTCGTTTTGTTGTTCTTGGACAATATCTCGCAGTTTTTGTAGTTCTGACAAAATATCACCTAGCTCATCACCATTTAGCTTGCGAGCCCTTTCCTCCATTTTTACTATAGGGTCTACTGTAATTGGTTTGGTATTTTCATTTGTCTCTGGACCTTCATAAGTAGCTTCTACTACATTGCCAGCTACTTTGTAGCCACTGTATAAAGCGGTGATTGAGAAATAATAATTTTCATCAACCTTGAAGTATGAACCAAAGTCGCCATTTCTATAGGCACTTGAATTGTCTATCAAATATGCTGTAGTGTCATCATCGGTAATATATTTGAGATAACCGTCATTTGGATAAGCTGGTTTACTGTTGTTTTTTGAAGCTACTATTTTGTATCCAGAAAAACGATCATCATCGATTTTTTTCCAAGAAAGCAAAACACCATCTTCATTTGAAGTAAGTGATACTTCTGGAGTAGGCGGAGCCACATTTGATGTATCATCGTCTGATGAATCTTCATCGCCATCTACATCACTGTCATCGCTATCGCCATCTTCATGATCACTGTCATCGTCGCTATCATTACTTTGACCATTATAGCTTGCTTCTACTACATTGCCAGCTATTTCGCTACGATCGTTATTGCATTTATAAAGAGCAGTGACAGAAAAGTAATAATCTTCACCATCTTCTAAGTATGAACCAAAATCACCATTTATATAAGCAGTAGAATTGTCTACCAAAAGAGAAGTAACGTTGGCATCAGTGATATATTTGAGATAACCATTGCTTGGATAGGATGGAGTAGAGTCATCTTCTGAGATTACTACTTTGTATCCGACAAAATATTGGTCAGATATCTTATCCCATGAAACCAACACACCGTCGTCTTGTTCTTCTACAGAAACCAAAGGCACGGTGTAGCTAGAGCTAGCCGGGCAATCAATATCTGGGTCATTGAGCTCATTGGCCAAACCTATGTTTGGTAGGGCCATAGCTAGAGCTATAAATGAAAATAATATTTTTTTCATATGTTTTTTAATTATTTATATTTATTAAATATGAGTAAATAATTCGTCATTGGAAAATCTAACTTTTGGATTTTTTGGACCTTCCTTGCGATTGCCAATTGCTAGTATCACAGTTGACTTGAGACTCTCTGGTAGCTCCAATACCCTGTCTATTGCCTCTTTGCTGAATCCTTCCATAGGACAAGAGTCTATTTTTAGTTCAGCACAAGCAGCTAGACCAAAGCCTAGAGCAATATAGCACTGCTTCATAGCCCAGGTAGCAAACTCTTCTGCTGATTTACTTTGAATAGATGCTTTTCTAGCTAAACGAGCAGGTTCTAATTTTACCTTTTTTAGCTTGTCTTCACCAGCAAGTAGATTGATATATTCATCAACTCTTTGTTTCATGTCATCTTTGTCTACTCGAGCGCAAAAAACCAAAAGATAAGAAGCAGTATCCATTTGTTTTTGTAAAAAGGCATTTGTTTTTATACCCTTTTTTATCTTCATATCTTCTATTACATATACGTGAAAAGGTTGTAGACCATATGAAGTAGGGGCTAGCCGAATGGCTGCCAGTACTTTTTCCAATTGTTCTTTTGAGACTGGTTTTTCGGGGTCAAATTCCTTGGTGGCAAAACGCCAGTCTAGATTATCCAAAAATCCCATAATTTGTATGTATATAATGATTATAAAAGTAATATACCATAGATTTTTATTGGGGTAAAATAGCTCTTGACAAAATGTTATTATGGGTATATATTCATAATATAAACATTAATATTTATGAAAGGGGGTGGAAATATGCCAAATAGAGATGGAACAGGCCCAGAAGGCAAGGGTCCAAAAACAGGACGTGGTATGGGTAATTGTTCAGGAGATAAGAAAGAGTCTACTAGAGGTGTTGGTCGCGGCATGGGGCGTGGTGTTGGTCGTAGAAGTCAAAATACCAAATAGTTGGTAATTATTTGAAAATATTGTAGAATATATTCATGAGATCTAGATACAGATTGGGTCGACCAAAGCTCAATCGTTGTGTAAAAATCAAACCAAAGGCCAGGTATTTCAAACCAAAATCCATACCAATGAGTACTTTGGAAGAGGTAGAACTCACTCAAGAAGAGTTGGAGGCTTTGCGTCTAAAAAACATTGAAGGTAACAATCAGGTTGATTGTGCCAAAAAAATGAAAACTTCGCAGAGCACCTTTCAACGCATCCTTAGCTCGGCTTATAAAAAAATAAGCCAGGCTTTGGTTTTGGGCAAAGCTATAAAAATAATTGATAAATAATTATGAAGGTGTTAAAATTTGGAGCAGTCTGGTGTCCGGGCTGTCTCATCATGAAGCCACGTTGGGCTGAAATAGAAAAGGAAAATTCTTGGCTGGAAACAGAATATTTTGAATATGATGACAACATGGACAAGGTCAAAGAATATGAAGTAGGAAATGTTTTGCCGGTTTTTATATTTTTGGATAAAGACGGCAAAGAGCTGACTCGCTTGAAAGGTGAAAAGGACAAAAAGGACATATTAGAACTTTTGAAAAAATACAAAGACAATTAATAAATATTTATGTCTATATATAAAAAGTTAATAGCCGCCATATTTTTTATGGCCATTGTATTGTGGCCCAGCTTTGCTATGGCCGAAGAAAAAGAAGAGCTTCATTTCTTCTGGCAGATAGGCTGTCCTCACTGCGCCAAAGAAGAGATTTTCTTGGAAGGCATTGAGGAAAAATATGGAGATTATTTGGAAATCAAGCGCTATGAAATAAGTCGTGAGCCAGAAAACATCAAACTTCTTCAGCAGTTTGGTAAAGATCTTGGGGTAGATATCAAAGGTGTTCCGTTTACTGTTGTAGGTGAGGAGTATTTTGTAGGTTATTTGAGTGATGAAACTACTGGTTCTGATATAGAAGCAGCTATTTTGGATATATTGGGCGTAGATGGACCGCCAGCCAAAGATAAAAGCAAGATAGATTTGCCGCTTTTTGGTCAAATTGATACCAAGACTATGTCGTTGCCTATTATTACAATCATTATAGGTATTTTGGATGGATTCAACCCTTGCGCCATGTGGACGCTATTATTTTTGATCAGTTTACTTTTGGGTATGAAGGATAGAAGAAGGATGTGGGTTTTGGGTGTGACTTTCATTGTAGCATCAGCGGCAGTTTACTTTTTATTTATGGCTGCTTGGCTTAATTTGATTTTGTTATTAGGTTTTATAATTTGGATTAGAATTTTAATAGGTTTAGTTGCTCTGGGTGGAGGTGCTTGGAATCTCAAAAAGTATTTCAAAAATCCCGATGCTGGTTGTGAAGTAACTGGTGACGAAAAACGTCGCAGAGTGTTTGATCGTCTCAAAGAAATAACTCAGAAAAAGAATTTTTGGCTAGCTTTTGTGGGCATTATAGCCTTGGCTTTTGCTGTCAACCTAGTTGAAGCAATTTGTTCAGCTGGTTTGCCAGCAGTTTATACTCAACTGTTGGTCTTAAATGATTTGGCTACCTGGCAGTATTATGCCTATATACTTTTGTATATTTTCTTTTTCATGATAGACGATTTGCTTATATTTATTATTGCTATGGTGACTTTGAAAATGACTGGCGTGTCTACCAAATATTCTCGTTTTTCCAATTTGATTGGCGGGGCTTTGATGATAATTATTGGTCTACTCTTGCTGTTTAAGCCAGAGTGGTTGATGTTTGGTTAAAATTTGATAAATAAAAAAACCTCCCCTAAGCAGGGAGGTTTTTTAGTTGATATTATTTATTGATATAATTTTGGTAGTCAGCAGTGTTTTTCCAAGCTTGCCAACCAATAGTAGGGTGGACAGTCTTGCCACTATACTTTAGAGCTTGGGCAATAGCATGGACTGGGTATTCGCCATAGATATATGAATTGACCACTGTGTACCAATGATCAATGCTGATATTGAGTGGTCTGCCCAATTCTTTTTCCAAAGCCACTTTGAGCTCTCTAGCTCTAGCTTGCTCTACATCATTTGCTATTCTGGCTTTGCCATAGGCAAAGGTACCAAGCTTGCCAGGACCAAGAGGGTCGTAGCCATTTGCTATTTCGGTACCATCGTCATAGCCATCGCCATCTGAGTCATAATGATTTGGGTTTGTGCCCAAGTCCATTTCGTAGCTATCTGACAATCCATCGGCATCACTATCTATATCATTGGAAATTATCTTGGTACCCAATACCATTTGTGTTTGTTCTGGTAGGGTCAGAAAAGACATTTCATCACTTTGTAGAGTGCGCCCATAGATATTGTCATAAGTGACTATTTTATAATAATAGTTGGTATTTGATTTTAAGTTCATCAAAGTGATTTGATGATTTTGATTACGTCTAGTCTTGTTGATATCTACTCTAGTATGATAGCGACCAGGGTATTCGCCATAAACCATGTATGATCTGGCAGCAAAATTTGTTTTGAATTTTAGAGTAACAGTGTCTGAAAAAACTAAGTCAGGATCATAATTTGTAGGTTCTAGGTCATAGATTCTATAATCATTTATATCAGTCCTATCAGTGGTGTGGACTATAAATATATCAGAACCCTTGATATTGCCGTGTCTGTCAGAGGCAACTATTTTCATAAAATACTTGGCATTGTATTCTAGATTGCGTACTACAAATTCATGTTCTTCAAGCAATCCACCAACACCAACTCTCTTATCTAGTTCGTCTCTATCAAAACCATAGTATATGATAGCAGTTGTTTTTTCGTTGGTCTTCCAATATAGAGCAATAGCATCTCCAGTAGCCTGGACTACTTCTCTTTTTGTGAATCTAGGACTAATGGTATCAGGCATATTTCTGGTAGAAAAGTTCAATAGAAAAGTTTCTGAGCCATTTTGGTTTTTATCGTTGGCCAATATTTTGTAATAGTAGGTTTTGTCTATATCTAGACCATTTATATTGGCAGTATGATAACGATCATAAATATTATAGGTAAAAAAACGATCTAGATTTTGTGGATCATCACCATAATAGAGTATACCTTTGGTAGGTACATTTGTGGTCCACTTTATCTTACCTTTGCCATTTTCAATATCATAAACACTGATGTTTGAGATAACAACAGACTCAGCCTTGATTGGGTAGGCATAGCCCAGTAAACCAAGGAAAATAAAGGTAATTAAGATGATTTTTAGCCAATTTTTCATAAATTTAAGCTAATATTAAGCTAATAAGGGATTATACCATATTTTATGAAAAATGTCAATGTTTAGAGTAAAGCTTATTTAAATTTGAATTTTAGGTAGTTTATGGTTTTTTTGGCCCTGATATGTTTTTTTTCAAAATAAGTTTTTATATAAAGTAACTTATTTTTTGGCCTTTTTTTATAAATGTCTTCTATTTCTTCTATTATTTTGGTGCCAAAATCATTTGTACTCTCTTTTGAATAAACAAATAAATTGAGATCATCTGTTTTGAGATTAACTGAACCTTCTTTTTTTAATAAGTCTTTATATAGTTGTAAAAATCTAGGTGAAGTTAGCCTTTTTTTGATTTGTTTTTTGCGTGGATATGGATCGGGAAAAGTAATCCAAATTTCATCTATAGAACGTTTGCCAAAGTATTCTTCCAAGTTTTCTACCTGTATTCGTAAAAACAAGACATTTTTCAACCTTTGTTCTTTAGCTTCTTTGGCTCCGTACCAGATTCTTTCGCCTTGAATGTCTATACCGATAAATTGTTTATCAGGAAAAAGTTTGGCCATAGAAGTGGTGTATTCTCCTCTACCGCAAGCTAGCTCTAGCACAAGGGGAGCGTCGGTTACAAATTTTTTTATTTTTTCTTTAATATCAAGATCACCGGCCTGGGCTACATTTGGCAGTTTGTCTATTTCGGCAAATCTTTGTAATTTTTTTCTAGCCATATTACAATATATATACTTAAATCAAGATTACTATATTATTGTATTATGGACAACATAGAGATAAAAGAACAAAAAACAGAGGCTGGCAAGTATTTGTTTGTAGTTGAAGTAGGCAACAAAGACAAAACTAGCCATAGAGTCAGCTTGGAGCGTGATTATTGGCAAGAGCTGACCCAAAAAACTCTGACCCCAGGTCAATTGATATTGTCGTCTTTTATGTTTTTGCTTGAGCGTGAGCCCAAAGAAAGTATTTTGAGAGAATTTGACCTCAAAGATATAAATAAATATTTTTCTGATTACGAAGAAACTATAAAAAAATAAAACACCTCTAGCAAAGCTAGAGGATTTTTTTATTTGGGAGAAAATGGCCAGCGTACGATGGTGACCAACACTGCTTCGATGGAGTCTACACCTTCGTCTTCACGTTTTTTGTCGCCTACATCGGCTTCGATGATGCAGCGCTCACCGCTTGGCATGATGATTAGAGATCCGGCAGGAACGATTTCTTTTTCGTCATTGTGCTGGACACAGGCAGTACCCTTTTGTATGAAAATGAGATCGGTATCTTGGATACTGGTGCTCATCGAGCTGTTAAAAGGTGTCAAAGTATTTTGCCATATCGTGGGGTTGTCGATCCGTTGCTTGGAATGAGCAGTGAACTCACCGTTGTCCCACAAGGTCAAACCTCGTGACCTTATCATTTGGCCCTTGATGATAAACATTTCACCTCCCTTCGATTTTGGCCATTTCTGACCGTGGAATGAACTTAACTAGACCTTATATTATATTTCATCATAAGTCAAAATATATAAATATTGACCTATTTTAGCCATTTTGCTAAGGTAGTGTATGTTTCGTTTTTTGAAAATATTGTGTATCTAGCGTGTAAAACACGCATAAATTGTAATAGATGAGTAAAGTTAGTCCAAACCCTAACCGTTTCAGGAGGTTGTGTCGTGAAGTATCAAGGAGTGACCCCTCTCAGTATTGCGCTCGGATTTCTCTGTGCGCTGATCATGTGTTCGGTCAATAGTTTCCTGACCCTGAAGATCGGTATCATCGAGGAGGCTGCTGTCCTGAGTATGTTGATCTTCGCCATGATCCGTGGTACCAAGGCTGCGCCTGACAAGTTGCGGGCCGAGGCCGTGGTGGTCGCCACCATCGGCTCTGCCGGCGCTACCCTGGCTTTCTTGGCTAACTTCTTCGCTGCTTTGGAGATGGCAGGTCGCACCCTGCTCTGGTGGGAAGCCACTCTCTTCATTCTGGCCGTCTGTTCGCTGGGCCTAGTCTTCGCCATCCCTATGCGACAGCTCTTCGTCGTCAAGGAACCCCTTCCCTGGCCTACCGGTCGGGTGGTGATCAACGCCATGGACTCGGTCATTGGTTCCGAGGACGTCATGCAGACCAGAACCCTGGCTTTCTTCTCGATCTTCTCCTTCCTGTACATTTTCTTCTCGGCTGGCGTGCCCTGGTTCCCTGAGTACAGCTTCGTTACCGCCTTCGGTCTGGCTGCCTTCGGCACCGGTATTGCCTGGGCACCCTTTGTTTTCGGTGCCGGCTATTTGGTGGGAGTCCGTATGGGCTTTGGTTTCTTGATCGGCGGCATCATCCTCATACTCATCGGACCCTACATGCCTTGGGAACTCAAGACTCCCGACGGAGCGACACAGTTCTTCGTATACAATGCCAGCAAAATTCCCGAGGGCGCAATCAAGATCATGCCGCACAAGTACATCTGGCCTGGTGTCATGGCTCTGGTCACTTCTGGCTTGACCGGATTGGTCATCAACGGCAAGAGCGTGATCAACGCTTTCAAGTCGCTGAGTCCTGGATCTGGTGGTCGGATCGATCCAGCTGATCAGATCGTCTCCGGCAAGACCCTGACCCTGCTCATGATTCTCTCCTTCGCGTTTTCAACTCTGGTGCTGAGCTTGGTCTTCGACATCCCGGTCAAGATGGCTATTGTCGGTCTGGTGATCGGTGCCATGATCTTCAACTTGGTGGCTTCTCGAGCTTACGGGGAGAGTGCTTTCAATCCGGTTCGGATCATGGGCGTGCTTCTGATCGGCGTTTTCGCCGGCATGGGCATCAACGATGTCACCATCAGTCTGCTGGCGGCCGGCATCACAGCCGGCGCTATCCTACAGACTGGCATCTTGGTCAGTGATTCTTACTTCGGTCGGCATTTCAAGACGCCGGCTAAGGTACAGGTGACTCTCCAGGGTCTGGTGTTGATCCCAGTGGCCTTTGTCTGTGGGCTGGTCTACAAGTTGATCAGCAACACCTACGACATCGGCGGTGATTCTCTGGATGCTCTCCCAGCTCCGATTGCTACGGCCTGGCATGCCATGGCTGAAGTACTCAGTGGGCAGGCACAGTTCCCGCCTTTTGCCATCGAGGCCATGTGGATTGGTGGTATCGCCGGCATCATTCTGGCAATCTTGGATTGGAGGGCAATCAAGGCGATCAAGGAGTCCGCCAGATTGGCTCAGATGCGCGTCGATGATGGCTGGAGAGAAGTCGATGCCAAGGCTGCCTACAGCACCTCCTGGCGTTTCTGGCCCAATTCCATGGGCATCACCATTGCTATGATCCTGCCGATCTTCTACGACTTTTCCTTCTTTATCGGAGCAGTTGTGCTCTGCTGGTTGCTACCCAAGGTGTTCAATTTCAAGGACAACGTCCTTGGAAGTATGGCGGCTGCCGGCATTGTCGGTGAAGGTATCGGCCAACTTGTGGTCGGCATTCTCAAGGCTACCGGCATCATGGGCGGCGGACACTAGATACAACAATTCTTCCGGTTGGGCTTGACTCGGCCGGTTTTTTATTTTAATCTGATATTTCTGCTATAATAATACTATGAGAATATTAGCCATAGAAACATCATGCGATGAAACAGCTATTTGTGTCTTGTCAGACAAAGGCGGTGATTTGCTTTTGGAAAAAAACGCTGTTTACTCTCAGATAGATATTCACAAAAAATTTGGTGGGGTAGTACCAGAAGTAGCTGCTCGCAAACATCTACAAACCATGATGCCACTTATAGATAGTACTTTGGGCAAGGACAAAATTTCAGACATAGATTATATTGCCGTTACTTCAGGCCCTGGCTTGATTACTTCTCTTATTTTGGGCATGACCACAGCCAAGGCCTTGGCCTATGCTCACAATTTGCAACTTTTGCCAGTCAATCACATAGAAGGTCATATATATTCTAGTTGGCTAAGCAACAAGATAGAAGCAAAACATTTTCCAGCTTTGGTTTTGGTAGTATCAGGTGGGCATACAGAGATTATTTTGATGAAAGGTCATGGGGATTATCAATTGATAGGCCAGACTGTAGACGATGCAGTTGGCGAAGCTTATGATAAGGTGGCCAAGCTAATGGAGCTGGGATATCCGGGAGGGCCGATAGTTTCTCAGCTAGCAGAGCAGGGCAAGTCAGATACTTACAAACTACCTCGTCCAATGATAGACAACAAAGATTATGGTTTTTCTTTTTCTGGACTCAAAACAGCTGTACTTTATTCTTTGGAAAAACAGAAAAGTATTGATAAAAAAGACGTAGTCAATATGTGTGCTTCTTTCCAGCAAGCAGTCATAGATGTTTTGGTCAAAAAAGCCAGTAAGGCTGCCCAGGAGTTTGAGGTAAAATCAATTATGCTATCAGGAGGTGTTTCTGCCAATACGGCCCTTAAAAAAGCACTGGACAAAGAAGCCAAAAAAATGAATCTACCCTTCTTTTATCCAGAATTGAAGTTTACTGGCGACAATGCTGCTATGATTGCCGCGGCTGCTTACTATAAAATAAAAAACAAACAAGCTGAATTGCTAAAGGGTAAAGATATATTCTCTTTGGAGCCACAAGCCAATTGGCAATTAGTAAAAAAATACCTGCCTCGCGTCGACTAGCTTAGCGAGTCGAGGCGGGAAGTATAATTTGAGATTTTGTTTTAGATATTTATAATTTGTTGTATAATGTTAAGATGGAAAAAATAGAAAGTAAAAATATAAATGATACCAAGGGTATTGCTCAGGATATTTTGACAAAAGTAAAACCTGGACAATTGATTGCTTTGGTAGGAAATTTAGGAGCCGGCAAGACAGTTTTTGTCAAAGCTTTGGCGGAGTCTCTGGGAGTAGAAGATAATGTCACTAGTCCGACTTTTGTTTTGATGAAAGTCTACAATACCAAGCATGAGTCTATCAAAAAATTGGTTCATGTTGACTGTTATCGCTTGGAGGGTAAGGAAGATTTGGCTGATATTGGTTTGTCCGAATACATTGAGGATGAAAACAATCTAGTAGTAATAGAATGGGCCGACAAAATCAAAAATTTGCCAGACAATATTATTAGAATAAATATCAAAAGCACAGGCGAGGAGTCTCGTTTGTTTGAAATTGACTAAAAAGTCAAATTATATTATTGTTATATTACAATTTACAAAAAGCGTTTACTCAAGATTGTGTCACTTGAGGAGCTATAGGAAGAAAGCCTTTTGGCAAGTAGAGCCTATCGGGGTACGCCCGTTATAGCGTCAAAACGAAGAACCAATTAAGGTGGTACCGTCCCTTTTAGGGGCCCTTAAACGCAGTGATGCGTTTTTATTTTTTAAGTAAAAATATGAAACAAGAATTGGAAAAGGCCTATGAGCCGCAAAAATACGAAGATGATATATATGCTACTTGGGAGGAGTCTGGATTTTTTAATCCCGACAATCTCAAAGCTAAAGGAAAACCTTTTGTCATTTCTATGCCACCGCCAAATGCAACTGGTATTCTTCACTTAGGTCATGCTTCTGCCTTGGCTTATGAGGATCTGATGATTCGTTATCATAGACTCAAGGGTAGAAAGGCCCTGTGGGTACCAGGCACTGATCATGCAGCTATTGCTACTCAAACCAAAGTAGAAAAGATATTGGCAAAAGAAGGTAGTAGTAGAGAAGAGTTGGGTAGAGAAAAGTTTTTGGCTCGCGTCAGAGATTATGTAGCTGGTTCACAAGATACTATCAGAAACCAAACTCGCAAGATGGGTTCTAGTTGTGATTGGTCCAGAGAGCGTTATACTTTTGACAAAGGATTGTCCCAGGCTGTTTCAGAAGCTTTTGTCAGAATGTACAATGATGGCTTGATAGAGCGTGATTATCGTATAGTCAATTGGTGTCCACGCTGTGCTTCTACCTTAGCAGACGATGAAGTAGAGTATGAGGAGCAAGATGCAAAATTGTATTATATCAAGTATGGACCATTTACTATTGCCACCACCAGACCCGAGACAAAATTGGCTGATACAGGTGTAGCTGTCCATCCTAGTGACAAAAAATACAAAAAATATATTGGTCAGACACTGGACATTGATCTAGCCGGTCACAACATAAAAGTAAAAGTATTTTCTGACAAAGCGGTTGATCCCAAGTTTGGTAGTGGTGCTGTAGGTGTGACTCCAGCTCATAGTGCAGTGGACTTTGAATTTGCACAAAAAAATGGTTTGGAAATAATCAAGCTCATTGGCGAAGATGGTAAATTGCTCTCTTCTGGTGGCAAATACAAAGGTATGGATACCTTGTCTGCTAGAAAGGTTTTTGTAAAAGATCTAGAAGCAGCTGACCAGATAGTAAAAGTAGAGGATTACAAAAATAATCTTTCTATTTGTTATCGTTGTGATACACCGATAGAGCCACTGACATCTGAACAATGGTTTGTCAGAGTAAACAAAAAAATACCTGGTCGAAACAAAACCCTAAAACAACTAGCCACCCAAACAGTAAAGTCAGGCGAGATAAAAATATTGCCAGATAGATTTGCCAAAACATATTATCATTGGATGGACAATCTACATGATTGGTGTATTTCTCGTCAGATTTGGTGGGGACACAGAATACCTGTTTGGTACAAAAAGAGTGACACAGATATAAAGCTCACACTCTTTAGACACACACAGTCAGAGGCCAATGCTCTCAAAGTTGGCGCAGGACACAAAGATTATAAGCTTACAGAAAAAGGTGTAGAACAAGCCAAAAAGATTGCTGGAGAAATAAATCCAGATGATTTTGATATTATTTTTTCTTCTGATTTATCTAGAGCCAAACAAACAGCAGAAATATTATTTCCAGGAAAAAAGATAATTAGTGACAAGAGGTTACGGGAAGTTGACTTTGGTGATATGACAGACAAATCTAGTCTTATGATAAATAAGTACAGAGCAAAAGGGTTTCCCAATGGCGAAACCTATCAAGATGTAAGAGATAGGGTGCAATTATTTTTGGATGATATATCTTCTAAATATAAAAACAAGAAAATTGCTGTAGTTAGTCATAGTGGTGTTTGGAAGGTTTTTGAGATTATTTTCAATGGCGCTGATTTTACAGAAGAATTTTTGAGCACACATGCTGCCTTGGGAGCCAAGGAGTATGATCTTGATAAAAAAAGCGAGGAAATATATGTAGGCCACGACAAGCCAAAAGGAAAAGGCTGGATTCAGGATGAAGACACCTTGGATACTTGGTTTTCATCAGCCCTGTGGACTTTTTCTACTTTGGGTTGGCCGATAAAAAATAAAATTGGCTTTAACAAGAGCCTGGTTGAGAAAGTAAAAAATGGTGAAAAAACGATAACTCATAGACTATCAGAAAAAGAATTATCTGTTGGTGAAACTTGTATTGTGGAAAATACGCAAACCAAAAAAAGCTTTGGTTTCATAAGGATAACAGAGGTAAAGAAGATAAAGATGAAAGACCTAGACCTAAGTGAGCCTGGTCAGGGGGAGTATAAAAGCATAGAGGAGTTTAGGAAAAGAATTGCTAAATATTATCCAGACATGGATGTAACGATAAATTCTGATCTTTGGGTTTATAGATATATTTATAGTAAGAAATCAGATTTAGACACTTTTCATCCCACAACAGTCATGGAAACAGGCTACGATATCATCTTTTTCTGGGTAGCTCGGATGATATTGATGACAGAGTATTTGTTGGATCAAAAGCCATTTGAAACAGTCTATCTTCACGGTATGATTCGTGACAAAGCAGGCAAAAAGATGTCCAAATCTTTGGGCAATGGCATTGACCCTATAGAAATGAGCCAAAAGTTTGGTACAGATGCTTTGAGATTATCTCTTATCATTGGTTCAGCTCCAGGCTCTGACCTCAAGCTCTACGAAGAAAAGATTGCTGGCTATCGCAATTTTGTAAATAAGCTTTGGAATATTTCACGTTTTATATTTTCTAGTGTAGACAAGCCAAAAAGTATAAAAACAGAACCCAAAGCAAAAACATTGGCTGACAAATGGATTTTGTCGGAATTCAACAACTTGGCAAAAGAGGTGGATGTGGATTTGGCAGAATTCAGATTTTCTGCAGCTGGTGAAAAGTTGTATGATTTTACTTGGAACAAATTGGCTGATTGGTATTTGGAAATTTCTAAAATAGAAAAAAACAAAGATCAAATTTTGCTGTATATTTTGGAACGCCTACTTATTCTTTGGCATCCTTTCACACCTTTTGTGACAGAGTTGTTGTGGCAACAATTTGATACCAAAGAAATGTTGATGGTCAAATCTTGGCCAAAAACAGGCAAGGTAGATAAAAAATCTTTGGAAAATTTTTCTGATTTACAAAAGTTAGTTATTAAAATTAGAAATTTGAAAGCTGAAAATAAAATTCCTCCAAAAGATTTGCCCAATTGTTATCTGGAGAGCAAGATTTTTAGTAAAGAAGATTTGGCAGTAGTTGCTCAGCTATCTAGAGTGACATTGGTAGACAGCCTGCCCAAGGCCAAAAGTTTTACTATCGGTAAGACTAAAGGAAAAATAAACCTTGTAAAAGAATTGTCTGATAAAGAAAGATCAGACTTAGAAAAGTATATCAAAGCTACTGAAGCAAAACTGAATAACAAAAACTTTACAGACAACGCGCCACCTCAAGTAGTAGCTGATACCAAAAAAAGATTGACTGAAGCTAAGAATAAACTCAAATAAAAAATCCCCCGCTGAGCGGGGGATTTGTTTTAATCTTTTACTTCTCTAAACACTTCTTCTATAGATGTGACACCATCTAGAGCTTTGAGTAAGCCATCTTGCAGCATGGTTATCATGCCGTCTTTGATGGCTTGTTTTTCAAGTTCATATTTGGAAATAGTACCAGACAAAATCATTTGCTCTACTTTTTGGGACATGGTAAATATTTCATAAAGACCAATTCTTCCCTTATACCCTAGACCGTGACACTTTTCACAACCTTTGGAGGTATAAAACTTGAGATTGACCAAATCATTTGGCTTGTGTCCAGATTCTGGAGCGATTTCATTTAAGGAATTCATGACTGTAGTCATGGTTTTGTTGTCTACAGTATTGTCTTCTATTTTACAATGTGGGCAAAGTTTTCTGACCAAACGTTGACCAACTATAGCATTGAGAGATGGTGCCAAAAGAAAAGCCTGTACGCCCATAGCCAACAGACGAGGTATAGCACCAGCAGCTGAGTTGGTATGTAGGGTGGACAGCATCAAATGACCAGTCAAAGCAGCGTTGATAGCAGTTTCGGCTGTTTCTAAGTCTCTAATTTCACCAACCATGACTATGTCTGGGTCTTGTCTAAGTATTGCTCTGAGGCCTCTGGCAAATGTATAGCGGCTACTACGATTGACTGTTCTGATACCACCAGTGGTCTCTTCATTGCTTTCCTCCATATCAGCACTCTCAACTTGACTTTGGACTATACCTGGTAGTTTGTATTCAATTGGGTCTTCTAGGGTAATTATTTTGGTATCAGGATTGTTTAGTTTGTTCAAGATAGCGTATAGAGTAGTTGTTTTACCAGAACCAGTAGGACCAGTGGTAATGATCATACCATTTGGCTTGTCCATCTCTTCTTTGAGGTCATTGAAAGATTTGCCTTTGACACCCAAACTATCAAATTCTAGACCCACGGCCGCTGCCTTGAGCAAACGCATGACAATACTTTCGCCATAGGCGGTCGGTATGATTGAGACTCTGACCTCTACAGTTTCTTTGCTTAGATGGATAGTAAAACGACCATCTTGTGGTTTGTTGCCAATGTTTAATTTTAGTCCAGCCAAAAGCTTGATACGAGAACCAATTTTTTCTATAGATTCTTTGGGCATGCTAGCTATATCATGCAACATACCATCAATACGAAAACGTGTTTTTACACTTTCAGCCTCTGTTTCTATATGTATATCAGATGCTTCAAATTTTAGTCCAGCTGCAACGATCAGATTGATCATTTCTGTTAGACTGATTTCGCTCAAAAGACCTTGCAAATCTTGGAAGGTTTTTAATTTAACTTCATATTTTTGTAGATCTTCCTCAGTAATATTTACACCCTCAAAAGTAATGATGGTTGGAATTTTTTCGTATATTTTGAAGGCTATATCAAAACTATTTTGTGACAAAAGATATATTTTTACTCTGGAGTGATGTTTTTCTGCCAATTCTTTGCTTAGATTGACCACCTGAGGATTGTTTGGGTTGAGAGAACCAAGTCTCATTTCTTCGCCTGTATACAAAAAACAAATTGTTTGCAGAGACTCAGCCTGTTCACGTGGTATGACTTTTATGGCATCTTGTGAAATAGGAAATTTATCCAAATTAATATAAGACAGGCCTGATTTTTCAGCTTGTTCTTCTACTTCTTTTTCTCTTTCTTTGAGTGCAATATTTGATAGTTTGCTAGCTAGCTTGGCGCTAGTTTCATCATTGCTGATATGTATATTTTTGTCTTCTGCCATATAGATATTATACTTTTACAGGACCTAGAAGTCAATCAAAAAACCTGAGCCAAAGTTGGCTCAGGTTTTTAAATTTCATTTTATTATTTGGCCAGATGAGGCAAGTGTTTTTTGGTTACTCTGTGCAATTTGCTTTGAGTTTTTCCAGGTGCACTCAATTCCATAAATACATTGGCCCAAACTACATTGTAGAAAGCACCAAATAGGGCTATGCCGGCAAACAACATGACAACTGCCAAAAATGCTCCCAATGATGAGACAATAAAGAAAAATACAGGGTTGGTAGCAGATACCAGTATACTTACTATAACTATTGGTACAAATATCAGAGCCAGAGCAGAGGATAGCAAGAAGCTATAGGCAATAGTGACAAGCATCAAGAATATGGCGTTTTCTATGGTGACAAGCCAGTTGACTTTGAATAGTAGCCAGCCATTGAAAAAGGCATCAACCAATTTTTGATTCTTTATTACTATATAGGCAGAACCGTAGCGAGTCACAAAAGATATTATTATTACAAGCGGTATTAGTATAAAGAAGGTAATGATGGCTATAAGCAAATAGATGATTGGTCCAAAATTGATAGTAGTTAGGAAATAAATCAAAGGATCAATAATCAAAACCAAGAAAAAGAAAGTAATAAATGAGTGTACTATATGTAGACCCAATAGTGGCCAGAATTTTTCTAGACCAACTTGAAAATTTTCTTTAAAAGTTTGTCCTTTGCTTTCAGCTTTTTTGGATTTTTTGAGATTGTTGTGATAAGCAGAGTGTATCAGAGCGCCTTGAGAAGAAACTGTTATCACTATTACTATAGCCATGATAACGAATATACTCAGCATTGAAAGCATTCCAGAAAATGTTCCCAAAGAAGCTCCGCTACTCAAGATAGTTTCCATGACCCTGCCCCATTGCAAAATGTTGGAGCTGATAAAGTCAGGTTGAGTATCATTTAAGTTCAAAAATACATTGGCTTCAGAGAAAAAACCTAGCACTGAAGCAAATAGTCCAAAAAATAGTAAATAATAATTATTTTTTATTATTTGCCAAGTTTTGGGATAAACCTTACCGTAAAACGACATATTTTTATTTTTAAGTTTTATTTTAATGTTTTTATTTTATAGACGTTTATATTATACAATATTTTTGACAAAAACAAAAGCCCACCTCTAGGTATTAGGTGGGCACGTATAGTTAGTTATTTTTTAATTATAGTTCAATAGTTTCTTTATTTCTTTTGCTTTGGTTTCAGAGTTTATGTATTTGGAAAATTTTTTAAAAGTTTTTCTTCTTGGCAAAAGCGTTATCTTGCCCTGCTTTATTCCTCTGGAAGCATCTGGTAAATCTATATCTCCAGTTACATTTGTAAAATTATTATAGTCTAAAAATAATTTATTGTATTTTATTTTTGTATGTCTACATATTTTTTTCATTTCTTTTATGGGTTCTTTACAAAAATCTTCGTATTTAAAAATTTTTATTTTGTTTTCTATCAAACTTTTTGAAAGCTCATGTAAGAATTCAAGATTCTTGTCATAAAATGTTCGCGGTGAATCTTGTAGTGACAACCAAACGTCTATAGGGTCTCTGACAAAAGCAAAGGATATGACAGGGAAATTTTTTGATAAAATTTTTAGCGTGGCTAGAGATTTTGTTGGTTGAAAATTATTGTATTGTGAAGGTACATAACTACCAAAAGTCCAATCACGTATAAGCAATGTTTTGTTGTGGCTGTTACAGTATTTGTACAACTCTTTTATATTGGCCAAGAAAGTTTTTGATTTTAAATTTATGTTATACCATTTTTTTGCTTGTTCTTTTATTGTTCTGCAAGAATTTGGGCATATTGCCTCAGTGTTTATTTCGGATAGGACCAGTGTATTTGGTATACTGCCCATGCATCTATTCAATAGTGTGCCCCCTGAGCGAGCATAAGATAGCATCACTATTATCGGCTTCAAATCTTTCTGTCTTTTCTTTTCTTCCATTATTATTTTTTAATTTGATCAGATATTCTTATTAACTCATTATATTTTACTATCCTTTCTCTAGCTGGTGCCCCAGCTTTTATATAGTCACTAGCCAATCCACTGGCCAGGTGTGATATTATATTGCTATCAACTTCGCCACTGCGATGAGATATTATAGTTTTTATCTTATTTTTTACACAAAATTTGTATGATTCCATTAGCTTGCTAATACTAGTAGCTTGATTGACTTTTAATATACAAGCATTAAAACAGTCTTTATATTTATCAATGTAATTTAGAGTAGAATTTGTAAGATCATCTGCTACTATTAGTATTTTTTTACCCAACAACTTATTCATTTTTTTCCATGATTCAATATCATTTTCGTGTAGAGGATCCTCTAGATATTTTATTAGAGGGAATTTTTTTGTTAAATAATCGTAGTATTTTATTAGTTGTTCACTGTTATATTTATTTTTGTTTACCGTATATATGTACTCATTTTGTTTTTTTTGGGCAAAATTGTTTCCAGCCACATCTATAGCTATATGGCATTTATTTTTATTTCTTTTGTTTATAGCCTTGTTCAATAAGCCGATTGCTTTTTCAACATTTGATATTAATGGAGCAAACCCACCTTCTCGGCCTATATACAATTGGTCATCTCCCAAATTATCTTTTATTATATTTTTGAGGTCTAGATATATTTCTGAAGCTATTTTTATATTTTGTTGTGTATTTTTACCTTGAGGTATAATCATAAACTCACAAAAGGCTAGTCTGTTTTCGGAATGCTTACCACCATTTAGTAGGTTTGTGATTATTTTGGGTGAGGATGCTTGTATTTTTGATTGTTTGGCTATGAATTTGAATATATTTTTTTCATCAATTTTTTTTATAGCAGCTTGGTATTTCATAAAGGCCAGGGATAATGCCGTGCTGGTTTGTGAATCACAAATTTCGCCAACCAATTCATCAAACTTGCTTTGATTTAATTCTAATATATTTTTGATAGCGTTTATTTTCTTTATACTTTTGGAGTTTGTACTTGAGCACTCTTCTTCTTTTAGGCCAACTGTCAAACCCAAAGGGGCGCTACCATAAAAGACGCTATCTTTAGTTTTGATAGCGACTTCGGTGGTAAACTCTCCTGTAGATAGCAAGATTTTTTTAGAGTATATTTCAAATTTTTTCGGCATATTTTTTATTTTAATATATCCCAGCTTATTATATCACCTATTTTTGCTTCTATATCTTTACACCCTTCCTTGTAGCGGACAGTTCCCAGTTCCGGCAGGCCATCCAAGGAACTCCCTTTGTATAAAATCCACTCTTTATCGTCCCTACTCATCATTCTATCTGCGTATTCCGCGTCTAGAATATATTTTCCATTTTTAAATATTTTTACTTTTGTCCCGTCTTTTATATTAGGTGCTTTTCCTTTTATTTTTATTAAACCAAAATTATCAATATGGACAACAGTTCCATCTTTTATTTCTAGATTAGTCAAAGCTTTTTTAGGAAATTTTTTGCCTATTTCGGAAAAAGGTGTCTCCATGACCAATTTTGCTATATTTGGAGCATGAACGTGTTTGCCGCCAAATGAGATAAATCCTGGGTCATGTATTTCATACAATTCTTCAATATCAAAGTCTTGGAAGAGCCAGTCAAAAGCACCGGTGTTTGCTCCAAAAAATATAACACCATTAGATAGTCGGCCGTATATACGGGAAAAACGATTTTTTAGAGGATTTATCACCAAGGACAATACTGTTCCTGGAGAGCAATGTTCCCCCATCAATCTAGTTATAAAGGCAGCATTGATAATAGAAAATTCATGCACTGGCACTAGTTCAATTTCTACATTAGTCCACCCATTTTTTTGACATTCTTTCAATATGTACCACCTCATTTCATTGAATGCTACATCTTTACAGTCGGTGACTACCACTACTCGTTTGATTTCTTTTTTGTCTTTCATAAATTTTCCTTAAAAAATATTTTTTATATGGTCACAATTATTGTATAGCTAACTGGCAAATC
The DNA here is from genome assembly GCA_002869235.1 of Candidatus Parcubacteria bacterium. Classification (GTDB taxonomy): domain Bacteria; phylum Patescibacteriota; class Patescibacteriia; order UBA1558; family GWA2-36-10; genus BM519. The sequence continues at coordinate 21,590 of PKTI01000016.1, forward strand.
ATTGTTTTTATTTTCAAAATTGCTAGCTATATAAACTTTTTTAAACATCATTGATAATTTTTCGTAAGCCTTTAAGCGCATTATTTCGTCAGGTTTTATGGTTTGATTTATCTCCTCGTTTTTTATTATATAAGCATCTTTTTTATATGGTTGGGGGAGATTAATAATCTCTTTTTTAAAGCTTTTTATATCAGACACAGAAAGCCATTTTTTATTTTGCTTTGTTGCTATTATTATTTTTTTGTTTTTTATAAATTTGTTTATGTCTTTCTCCAATTTTTCAAATTGCTCTTTTTTCCATTTTTTTAAGGCATTTATTTTTTCTTCACGTATTTTATTGTTCTTTTCTACGCTTCCTTTTTTTATTGCAGCAATATTTTTACTTTTAGATTTAATTGCCACAATGTTTAGAATATCAGATGGTATGTATTTTTGTAAATCCTTGTATGAAATATAAGAATCATGACCTTAGTCATATCTACCTAGAGGAAATATATCATAACGATTATGTGCCTTGGCATAGGTAGAGCTAGTTTCTTTTTTTCTAATATTTTTTACTTCTCTATATAATATTTTTTCAAATTCTTTTACTAGCTTTGTGGTTTCGCCATTACGATCATAAAATACCAAAAAAGCAGGAGATATAACTGTTTGATAAACTCCGGGGTAATATTTTCCATTATTTATTATGTAGCCAGGTACATTAGATATAAAACCACCTTTTTTTAGTTTTGTAGCTTTTATTACAGACTCTATTCTTTGGCCGTTGAAGGTGTGTCGAGCATGGCATGGATGAGCAAAATAGTCAGTTCGGAAGTCTTGCATTATATATTCAAAATTCTTTTTTTGTCGGAATCGTTTTTTTTCAAATTCTGTCTGCATCATCTTTTTGAATACAGATCGAGTCATAAAATGGTTGCTTATAGTAAATTTTTTTTCATTTATAGAAAACCTCTGGCTAAAAACATCAGCCTTATTTTTTTTGTAAAGTTTTTGAAAAATTTTTATTCTTTCCAGAAAAACATTTTTTTCTCTAGCGGGAAATAATTTATTTTTTGAAAAATTTTTGGCAAAAGATGGTTTAAAAAAATTATTATTAACAACTATTACAGTGTCTATATCGGAAAAATCATTATTTTTTGCATCTTCTCTTATACCCAAAAATGGTATATAGCTCATGGACCCACCGATAATAATGGATTCTACACCACCTGCAAAGATTTCTGGTAAAGATTCCATTATATCAAAGCGATCAAGAGTGGGTAGTATATTTTTTGCCAGACTAGGCTGTTTTTTGCCACATATGATAGACCCTGCTTTAGTAATAATTTTATTACTATTTTTTGTTTTTAGTATTTTTATAATTTTTTTATTAAAATCAATCCTAGTGTTTTTGGATTTTTTATGTGCGGCAATATAATATGCCTTTTCACAGATACCGGCGATCCATCCCTTAACAATTCTCTCCTCTTTTTGATTTCCAGAAAAGCCAGCCACTTTATCTAAATAGTGGTTTAGTTGATCGGGCCAATTTTTTTCAGACAATTTATGGTGCGTCTTTTTAAATTCAATATGAAGTTTATCAAGTGACGTTTTATTTTTCATATGTTGATCTCACTTGACTATTTAGCCATATTTCCAAACAAAGTAGTACCCATATGCGTTGTCCAGCACGCTTGTCTTTTTTGTTTTGGATATAAAAATTATTTAGATATTGGTCAATAGCAGCTCCAGATAGAATATTTCTGATTTTTGATTTATAGCCTAGTTTTGTATAAATGTATTCTTTATTTTTATTATTTTCCAGCCACCCATCTATTGGAGCCCCAAAACCCTGCTTCTTTCTATAGACAAAAGATTTTGGCATGTATTGATTGAGTATGTCCTTAATGATATATTTTTGTTCACCTTTGTGTATTTTGTATTCTATGGGTAAGTTGAAAACAAACTCTATAAGATTTGTATCTAGAAATGGTGAGCGCAATTCTAATCCATGCATCATACTAGCTCTGTCAGCTCTGGCGAGTATTTGACCTGGAAGATGTGAGCTCAAATCAAACATTGCAACCTTGTCCATGGATGTATAATTTTTTTTGTAATTTTTTTTAGCAATAATGTCATCATTTATATACTTTTTTGATTGCCACAAGGCCACTCTTTGTTCCTCATCAAATACACAGATAGAGTTTATCCTATGGTCAAAAATATCAGTATTTTTTTTGTTTTGGGTGTGCCACTTATAGCCAAAAAATATTTCATCTGCACCATCACCAGATAGTACGGTTTTAACTTTTTTGGTTGCCAACTGAGATAATAGGTGGTGCGGAAAATCAGCTGTATCAGCGTGTGGCTCGTCAATGTATGAAATAACTTTTTCTAGCTCACTGGGCACAAAGGCCTCGACTTGTTGTATGTGATGTTCTGCTTTTATTTTTTGACAAACTTGTTTAGCAAAAGGGTATTCTTCATGGCCGCTATAGTTTATAGAAAAAACTTTTAGTTTATTTTTACTTTCTTGTGCAGCCACTAGGGTTATCAAAGACGAGTCTATGCCTCCAGAGAGAAAGGTGCCTATTTCTACGTCTGATGTTGTCAGTCTTTTTTTGACGGCCTCATTAATAAGTCGAATTAATTCCTCCTTAGCTTCATGGTAGCTTATTTTTATTGGTGAGTTATTTATTTGCCAGTATTTTTTTAATGATATTTTTCCATTTTTGAAAACACCACAATGTGATGGAGGTAGTTGGTGAATGTTTTTGTACACTGATTTCCACGGTGGTATGTACATTACTCGGAGGTAGTTATCAATGGCCTTATAGTCTATCTCAGGTTTCAATGTTCCAGAGGCGATTAGCGCTTTTATTTCAGAGGCTATCAGTATATTATTTTTATCAAAGAAATAATACAAAGGTTTTTTGCCCAACCTATCCCGGGCAATAAATAGCTCGTTTTTTTTATTATCCCAAATAGCAAAAGCAAACATACCATCTATATATTTGGGACATTCATGACCCCACTTTTGGTAGGCTTTTAAGATTACTTCTGTGTCAGAGTTTGTTTTGAATTTACAACCTTCTTTTTTTAGTTGGGATTGTAATTCAACATAATTATATATTTCACCGTTAAAAACTATAGTAAAATTTTTGTCAGTCATTGGCTGCTGCCCCTTGTCTATATCTATAATAGATAAACGTCTGTGCCCCATCCAACAGTTTGGAAAAAAGATCTCCCCGCGACCATCTGGCCCACGATGTTTCAACAACTGAAGCATAGCTTCAGTTTTGTATTGTTTGGGATTAATTTTTTTCCCGGCTATAGCCGTTATACCACACATAGTATTTTCTATATCCTAGTTAGAGCATTGAAGAATATTTCCCAAGCATTAAGATAGCTAGTGTCTATATTCAAATCTTTTCCCTTTGTGTCCACATTTGCGCTACCAACTTTAATTCTAGTTTCAAAATGCTCCTTTTTCATATTAGGGCTTCTTTTTAGCAACCTCTCTATGCGAATTTCTTCGGTGCTACTGAGGTGAATCCAAAATATTTTTTTACCCAGGGTTTTTTTTATTTCTTTAGCCATTTTGACAGTAGGACAAACAAAGCATCGGTAATCATTTTTTAGTGTATATTCTAGCCATTCTTTGGGAAAGCCATAGTATGCCCCACTAAAAAAAGTTGATTTAAGGGATGCTTGTAAATATTTTTTCTTTTCAAAGTTTTCCTTGAATTTTTTTTCGGTAACAAATATTCCGTCTACATTTTTTATTTCTCCTGGACGAATTTTTCTAGTCATATGGACAGGTACTGGCTGCAATTCAAAATGTACCATTAGACGTCTACACAAGGTAGTTTTTCCTGTGACCGAAGCTCCGGTTATCATGATTGATTTGTCTGTGTGTTTTTTTATGGCTTTCATTTTATTGAATATTTACTTGATTATATATTCCCAACCAGCTTGCCAAGATTTTGTCTTGCGCCAATCTTGCTCTATAGCCTCAGACCAAGTTTTGCCCTTGGTCAAAACTTCCAGAGCTAGCTGTGGTGCTTTGTGAGCTACTATAGCTATGTGTTTGTCTGGATAGTTTTCTTTGATAAAGTGTATAAAATCATTTATCCTAGCTTGTACATCCTTGAGGCTCTCACCATGAGGAAATGGTTTGTCTATATGCTCAGTATATTTTACTTTTTCTTCGCTAGCTTGGTTGAGATCACCGTAGTTGCATTCTCTCAATCTTTTGTCGGCTAGGATTTTGTATTTGTCAGAAAATCCAAGCTGGGCAGAGTCAACTGCTCTTTTGAGATCAGAACAAAACACAATATCAAATTTTTGATCAGATACTTGCTGTCCTAGGTCCTTGGCTTGTTGTATGCCTAGCTTGGACAACTCTCCTTGAACCCAGCCAGTGCTGAGTTTGTCTTTGTTGTCAGTAGTTGTGCCGTGGACAAAATAAGTTATTTTTATACTCATGTTATTTTTTCAAAACAGTTAGTTCTCTTACTCTTTTTGTGGGAGTAGTGTATAGAATTTTCTTAGTTGTAGTAAATAGTTTGTTTAATTTTTCTTCCCATTCATCAAAGTAGAATCTACAGGGTTCATAATCTTGCGCTTCATTATAGGTAGTACCTTTGGTTGGGTTATCAATAAGAACTAGCCCTTCTTTTTTTAATTGATTTTTTGCTTTTTTAATTACTCTTAATTGTTCCCCTTTAGAAAAATCTCCTATCACAGTCCAAGGAAATATTATAATATCAAAATCATTTCCTTCAAAGTTTTCAAAAGATACATTAATTAGATCATTATCCCCCAGCTTAATTTTGTTTTTTGTTAGGTAATCTTCAAAACATTTTAAATATGGCAAATGGTTGTCTATGCCGATATATTTGTATTTTTTGATTAGATGCTTACCAATTCTTCCTGTGCCACAACCTATTTCTAAAATTTTATCTCCTTTTTCAAGATATTTTTTAAACTGTAAAAAATCTGCTGGGATTTTTTCACCAAGACCAGCTGCTTCTGCAAACTTGTTTAATTTTTCACAATTTACATGATCGTATACAGACATGTTTTTGTATTTAGAATTTTATCTATTTTCCCAGATATCCGGTGTTGGACGATGTAAATTTTCATTTTTATTCAATAAAGAAACTTTGCAGAGATCCATTGATATTAAAGTTTCCGTCAGCTCTTTTTTCTTGTGTTAAATTTCTGCCAGAGTGGTATATTTTATTTTCAGTATCTTTATACTTAAAATTTATTTTCAAGTTTTTAACTTCTTTTTTAAAAATGTCATCATCTCTATATTGAAATTCTATTGTATGCGTTTTTTCTTTAGGTATTAGTTTATTGCTAGCTACATATATTTCAGTGGATCGATCAATTTCGTTATAATTATAGCTAAAATAGTACTTAATATCTATCGCAGTAGAATCACCTATGTTTACTATTTCAAATCGTATACAATTCCCAGTAGGACCACCGCTAACTACCATATTTCTATCAAGATCTAGAATTGGTTTATTTTTTTGAGGTAGGTGATTAATTATATCACGACCAGCTTGTTGATTTGAGTTGCCTTTTATTGTCTGTTGAATTTTTTTATTTCCAACTGTTATATCTCCGCCTGCGGATATGTTACCGCCAGCCTTAATATACGGACTATCTTTTCTAAACAATCTATTGAAAATAAATTTTAGAAAGCCTGTAAACCAGCCAATGATAATTACTACGACAGTTAGTATTATTGACAATGGACCTGGATTTAAATTTGACCAATCTATAATTTCTTGAAACATAAATTTTAAATAAAAATGAAAATTTATTTCGTCTAACAGATGTGCGTATGAGAAGTCACGAGTGAATGGCGTGGTAAAATTCGGCGTAGCTACAACGCAAATGAACGAGTGATTTGGGTGAAAGGACGAGCAAAGCGAGGACTGAAACCTCATACGCGGTGTTGTGTGATGTGTTGTTTTAAAATTCCCTCCTTAACTTAAGGACCCTTTTTGGTTTTTAAATGTTGAAAACATCTAAAGAACACTTATAAATCTCTCCATGCTCTGAGACGTCAC
>PKTI01000058.1 GCA_002869235.1 Candidatus Parcubacteria bacterium
TATTTTGTTTATATTTTAACAAATCCAAATAATAATGTATTGTATATAGGTTTGACAAACGATTTATCTAGGAGAGTCACCGAACATCGTAAAAAGAATATAGATGGTTTTACCAAAAAGTATAATCTTTGCAAATTGGTTTATTATGAAGAATTTGAACATATTTATGATGCTATTTCTAGAGAAAAGCAATTAAAGAATTGGCACAGAGCTTGGAAAAATAATTTAGTAGAATTAGTCAATAAAAATTGGGAAGATTTGAGTGAAGATTTGTAATAACTTGTCATCTGGAATTACCATCTTGTCATCCTGAATTTATTTCAGGATCTAGCCCTGGAGATGCCGAAACAAGTTCGGCATGACATAAGTGAATTCATGGTCATAGTAAATAAGTTCTTTATGATAGAGTAAATATTTAATACGGTAAAGGATAAATTGGGATGATTTATATAACGAATTAATATAAACCGTCATCCCGGCCATAGAGCCGGGATCTAGTCAGATTCCTGCTTTCGCAGGAATGACAAAATTATAAATATATGCCAGATAAAATAAAGAAAATTGAAGCAATCGAAATACTTGATTCCAGGGGCAATCCGACTGTTCAGGTGACAGTTGAGGCCGGCAATGGTGTCTCAGCAGTAGCAGCAGTGCCTTCTGGTGCGTCTACTGGTCGTTTTGAGGCTCATGAGCTCAGAGATGGTGACAAAGATAGATATGGCGGCCAGGGTGTGCTCAAAGCTGTAGAAAATGTCAACAATGTCTTGGCCAAGGAAATAGAAGGTCTCAAAGCCACAGAACAGGAAAAAATAGATCAAGCAATGATCAAGCTAGATGGTACCAAAAACAAGAGTAAGCTTGGTGCTAATGCTATTTTGGGCGTATCTTTGGCCGTAGCCAAACTAGGGGCCAAGATAAGTGGTTTGGAGTTGTATGAATATTTGAGAAACATCTATGATCCTAGTAATAAAGAATACAAATTGCCTACTCCAGTGGTCAATGTGATAAATGGCGGAAAACATGGCGGCACCAATATTGATATTCAAGAATTTTGGGTAGTACCTATCAAAGCCAAGGAGTTTTCTGAAAAAATACGTCAAAGCTCAGAAGTTTTTCATAAGCTAGGCGAGCTACTCAAAGGTTTGGGCATGGACACCGATGTAGGTAATGAAGGTGGCTATTCGCCTCACGCCAAGTCTCATCGTCAGGTTTTTGACCTTATTACTCAAGCAATTGAAACCCTAGGCTACAAACCAGGTGAAGATATTGTGCTGGGTATAGATGCTGGTGCGTCTGAATTTTTTGATGCTGATGAAGAAAAATACAAACTAAAATTGGAAAAAGCAGAGTTTGATTCTCAGGAAATGATAGATTTTTATTTTGACCTTATGGAAACTTATCCTTTGAGATTTTTGGAAGATCCATTGGACCAAGAAGATTGGGATGCCTGGAAAGATTTTAGCTCAGATGAACAGATAAAAAACAATGATATCAAAATAATTGGTGATGATCTTTTTGTCACCAATGTTGCTCGTTTGAAAAAGGGTATTGATATGGGAGTGGCCAATACTATACTTATCAAGCCAAATCAGATCGGTACTTTGACAGAGACCCTTGCTGCTATCCGTATGGCTCAGGACAATGATTATAAAGTGATAGTATCTCACAGAAGCGGAGAAACAGCCGATACCACTATTGCTGATTTGGCTGTGGCAGTCAATTCTGATTATATCAAAACAGGTTCGACTTCTAGAGGTGAGAGGACGGCAAAATACAATAGACTTTTAAACATTGAACACAAATTGAAATAGTATATGGCAAAAATAAATAAGGACAAATTGCCCCTAATTCTTTTGATACTTGATGGTTGGGGTTTGTCTAAAGAAAAAAAAGGAAATGCAATTGCTCTGGCCAAAACGCCAGTGATTGATTCTTTGTACAAAGATTATCCCAATATTCAGATAGAAGCTTCATCCAAGCACGTAGGCTTGCCTTTGGGACAACCTGGTAATTCTGAAGCAGGACACATGAACATTGGTGCTGGTAGAGTAGTAGAACAAGATTCAGTGATTATATCCAAGAGTATAAACAACGGTACCTTTTTCAAAAATCCAGCTTTTTTGCAAGCGGCCAATCATGTCAACAAAAATAAATCAGATATTCATCTAGTAGGTATGCTTTCTGATGGCTCCAGCCCTCACACTGACATGGATCATCTTTTGTCTTTGATTAGTTTTTTTATTTCCAAGACAAAACAAGATATTTATCTACATCTATTTACCGATGGCCGTGATAGTCCCAAGTTTGCTGCCTTGAAAATTTTGGGTAATTTTAAAGGGGTATTCAACAGTAGAAGAGTAAAGGTGTCTACTGTTATGGGACGTTTTTATGCTATGGATAGAAAAAAGGCCTGGAGTAGAACCAAAATGGCTTATGAGGCTATGGTTTTGGGCAAAGGACATGTGGTCAAGACGGGAGTTGAAGCAGTGTCACAGGCTTACAATAGGGGAGAAAGTGATGAATTTATCACTCCTACAGTTATGGTACGAGACCACAAACCAGTTGGTCCTATTGGCGACAAAGATGCAGTAGTATTTTGGAATTTGCGATCGGACAGAGCCAGACAACTGACCAAAACTTTTGTACAAAAAGATTTTGAAAAAAAGAATCCCGGATCTTTCAAACGCAACAAAGTACCCAAGGATTTGCTCTTTGTGGCCTTGACTGACTTTGGTCCAGATTTGGGTAATGTTTTGACAGCTTATCCAGGTGTAGATATACCAGATACTTTGCCGATAGCACTCAAGGAAGTCAAACAACTTTATATAGCAGAAACCGAAAAGTATGCCCATGTGACTTATTTTTTCAATGGCGGTTATGACCATCAGGTCAATGGTGAGGAATGGGTAAATATTCCATCAAAAGATGTAGCTTCTTATGACAAAGTTCCAGAGATGAGCAACAAGGAAGTAGCAAACTATGTACTTAATTCTTTGGACAAAGACGAGTATGAATTTATAACTATCAATTTTGCTAGTCCAGACATGATAGGTCATACAGGTAATCTTGAGGCAGCCAAAGAAACGGTTAAGGCAGTAGATGCTTTGGTTGATAAGATCATCAAAGTAATTTTGAAAAAAAATGGTACTCTTTTGGTCACAGCTGACCACGGCAATATAGAAGAAATGGTCAATACAAAAACAGGAGAGGTTATTACCGAGCACTCTACCAACCCTGTTCCATTTATTATTGTCAGCAAGTCAAAATACAAGCTAAAGAGTACTGGCAAGCTATCCAATATTGCGCCAACTATTTTGGATATATTGAATATTGATAAGCCAAAATTGATGAAATCTCAATCTTTGATTGATAAAAAATAAATTAAAAATATAAATGAAAAGACCAAAACCAGTTGTACTTATAATCTTGGATGGATTCGGAATAGCACCGCCTTCTCGTGCCAATGCAATTTCTTTGGCCAAAACGCCAAATTTTGATAAATATGCTTCCAATTATCCTATTATGCCGATTGCTGCCAGTGGTGAGGCGGTTGGTTTGTCTTGGGGTGAAATGGGAAATTCACAAGTAGGTCATTTGTCTATAGGTTCGGGACTTATTCCTTACCAAGACCTGCCTCGTATTACCAAGTCTATTACTGACGGTGATTTTTACAAAAACGAAGCTTTTCTCAAAGTATGCGAGCACGTCAAGAAAAAAGGTACAGCCCTTCATCTTATGGGCTTGGTATCAAATGGCGGTATTCACAGTTACAACGAGCATTTGTATGCTTTGATAGAATTGGCTCATAAGCAAAAAATAAATCAACTTTATATCCATGCTTTTTTGGATGGTCGTGATACTCCCTACAACAGTGGGGCGACTTTTATTAGCAAATTGCAGGACAAATTAAAAGAAGTAGGCCTTGGTGCGATTGCTAGTGTATCTGGACGTTTTTGGTCTATGGATAGAGATAATCGTTGGAATAGAACTGAAGCTGCTTTTAGGGCTATTGTAGAAGGAGAGGCAAAAGATAAAACAAAAGACCCTATAGAAGCCATTGAAGCTTCTTATGACAAAAAAGTCTATGATGAGGAAATGGAGCCCATTGTAATACTAGATGATGTAGGTAAGCCTAGAGGCACTATCAAAGACGGTGATGGTGTGATTTATTTTAATTTTAGATCTGATAGGGCTAGACAATTGACCAAAGCTTTGGTTGTGCCTGGTTTTGAAAAATTTGAGCGTAAGTACTACAAAAATTTGATGATGTGTACTATGGCCGAATATGAAAAAGATTTGCCTGTTTTGGTAGCCTTTCCACCACTTACCATTGATATGCCTATAGCTCGAGTATTGTCTGAAGCAGGTATGACACAGTTGCACATTGCTGAAACCGAAAAGTACGCTCATGTGACTTATTTTTTCAATGGTGGTAAGGAGCAGATTTTTGAAGGAGAGGATAGGGTACTAGTACCTTCACCTCATGTCACTTCTTATGACCAAAAACCAGCCA
>PKTI01000028.1 GCA_002869235.1 Candidatus Parcubacteria bacterium
AATCATCTTCCTCCATCATAGAGTCATCATTATCGTCCATCATTTTGTCTTCCTCCATCATAGAGTCATCATTACCCATTTTGTCATCTGACATTATGGAATCATCTTGCTGGGCAACATTGTTATTTTCGTTGCCTGATTTTGATTGACTGATACCATAACCAACTAGACCAATGGCAACAACAATCAATATAGCAATAAATATATTTCTCATAATTTTTTACTTAATAATTAATTTCTAAAATTTTCTTTGGCTATAAATCAAGCCAATCATTTTACTAATAACCATAATTGCCAAAGCAATTATCAACCAATGGTCCGTCTTGTGCTCCAAGCTCTGCACAACAATACCTACTATCAGAGTAGTTGTGCCTGCCAAGTAAGCAAACCTACCGGCCAACATATTGTGCATGACCTCTCTCTCGTCCCCCTTGCCCTCTTTCCAAACAAAGGTGGCGAAAGCAGCAAAAACCAAGACCAACAAAACCAAAAGGAACATTTCTAGCATTGACGGCATGAACCAATCAAAAGGATCTAAGCAGAAAAACAGAACTACTAGAAATATTAGACTAATTATAATTTCACTTTGTTTTTTCATCATATTTTAAATAATTTTTCTACTGGTTGTTTGAAGTAATAAGCTATTTTAAGAGCTAGATAAACAGACGGCGTATAGTTGCCCTTTTCTATAGCAATAATAGTCTGGCGTGAAACGCCGACTGCACTAGCCAAGTCCTCCTGAGTCACACCCTTAGACTTTCTATATTCATTCACCTTATTTATTACTTCTTCTGCCATATTACTTATATTGTATATCAGACAAAATATAATGTCAAGTCTACTTTACGTTAAGCTAACTTTACATAAAAAGACACCCTAGGGTGTCTTTTACTATTGATAAAAATATACTATTTTTTCTTCTTTGCTTTGACTGATTTTTTAGTGCTATTTTTTTTCTTTGTACTAGCTTTCTTCTTTGCTTTGACTTTAGGTTTTGGTGGAGCCTTGACCTTTTTCTTGACCGCAAAGGAATCTACTATGACTTCTTCTAATTTGATAAAATCCTTAACGGCCATCTCTACTGAGTGATTATAAGAGTCTGAAGAAAAAACTGCTTTTTTGACCTTTTCCAATTTCTTTTCCATCAAAACAGGTAGCTTGTACAAATTGCCAAAAGCAGCCATAGCATCATTTTTTATTTTCAAAACTTCACGAGACAATTTTTCACCTGGTATCTTTACTACTTTGACTTGTTTAGCTTGAGCTTTGGTCAAAGCTTTTTTGACCTTTTCCATATCCAAATTATGGTCAGACGGTAAAAGTACAACATAATAATCTTTATCTGCTTTTATCAAAAGAGATTTGGCTACTTCATCCAACTTTTTCTTCATAGTTATAGCAGCATCTATAGCTGTATAGACTGTCTTGTGCTCTAATAATTCATGCTTAACCCCAGCCTTTTCCAAATACTTTATAGTTTTGGCTGGTAGCTTTCTTTTTGTTTTAGCCATAAATTCATTGGTTAATATTACCCTTATATAATATCATAATTTAATTGACCAGTACATTTTTTTGCTATAAAATATACCTATATGCCAGGATTACCTATAAATCGTAAAAATGTAGTCGCCAATGATTTTGACGATCCAGAAATAGAACAAGAGGAAAATGTTCGTGATTTTATAGCTGAATTAAAAGAAAAGTTAGAAGAAAAGGCTAGTGGACCAAAAATGACTGGCGCTCAAACAAAAAAAGAAAAAGAAAAAATGGAAAAAATGCTTCGTCAACAAAGAATACGCGAAGCTGTAAGAAGTGGTAGCAGAAGAAATCGTTGGGAAGAAGAAGATAGAATAGAAAAGTTGAGAGAAAAATTTAAAAATAGAAAATAATAAAAAACAAAAAACGCTCCTCGTATCAGGAAGCGTTTTTTGCTATAAAACCACTTTACTTTTTATTCGTTGGCTTCTTGCGCAAAGGGACAATTGTGTTGTCCGCCGGCTCTATTTCCCATGCCAAATCCTTTTTTAAAGCCAGCACCTCTACCCATTTCTGGTAACCCAAGCTCGTCACGAATTTCTTGAGCACCTTCATAGTCACCAGCTAACATTAATTCATGCATTTCGGCAAACTGATCAAAATTTTCTTCAGTTACATAATCCGTCATGCGTGGTCGACTATCAATTTCTTCTTTCCAAGCTTGATAATCTTTATTCTCTAGTGCTTCTTGTACTGCTTCATGCCTAGCGGGATCAAAATTTGCTCCCCTGGGTTCTTCCTGGGCAGAAACCAGACTAGAAACTGCTAAGGTGGTAACTATTAGGCCCAAAAATGAAGCCAATAGATACATTTTACTTTTCTTCATTATTTACACTCTATTAATTATTAGACAAAAGCTATGGTTGGTACATTTACAGACCTGAGCTCAAAGTCCAGAAATGACTTCCCTTTCGCTTCTATCTTATAATACGCACGCCTTTGACATTTCTTTCAATCATAGTTGGTGGTTGTTTTTTGAGCCAAAGCATTCCTCTCATGGGTAATATCTCATGAGCTTCAAAAGTATTATCATCAACTTTCTCACCTAAACATCTTATTGGTTGACCCAAAACTGGTTCAAATGGTATTTCTTTATCTTTTATAAACACCCTCCATTCATTGCCATCTATATCTCTGACTATATAGCTATAACCATCACCTTGGACAATCATCCCAGCCAAAAATCCTTTGTCTGTCTTGAGCCAAATCTGCTTACGAGGATTTATAAACTTTCCATAAAAAGGTACTTTGTCGGCAACCAAATTATCTATAGCTTGTCCCACACCAAAATTATAAAAAAATGTGCCAAAGATAATACTAATAGCAATACTAGAAATTATTATTTTATAAAAATCAAACTTATAACCACCCTTTGTGTGACGTATATAATAATGAGCTACATAAATTACTATTGCCAAAAATATCAACCAAAAATAAGGTAGGTTATAAAATATGAAGCCCAGCAAACTTCCAGATACACTCTCATATATATCCCAATCATTATGCAAAAGCATATACAATATAGTAGAAAAAGCTAGAGCTCCCAAAATTAGAGATACAACACCTAAAAACCAAACCAAATATTCCTTGAGCAAAAACTCCCATTTTGGCTTGGGCTTACTTCCCTTTATTTTGTCTAGCACTTCTTGGCTAATATTTTTTTCTGACATATATTTACAATTTGACTTGTGACTCTTCTAGTTTTTTCTTAAATTGTTTTTTGGCACGATTAATTAAGGTGGCTACTGTGCCCATGGGCTTTTCTAAAATATCTGATATCTCTTGATAATTTTTGTCTTCTATAAATTTTAATACCAAAACATCTCTATACTTTATATCCATTTTAGAAAATATACTTTCCATATTTTTGCTCAATATAGCTCTGTCTATGTCCTGACTTATATCAAAATCTGCTACAATGTTATCCAATACCTTTTCTGCATCCCAGACTACATTTTCTGGCCTAGACTTACGCTTACGCCAATTACTTATTACCTCATTGTGGGCAATACGATAAATCCAAGAAGAAAACTTTAATTTTTGATCAAAGTTGTTCAAATTTTGATAGGTTTTGATAAAAACCTCTTGTAATATATCTTCTATATCTTCCGAAACCAAACCAGAAATCCTTTTTATATAATAACTAAGCTTGATTTCATATCTTTTTATTATATGCAAAAAATTATCTTGATCGGCCAAAGTTAGCTTAACCAGTTCTTCATCTGATAAATTTTCTATATTATTAAAATCAGCCATAATTGGGCCTTAGCTTAAATAAATACGTATTTAAAGTTTATTTCTTTCGTTTATACAATTGATTTTTTGGCTAAAAAATACTAAAATACTATATATAAATACTAATCTTATAAAACATGGACGTCAAATTACGTACACCATTTCTCAATGTGCAACTACAAACTCCTTATGCCAAGACAATCCCTCAAATCAACGGGCCTTATACCCGCATTTATCTGATTCGTCACTGTCATCCTGACTATAGAACAAAACAAATAGTCGGCGACGAAAAAATGCCTTTGTCAGATCTAGGTAAAAAACAGAGAAAGCTTCTCAATAAAAAATTAGAGCAAATAAAACTAGATAAAATCTATGCTAGTGAATTTACAAGAGCCCGAGAAACAGCTGAAGATTTTGCTAAGAAGAAGAAAAAAAGAATATATACTGAAAAAAGACTCAATGAAGTAGATTGGACTGACTGGTACAAAATAAAATACTTCAATATGTCTGAAAAAACCAGAGTAAAAAAAATAAACGAGTACAAAAAAATAGACAAAAAACTAAATAGACTACACATAAAAACTAGAAGGCTACTAGCTGATATATACAAACACAACAAAGGTAAAAGAGTCGGCCTGTTTTGTCACGGAAACATAATCAGGGCTATGCTGACCAGTATTATACATACAGATGTCATTG